>NZ_JBSFVY010000011.1:0-288048 GCF_053592555.1 Streptomyces sp. NPDC002643
CAACTTCGCCAGGAAGCAATAGCCGACCCACCCTCCACCAGCGACCTTGCCCCAACCCCAGCCAGAAACGGACATCACCTTACGAACCGCCCACTTACATCTCGCATGCCCTCAAGCCGCTGGAAGTGAGCCCGGGCTCACGGTCTGGAGACATCGGCCAGTGCGGACTCCGGGCGCGAGAGGGGACTGGAGGCCTGGCACGGGTACCGCGGCGGTTCGGGTTGGCTACGGCGCCATGCCCCCTCGGCCGTACGGCGATGCATGGCGTCGCCCCTTGCAGTTCTGGAGTTCCCATCCGGCTCCGTTCGGGCGCCGTCCCCGGTCCATGCCGGACCACCCCGTAGGGCTCACCTGTCGGTCACCACAGCCTCTGCTGCTGGGCTGACGGGTCGGGTCTTCTCAGTCCGGCCGGCAAAAGCGGATCGCCAGAACAAACCTGCCGTCGGTGACGGGGACCGGCCTGGCCGCCTTCACACCCTCGCGGACGATCTCCTCCTGCCGCGTCTGCCGGCTGACTGACTCCGACGTAAACCGCATCACGCATACATCTCATCAAGGAGCCGTAGACAACCGTGATCTTTGGGCTGCTCCGCCATACTCGTGGTGTCCTTTCCAATCATGGCGCCTTCCCTCCCGTGCCCTCGGGCGCTGGGACCGTCAGCTGCACGGTGGTGGATCCAGTAGGCCTGCCGCTGCCGGGCGCTGCCATCACCGTGGCCGACCACCCGACAGGCCAGGAGGTGATGACCGGCACGAGCGACCCCTACGGCGGGTTCATGGCCGCTTTGCCGCCTGGTGGGTATTCCGTGCTCATCACCGCGGACGGCATGGAGCCGGTCCGCGCAGGGGCCGACATAGTCGCCGGGTCACACTGCGGGCTCGGGGAGGTGCGGCTGCTGGCTGCTCCGCTGAAGCAGTTGCCGACGCCCGGGACGTGGGTGTTTGATCCCCCGCACACAGCCGTCCGCTTCATCGCAACGCACATCGGCCGGGCCCATGTGCACGGACGCTTCACCCGATTCGACGGCAGCATCGCCATAGCCGAATGCATGGAGGACTCGAAAATCGACGTCACGATCGATGCCACCAGCATCAGTACCGGCAGCAAGACACGTGACAACCACTTGCGATCCTCGGACTTCCTGGACACCGCGAGGTACCCGTACATCCACTTCGCCAGCGAGCGCTTCGTCCCGCGCCACGGCTCGCGGTGGACGGTGGCAGGCGTCCTGACACTGCATGGAGTCAGTCGTTCGGTGCATTTGGACACCGTCTACCGCGGCACGACCGAGGGGGGCTACGGCAGGGAACTGCGCTGCGCGGCATTCGCCACCGCTGAACTGCACCGGGACGACTTCGGCCTCAACTGGCGAAGCATGCTCGCGCGTGGCATCAACATCGTTGGCCCCACGGTGAAGGTCGAGCTCGATGTGCAGGCGATGTTCGAGACCCCCAACATGCCGAGCCCGCCCGATTAGAGCCGCAGCAAAGCCCGCTTGAAGTCAATGAACGGGTGCCCCTCATCGAGGAGTTCGTCCCCCGGCCCCGGCCCGAGGACCTGCAACTGACGGGCGAGGGCGGACTGCTGCTGACGAAGCGACTACTGGAGTCCGCGCTCTTCGCGCCATGTGTTCGATCTGTCGGCGCTGCCTTGGAGCGATGCTGCCGCCGGGCCGCAGACCGGGTCCCGGTAGGTGCCTTTGCGACGGGCACCGTCACGGTCCTGACCGTTCGGGTCTGGCGACGGCCACCGACCAAGCAATCTCGGGCCGGGCGGGGCAACTCGCGCAACGGCAGGTGGTTCGAGACCGTGCCAACCGATGCCGACCATGGTCGAGATCGATGTGTCGAAGGACCGCGACGGCATCTTCGAGCCGCAGACCGTCCGCAAGCGACAGCGGCGGCCGAGAGCGACCCCTCGGCGGTGTCGATCTGCGTCACGTCCCCGCACCACAGCACATCGGGTGCGACGGCCGTGACCTTCCGGCGTACCAGGCCCCGCCGCCGACTCGGTTGCCGCACGCTCGAAAGACCGGTGGATCCGCAGGCCGGTCCCGTGCAGCGGCCCGCACCAGGTGACCAGTTGGTCGGTTCCACCGCGCACCGTGCTCACCAGGATCCGGTCACGGCACCCCTCGACCGGGTCGGCGCCGAACACCACCCCGCCGACGGCCGGGACGAGCATCGGCTGCATCCCGTTGTCGCCAGCCGTGCTGTCCTCGGGCGGGCGCGGGGACCGTGCGCGGACTGCGGAGTCGAGTACCGACCGGACCGCGTCATGAATTCCTCCCGGCCTCGCACGTCCAGCTTCGACTCGAAGCGGCCCGCCATGGAGGACTCCTCGGTGTCCTCGTGCGCGGAGCCCGAAGCACACGGCTACTCCTCCGTCAGGCGCGACGAGACGTGCATCGAATCCTGTACGGCGGCCCGGTCAGTCCCACCGAAAGCCACCACGACAGACGCTGTCCGCGTGCTGCGGCGGTGGTGACGCTTGAGGATCAGCACGCCGCACAGCAGCCCCACGGCCAGGGCAGCGAGCGCTGCGGCGCCGATCAGACCGGCCGAGTGCAGGGCCTCGGTGGCGGCGGCACCGGCGAAGTAACCCAGGAGTACGTTGCCGACACCCCACACAAGCGACGCGGCCGTGCTGTAGGCGAAGAAGCGACGGTACGGCATTCCGGCCGCGCCGGCGGCGAACGGCACGAAGGTCCGCACGAATCCGATGAACCGTCCGGCGATCACCGCCGCACCGCCGTGGCGCGCCAGAAAGGCCCGGGCCCGGTCGATCCCGCCGCCGTCGGCGGACCGGAAACGGCGGGTCAGCCGTCCGCGCGGGCACCGCTCGCACCGCCTGCCCAGCGCGTAGCCGAGGTTGTCGCCGGTCATGCCACCGGCCAGTACGACGGCGCAGAGCACCAGCGGATCGAGGTCGCCGCGGCCCGCGATCGCGGATGCGAGCAGGACAACGGCCTCGCCGGGCACCAGCAGACCGATGAAGGCACTGGTCTCCGCGGCCGTCATGGCGAACACCACGAGGTAGGACCACCATCCGGCGGCCTCGATCAGGGAGTCGACCCGCATGGCCGTCAGCCCGCCCGTCGCAACGGCACCGGCGTCGGCGCCGGGCCGGCGTGCGTCTGCGGTGCCCGGGTGCGGGGCTGCTGGAGCACGACCACGTCCGCGTCCGACTCCACCGTGCCCGCGGCCCGGTGCCGCTGCTTCTCCGCACGGGGGAACAGACGTCCCGCAGCGTTCCACGCCACGACCGGTACCACCGCCGCCAGGAGGACGGCGAGCAGCTCCGGGTCCGTGGCCGACACCGCGCCCACCACCTCGCCCGCCGCGACCAGCGCGACAGTGACCCGAGGCCAGGCCTTCGTGGTGGTGGCGACGACCGCCAGGCCCAACAGCACAAACCAGCTCGCGCGTACGGCGGGCAGCGACAGGTAGCCGTGGACGAGGGGCAGTTCGCGCACCGACAGGCCCCGCACGGAGGCGAAGACGACGAGACCTGCCGCGCCGAACAGCAGCAGAGCGGATGCCAGACGCACATAGAGCGTCTGGTCCCGGCGGGCCAGCCAGATGAGGCCGAGCGTGGCAAGGGGCCACGGCGCGAAGGCGCTGACCCGCTCCAGCAGCTGGGCCCCGACCTGCCCGGCCGACGTCACCTGCTCGGCGACGGCGGCCCCGTATGGGCGCAGACGTCGGGCGGAGGCCGATGTCAGGCCGGTGCCGAACGAGGACCCTACGTGGTCCGGCACCGCGAGGAGCGCGACGTAGGCGAACGTGGTCGCCGCCACCCCGGCTGCCGCGCGCCGCGCGCCGCGCCGCACCTGTACCTCTTGCGACGGGGACCGGTCGGCGTCCGGCTTGCGCAGGAGACGGCGGCGGGCGCGATGGGCACAGCAGGCGACGCAGCTCACCGGGCCACCCCGGTCACGAGCGCCGAGTCGTGCCCGCTTGTCGCGAGGTCAGCGGAGACAGGGCTCAGCCGCCGTGCGCCGGCCGCTTCCCACAGCGGTATGACGCGTCGGGCGCTCTGCTTCACCATGCCCGGCGACGAGGACGCACCGTTCCTAACGGGGGTGGACGGACTCACGGCAGGCTCCTGACCAGTCAGAGACGTGTTACTTGAGGGGACGCGTTGGGCGTCCCCTGCTCGCTGATCAGGGCAACCTCATCTTGTTTTCCGGATATTTCAGTTGATTGATGTGATGTGCGTTACTTGTCGGGTTGGGTGTGGGCAGGTCGCTCAGGCCCCGGGTGCCGGTCATCGGAGCACAGAGCACTCGATGCAGGTGTTGACCCTGTCCACGGATCCTGCGCAGTGCAGGGTGGGACGGTACGTTTGACAGACCCGTCGTCGGCTGCGCAGATGGCTTTGGTCGCCCTCGGCAGGTGAAACGTGTGTGTCAGCTAGCCGGGAGCAGCTGCTCGGCCCAGATGGTTTTGCTGGTGTGCATATGGCGGGTGCCCCAGCGTGCGGCGAGCTGGGCGACAAGGAGCAGGCCGCGGCCGCCTTCGTCGAAGATACGGGCCCGGCGCATGTGTGGTGCGGTGCTGCTGGCGTCGGAGACTTCGCAGATCAGGGTGCCGGCGTGGATCAGTCGCAGTTGGATGGGAGGTTGGCCGTAGCGGATGGCGTTGGTGACCAGTTCGCTGACGATCAGCTCGGTGACGAAGGCGGCCTCGTCCAGTCCCCAAGCGGTCAGCTGGGCGGCGGTGTTTTGGCGAGCCTGGGCGACGATGGCGGGGTCGCTGGGGAGGTCCCAGGCGGCGACCTGGTCGTCGTGGAGGGCACGGGTACGGGCCAAAAGCAGCGCGATGTCGTCGTCGGAGCGCGCGGGACGCACGGCTGTGAGTACGGCGTCGCAGAGGGCGTCCAGGGACGGGGCGGGCTGGGCGAGGGAGGCACGCAGCGTGTCGAGGCCTTCGTCGATGTCGCGGTTCCGGTCTTCGACCAGGCCGTCGGTGTACAGGGCGAGGAGACTGCCCTCGGGCAGTTCGATCTCGCTGGCCTCGAAGGGCAAGCCCCCAAGGCCGAGCGGTGGGCCGGCCGGCAGGTCGAGGAGGTAGGCGGTCCCGTCCGGGATGAGAACAGCCGGTGGTGGGTGGCCTGCCCGGGCCAGGGTGCAGCGGCGGGAGACCGGGTCGTAGACGGCGTACAGGCAGGTGGCACCGATCTCGCCGGCGATCTCGGCGTCCTCGGGGGTGCACGTTTCCGAGGAGAGCCGAGTGACGATGTCGTCGAGGTGGGTGAGCAGCTCGTCGGGTGGGAGGTCGATGTCGGCCAGGGTGCGCACGGCCGTGCGCAGCCGGCCCATCGTGGCGGAGGCCTGAAGGCCGCAGCCAACCACATCGCCGACGACCAGGGCCGTTCGTTCACCGGAGAGCGGGATCACGTCGAACCAGTCGCCTCCTATCTCGGTCCGGGCGCCGGCGGGAAGGTAGCGGGAAGCCACCTCTACCGCGGCCTGCCGGGGGAGGGTCCGTGGGAGCAGGCTTCGCTGCAGGGTTTCGGCGGTAACACGCTCGCGGGTGTAGCGGCGGGCGTTGTCGATGCAGACGGCCGCTCTGGCGGTGATCTCCTCGGCCAGCAGCAGATCGTCCCGCTCGAAGGGATCCGGGCGCTGATGTCGGGCGAAGAAGGCTATGCCGAGTGTGATGCCGCGTGCACGTATCGGCACCACCATCATCGAATGCATCCCGTACACGTCGGCCCAGGCGGATACGGCAGGGTCGCCGGCCGCCCACCGGGTAATGGCGGAGTCGGTCATGTCGTATGTCGCTGCGCGGCCTGTGGCCAGGCATTCGGCCGGCGCTGAAAACGCTGGATAGGCAGTGATGGCTCCGGGCTGGGTCTGGACCTCGGGACAACCCGGAAGGACGGACTGCCGGGTAGTGTGGCGCAGGGTGGCGGTCGGCGGGCCCGAAGACGGTTCATCGCTGCCGTGCAGGAACGTGAGCAGGTCGACGGATGCGTAGTCCGCGAGCCGGGGGACGGCCACGTCGACCAGTTCTTGAGCGGTATGGGTGATGTCGAGGGTGGTGCCGATGCGGGTGCCGGCCTCGTTGACCAGTATCAGCCGCTGCCGGGCCTCGTACTGCTCTGTCATGTCCCGTGCAACGTGACATACACCGCGCAGCTCGCCGGTCCGGTCCTTCAGCGGAGCGACGGACACCGACCAGGCGTGCATGCGGCTTTCGCCAGGTGCACGGAAGTAGCTCTCCAGGTGCTGCGGTTCGCCGGTGGCCAGTGCCAGTCTCATGGCCTCCTCGGTCCTGTCGGCCTCGGGGCCCGTGGCTATCTCGGACACGCGCAGCCCGCGGATCTGGTCCTCAGGGAGGGCGAGTACGCGTTCCATATCGGTGTTCGCCCGCTCCAGCCGCAGATCCGTGTCGTAGATGGCCAGGGCATAGGGCCACTGGGCGAATGCCCACTGCACCAGCGCGTCGCTGTGGTAAGGGCGCGGCGGGCGCGGCATAGCAGACACCACGAACCACTCGGCGGCTCCGTCCTGCGCCACCCGGCGGTTCGCGAGCAGCCTCGCCTCCACGCGGTGGCCGTCCCGGTGCCGGAGCGTCGCCTTTCCGCTCCAGCGCTCTGGCTGCCCGTTGCGGGGCTGCCGGACCAGCTCTTTCATGTCCTCGGCGAGCAGGTCGGCCGCCGGCTTGCCCACGATGTCCTCAGGGGCGTAGCCGAGCATCACCTGGGCGCCCTCACTCCACCCCGTTACGGTGCCCCACTCGTCAGCGGTGGCCGTGGCTGCGAATGCGGCGTTGAGGGCGTCGTCCGGCCTACCGCCGGAAGTGGTTCGGTATCGCATCTTTTACCGCTCACTCTTGATGATGCCGTTACCCCGACTAACCCCATAATGCCTCTGAACCTCGTCTGCGGCTTCCGTCGGGCACGACATCCGCGCAGGCAACACGGCGCCTCACCGCTGTACGGCATCGTCACCGGCCGCTGGAGCGAGCGGCTGACGCCCGCCGGGGCGGGTCGTCACCCGACGCGAGGGAGATCTCCTGCACGATCGCGCTGCCGGAGCTGCAGGAAAAGCGCAAGAAACGGGAAGCGGGAGAGGCACCGGCGGGAGCGGCCCGAGGCGGCGCAAGGCGCCGGACGGCTGTCTTCGGGCTGCCCGGGGCCCGGGAGAAGCTCCCGGCCGCAGGGTGGGACACCACTGCCCGGGGTGGGAAAGTCGTGTCCCCTCATCACCGACCTGGGCATCCTGCGTCCCGATGCTTCCACCGCCGAACTCTTCCTGACCGAGGTCCACCCCGGGGTGACGGTCGAGCAGGTGTGTGCCGCCACGGGCTGGGAGCTGAAGGTCGCCGACGAGGTCGTCACCACCGAACCACCGACCCTGGAGGAACTCAGAGCCCTGCGGGCGCTGAAGGCCGCCGGAAGGAGCGACGCCCCATGACCGACGCCCGTCTGCGCGACGTCTACATCGTCGATGCCGTCCGCACTCCGGTGGGCAGGTACGGCGGCGGCCTCGCCTCCGTCCGCCCGGACGACCTGGCCGCGCACACCATTCGTGAGCTGTTGGCCCGTACACCCGACCTCGATCCGGCCCGGATCGACGACGTGTTCCTCGGTAACGCCAACGGTGCCGGCGAGGAGCTACCAGGCTGGACTCGAATTATGCGCCGGCCTCCTCTGGATCCGACACCTCGGATCACAGCCTTGATCACAACTCCACACAGGCCCTAGTACTCCAGTCGCAGTTCGCTATCACTGCTGGTCAGGGCCGTGTTTCTGAGTGTACTGGGCTGACGCTGCGTCAGGTTGCGGAAGTTCGTGACCTCGGCTGCGGCGGGCCGTTGTGCTTGTCGTGCAAGACGATGTACAGCTCGATGCCTGGTCCGCGGAACTGGAAGAAGTACTCGTGCGGGTCGGCCACCGGTTCGGTCGGGTGGATCTGCGGCGGAGGATGCGTGCCTACGTGCACGGCCTGATCGGTCCGGTGGGTCGGAAGAACAGCTGGCAGCTGGCCGAACATGCCGGTCACCGCACTCCTGCGGGGCTGCAGCACCTCTTGGGCCGGGCTTGCTGGGATCCCGACGACGTACGCGACGACCTGCAGGAATACGTCGCCGAGAAGCTCGGGGACGTGGCTGGAGTACTGATCATCGACGACACCGGGTTCATCAAGAAAGGCACGGTCTCGGCCGGAGTGCAGCGCCAGTACTCCGGCACCGCCGGGGCCCGTATTTCAATAAGTGCTCGGCAGAGGGGTGTTGGTGGGAGTTTGAGATATGACCCCGTGTCTGTCAGGCCGCGTTGCCGCTTGTGCTCTGCGGGCCAAGTTCGATCAGATCCTGCCGCACTTCGATGAGCGCCGCCGTCGGTTGTACCTGGCCAGTGAGGCAGCGGCCCTCGGCCGCGGCGGGATCGTCCGGGTCGCTGCCGCCTCCGGGACCAGCACTGCAACCATCGCGCGAGGTTTGGCCGAGTTGGCCGGTTGCTCCTCACCGACCCTGCGGGTCCGGGCTCCAGGTGCGGGCCGCAAGCGGCTGACAGACACCGACCCTGGTCTGCTGCCCGCGCTGGAGTCGCTGCTCGAGCCGCACACCCGAGGAGACCCTGTCTCCCCGTTGCGGTGGACCACGCTGTCGTTACGGGCCCTGGCCTTGACCCTCACCACGCAGGGCCACCCGATCAGCGCTTCAACCGTCGGACACCTGCTGCACGCCCTGGGCTACAGCCTGCAGGGAACCGCGAAGACAACAGAGGGCATCAACCATCCGGACCGCGATGCCCAGTTCACCCACCTGAATACCACCGCCGCCGCGTTCCTCAACGATGCCCAGCCGGTGATCAGCGTCGACACCAAGGCCAAGGAATGGCTCGGCAACCGGGACCGGCCGGGCCGCACCTGGCGGCCGGGCAAGAACGCGATCAAGGTGGACTGCCACACGTTCACCACCAACGACCAGCCCATGGCGATCCCCTACGGGATCTACGACATCGCCAACAACAGCGGATGGGTCAACGTCGGCACCGACCACGACACTGCCGCGTTCGCGGTGGAGTCCATCCGTCGCTGGTGGCAGCATCGAGGGCGGCCGGACCACCCGACTGCCGGCCGGCTCCTGATCACCGCCGACTCCGGCGGCTCCAACGACCCCCGCCGCTGGACCTGGAAAAGCAACCTTGCCGCCTTCGCACGAGAGAGCGGCCTGGAGATCACGGTCTGTCACCTACCGCCGGGTACTTCGAAGTGGAACAAGATCGAGGTGCGCCACGAGGCGCTGCCATACCGAGTGGGGGTGGAAGGCCCCTGCCGCCGACCTGTCGCAGCAGGCCGGTGAAGCTGAGGACAGCCGAACCGCAGAGACGTGCGGTGAGGTGGGAGCAGTCCTGACAACGACGGGACGCGTCGGTACTTCCAGACGGCGCGGGTCCGGCAAGCAAGACGAGACGCCGTACGAGAGGAACCAGTGTCTGACGTCCCGTAACGGTTCCACCGGCTCCAATCTGGAGGATCTGGGCCGGGTGCAGCGCACGCCGCCGGAGGGCGGCGACTTCGAAGCCGGTCTTTCGATGCCGGTGGGGAGGCCACGGTGAATGCCTGCGGCGTAACCGTGGCGATGCTGTCGGGGTAGAGCTGGGCGGCTCGTTCGTCGATCGGTGTGGTGGTGAACGTGGGAAGCGTGTCGGGGTCGCCTTCCCGGCTGGCAGCCAGCCAGTTGGGGGGCAAGGTCCGTCGTCGGCTGACGGCTCCGGTGCGTGGCGGAGGCCCCGTAGTAGTCCGAGCGCGTTAACGGCGCGTACATGGCGAAGGGGGCCAGCAAGTCGGCAGTGGAAGCGTATGGAATGCCAGGAGGAGGACGCCGGTGAATACCGACGAGCTGGAGTCCGCCACGTATGTGGCGGAGCGCCGGGTACTGTAGATCCAGGCCAAGCTGCACCGTTGGGCCCGTGATGATCCTCATCGCAGGTTCGATGACCTGTTCAACCTCTGTGCCGATCCCGCGTTCCTTCTGGTGGCGTGGGATCGGGTGCGGGGCAACAAGGGCGCGAAGACCGCCGGGGTGGACGGTGCCACGGTGGCGTCCGTCGCGGCGGGGACGGGTGTCGAGGAGTTCCTCGACACGCTGCGGTCCAGCATTCGGGACCGCAGTTTCCGTCCGCTGCCGAGCCGAGAGCGGTTGATCCCCAAGACGGGCGGCAAGATGCGTCGTCTGGGGATCGCGACGATCGCTGACCGGGTGGTGCAGGCGTCCTTGAAGCTGGTGCTGGAGCCGATCTTCGAGGCGGAATTCCTCCCGTGTTCCTACGGGTTCCGCCCGAACCGCCGGGCTCATGACGCGGTGGCCGAGGTGCGGTTCTTCACGTCCAAGAAGTACGAGTGGATCGTGGAGGGCGACATCAAAGCCTGCTTCGACGAGATTTCGCATCCCGCTCTTCTGGACCGGGTGCGGGCTCGCGTCGGGGACAAACGTGTCCTGGCCCTGGTCAAGGCGTTCTTGAAGTCGGGCATCCTCGGTGAGGACGGTCGGCTTCGGGATACCACTGCCGGTACCCCGCAGGGATCGATCTTGTCGCCGTTGCTCAGCAACGTGGCCCTCTCTGTCCTGGACGAATACATCGCCCAGGCTCCGGGAGGCCCGGGGTCCACGCCCTGGGAACGGACCAGACGTCGCCGCCAAGGTCTCCCCAACTACCGGATTTCCCGGTATGCGGACGACTGGTGCCTGATGGTCCACGGCACCCAGGACGATGCCGCAGCCCTGCGCGACGAGCTCGCCGGGGCCCTGTCCACGATGGGCCTGCGCCTGTCACTGAGGGGCCACGAAGTTTCCGGACAGGCACCCAATAGGGTTGTCCTGAACAAGGAAACGAGGAAGAAGTGGCGCCACCCAGTAAGTACTCGCCGGAGTTCCGCGAGGAAGCCATCCAGATCGCGCTCCGGTCCAGCAAGACCATCTCCGAGACAGCTCGTGAACTTGAACTGAATCCGGAGACCCTCCGGGGCTGGGTGAAGAAGCATCAGAAACAGCACGAGCCTCCCGCTGATGCGGAACTATCGGTGAGTGAGCGGGCCCGTCTCAAGGAGCTCGAACGCCGCATTCGCGAAGTCGAGATGGAGAACGCCTTCCTGAAAAAATGCGCGGCGTACTTCGCGAAGGATCCCCGGTAGCGAGCAAGTACGAGTTCATCGATGAGATGCGGCTCGACACGGTGGAGTACGCGTACAGCGTCGAGTTCATGTGTGATCGGCTCGGCGTTTCCAAGTCCGGCTACTACAACTGGCGCGGCCGCCCGGAATCCGCGACGGGCCAGCGGCGCGAGGAACTGAAACTGCTCATCAAGAAGGCATTCGAGGAGTCCGACAGCACCTACGGCTACCGGCGCATCCACGCCCAGCTGCGCCGCTGGGGCCACACCGCGGGCCTGGAGCTGGTGCGCCGGCTCATGCGCGAGCTGGGCCTTGAGCCCTGCCAGAAGTCATGGGCCCACGTCACACCCGCGGTACTGATCAGCGAGCGGCCAGCCGAGGCCGACGACCGAGCCGTACCGGGACATGGGGAGGGCGACCTCCTGATCGGACTCGAGCGATCGGCGATCGGCACGCTGGTTGAGCGGACAACCCGATTCACGCTGCTCGTCCACCTGCCCCGCCAGGACGGCTACGGCATCGTCCCGCGTACCAAGAACGGGCCGCCGCTGCCCGGCTATGGCGCGGTGACGATGAAAGATGCGCTTGCGGCCACAGTCGGCACTCTGCCCGGGCAACTATGGCGGTCGCTGACCTGGGACCGCGGCAAGGAGCTGTCGGCACACGCCCAGTTCACGATCGAGACCGGCGTCCCGGTCTACTTCGCCGACCCGCACAGTCCCTGGCAGCGCGGCACCAACGAGAACACGAACGGCCTGTTGCGCCAATACTTCCCGAAGGGCACTGACCTTTCCCGGTGGGCGGCGGAGGACATCGAGGCGATCGCCGCCACCCTCAACAGTCGCCCTCGCAAGAGCCTCGGTTGGAAGACACCCGCCGAAGCTCTCAACGACCATCTACTATCGATCACATAAGCTCGTGTTGCATCCACTGGTTGAACCTGGAAATTACATGTCAGTGGAGTTCGCCCTGGAGTTGAATCGGCTCGGGCTCCGCAGATCTGCCGGCCGTACCGGAATCTGTTTCGACAACGCAATGGCCGAATCGTTCTTCAGTGTCCTGAAGAACGAGCGTGTATCGCGGGTGATTTACCTGACCCGGGAGGCGGCCCGGCAGGACATCACCCGCTACATCGAGTTCTGGTACAATCACAAACGCCTTCACTCGGCGGTGGGTTACCGACCCCCACGCGAAGTTCACGCCGAACATCAGAAGTTGCGAATCGCCGCGTGAAATCAACGGCCGACGCTTGTCCGGAAAACGCGAGGCCCCTCAGCGGACGCCGCCCTCGTGGATCAGGTCGGGCGCTCCGGCGTCGCCCGCGACGGTCAGGCACACCACCAGCCGGGCGGCGCCCCTCCTCGGCTACGAGGTGAGAACCCGGCGATGCGGCACGCAGCGCACCGGGCCGCGGGCAGCATTGTGCCTCCGGATGAGAGCGAGTTCTGATCTCGCTCTCATCCGGAGTTCGCGGGGTTGCCGGAAGGAGAGCCGCCGGACTCGATGTGTTCCCGCAGCCACCGTTCCGTACTGCTGACGTGCAGCAGTGCGGCCGCCTGGCTGAGTGGGGCGTCGCGGCCGGCCAGCGCCTCGAAGATCGCCTCGTGCTCCGTGACGGTCCTGGCCGCGACACGGGCGTCGCCCCGACCGCGCAGGATCCGGGCAGGAAGCGTGCGACCCGAGACGCCTTCGAGCAGTGCCAGCAGGGACTCGTTCCCCGTGGCCGCGACAACGGCGCGATGGAACACCGCGTCGTGCGCGTTGAACAGCTCGACGTCGTCGCGGGCCTGCCGCATCGCGTCGAGGTGGTGTTTGACCTCGGCCAGTTGCTCGTCGGTGATACGGGTGGCGGCGAGCCCGGTGGCGACCGGTTCGAGCAGCCGCCGCACCTCGATCAGGTCCAGCAGCGCGCCCGCGTCGGCCTGGAGCAGTTCCACGGCACCGCCGAGGCCCTCCAGCAATACGCTCGCCTGCAGGCTGGTGACATACGTGCCGTCGCCGCGCTTGACCTCCAGCACACGGGCGACCGCCAGTGCCTTGACCGCCTCGCGCGCCAGGTTGCGGGACAGCCCCAGCTGAGCCGCCAGCTCCGGTTCCGGAGGCAGCTTCGAACCGGGAGGCAGCGCGCCGGTCCGGATCAGCTCACGAATCCGCTCGATGGCCTTGTCCGTCAGGGACACCGTGCTCCCTCTTCGTGCGTGTGCGTTTCGGGCACGTCCGGTCTGATGAGCCCCCGGGCACGCAGATCGGCCCAGAGACCACCGGGGACGGGTCGGCTGTGCAGTCCAACGTTCCGCGTGACCTGGTCCCGGTCGCGCATGCCGAGGGTGACGTTGATGATACTGGGATGGGTGAAGGGGAACGCGATCGCTGCCGCGGGCAGGGTCGTACCGTGTTCCTCGCACACGTCCGCGATGGCCCGTGCCCGCGCGACAAGCTCGACCGGAGCGTCCCTGTAGTCGTATTTCATGCCCTCCGCCGGTCGGTCGCGGGAGAGCAGTCCCGAGTTGAACACGCCGACCGCCACGATGCTCTTGCCATGCTCCGCTGCCGCGGGCAGGACGTCGTCCAGTGACGACTGGTCGAGAAGGCTGTACCTCCCCGCCAGCATGACCACGTCGGCGGCGGTCTCGCGCAGGAACCGGGCCGACATGGCCGACTGGTTCATGCCGGCCCCGATGGCCCCGATGACACCCTGGTCACGCAGGTCCGCCAGGGCGGGCATGGCCTCCTCGGCCGCCTGCTTCCAGTGGTCGTCGGGATCGTGCACGTACACGACGTCCAGCCGGTCCAGCCCCGTGCGTTCGAGAGTGCCCTCGATGGACCGGAGTACTCCGTCCCGGCTGAAGTCCCACTCCCGCCGCAGATCGTCCCGTACGACGAAGCCCTCGCTGTCGACGCCCTGGGGCCGCTCGTTGGGGACCAGCAGCCGCCCCACCTTCGAGGAGATGACGTACTCGTCGCGCGGACGGTCCCGCAGGGCCGCCCCCAGCCGGCGCTCGGAGAGACCGAGGCCGTAGTGGGGGGCGGTGTCGAAGTACCGGATGCCCGAGTCCCAGGCGGCTTCGACGGCGGCCGCCGCGTCGTGGGCCGGGGTGACCCGGTAGAGGTTGCCCACGACGGCGGCCCCGAAGCCGAGCTCGGTGAGCTCGACGGGCGTGTTGGTGATCTTTCTGCGGCGCAAGGCGCCCTCCTCGGGACGTCGGTGGTGTGTTGCCGGTCGCGGACAGGCGCTCAGCGCCGGACGTGGGCGGAGCCTCCGCCCACAAGTGCCTCGACCTCGGCGAGGGATGCCATGGAGACGTCGCCGGGGGTGGTCATGGTGAGCGCTCCATGGGCGGTGCCGTACGCGAGGGCACGCTCGAGGCCGGTCCCGGTGTGCAGGCCGTAGATCAGGCCGGCGGCGAACCCGTCACCGGATCCGATGCGGTCCAGCACGTGCAGGCCGGGCATCTCGGGGCCCGCGACGAACCCTGTCTGCGCCGACCAGGCTGCCGAGGTCCAGTCGTTGACCCCGGCCGAGGGCACGCCCCGCAGGGTCGTCGCCAGCACCCTCACCCCGGGCAGCCGGTCCGCCACCTCGGACAGTGCCTGTGACACCTCGTCGGCACCGACGCGTACCGCTCCGGGATGTACGCCCGCCAGGCCCAGGGCACCCACCACGACGTCGGCGTGCCGGGCCAGCCGGAGGTCGACCTCGCGTGCCCGTTCCGGGCCGCCCCGGCCGGCCCAGAGGCTCGGGCGGTAGTTGGGGTCGTAGGAGACGGTCGCACCGTGCCGGCGGGCGGCGGTCATCGCCTCCTCGGCGACCTGGACCGTGGTGTCCGACAACCCCGCGAAGATACCGCCGGTGTGGAACCAGCGAGCGCCCGTGGAGAAGACGGAGTCCCAGTCGATGTCGCCCGGCCGCAGCTGGGACACTGCGGTGTTCGCGCGGTCGCTGACGCCGAGGGCTCCCCGGATGCCGAAGCCGCGTTCGACGAAGTTGAGGCCGTTGCGGGCGGCGCGGCCGATGCCGTCGGCGGGAACCCAGCGGATGAGTGAGGTGTCGACCCCGCCCTGCAGGATGAGGTCCTCGGTGAGGCGGCCCACCTCGTTGTCCACGAGAGCCGTGGCGACGGCCGTCCGCAGACCGAAGCAGCGGCGCAGGCCGCGGACGACGTTGTACTCGCCGCCGCCCTCCCAGACCTGGAAGGTGCGGGCGGTGCGGATCCGGCCCTCGCCCGGGTCGAAGCGCAGCATCACCTCGCCGAGGGCGACCACCTCGGGTCCCCGCCCGGTCACGCCGCGCTCCTCTCCACGGCCTCGGCCGTCAGCCTCTGGATCTCCGCGTAGTCCCCGCGCTCCAGGTGGCCGGGGGCGGCCATCCAGCTGCCGCCGACCGCGAGGACCGCCGGATGAGAGAGGTACGTGGACAGGTGCGCGGGCCCGATGCCACCCGTCGGCACGAACCGGGCCTGGGGGAACGGCGCCGCGAGAGCCTGGAGCAGCCAGGTGCCTCCCAGAGGTTCGGCCGGGAACAGCTTCACGGTGGTGAGTCCGGCTCGCAGGGCCTGCATCAGTTCCGTGGCGGTGGCGATGCCGGGCACGACCGGGACACCCAGCTCCTGGCATGTCTCCACGACCTCCGCGTCGAAGCCGGGCGAGAGCACGAAGCGGGCGCCGGCCTCGACCGCCCGCTTCGCCTGCTCGGGGGTGAGGACCGTGCCGGCGCCCACGGTGAGGCCACCATGGGCTGCCATCGCCCGCAGCGCCTGTTCGGCGTCCGGGGTGCGGAAGGTGACCTCGGCGCACCGGGCACCGCCCGCGGCGAGCGCCTCGGCCAGTGGCGCCGCCGTGGCGACGTCCGGCAGGGTCAGCACGGGCAGGATCCGGGCCCCGGACAGGGCGGCGGTCAGGTCGGTGCTCATCTGCCGAGCCATCCGCCGTCGACGGGCAGGACGGTGCCGTGGATGTAGGCGGCGGCGTCCGAGGCGAGGAAGACGGTGGCGCCCGCCAGGTCGTCCGCGTCGCCCCAGCGGCCGGCCGGGATGCGGTCCAGGATCGCCTTGCCGCGTACCGGATCCTCTCTCAGGGCCTGGGTGTTGTCGGTGGCGATGTAGCCCGGCGCGATGGCGTTGACATTGACGCCGTGCGCGGCCCATTCGTTGGCCAGCGCCTTGGTCAGCCCGGCGATCCCGTGCTTGGCGGCGGTGTAGCCGGGCACGGTGATCCCGCCCTGGAAGCTGAGCAGTGACGCCGTGAAGATGACCTTGCCCTGGCCGCGGGCCACCATCGCCGCGCCCACCGCCCGGGTCAGCGCGAACTGCGCGTTCAGGTTGACCTGGAGCACCAACTCCCAATCGGAATCCGCGTGTTGGGCAGCCGGGGCTCGGCGGATGGTGCCGGCGTTGTTGACGAGGATGTCCACCGGGCGTTCCCGCCCGGCCAGGTCCGCGCCCAGGGCGCGGACGGCTTCGGGGTCGGCGAAGTCGGTGCGGATCGCCTCGAAGCCGTGGCCCGTGGCGACGACGTCCTTCTCGACGCCGCTGCCGGACTCCTTCAGTGAGGCGCTGACGCCGATGACGTCCGCGCCGGCCTCGGCGAGCGCGCGGGCCATGGCCCTGCCGATGCCACGCCGGGCACCGGTGACGACGGCGAGCCTGCCGGTGAGGTCGAAGGCGGTCATACGAGGTTCTCCTCGGCCTTGTCGGTGCAGTCCACGAGGATCTTCATCACGTCGCCGCCCGCTTCCAGGGCCTCGAACGCCGAGGGCGCCTCGGCGAGCGGCACCACCTTGCTGATGAGCTGCTCGGCGGGGATCGTGCCGTCCGCGACCAGGGTCACGGCCCGCTCGAAGTCGGACCGGTCGTACAACCGGGCGCCGACCAGGGTGAGTTCGCGCCAGAAGAAGCGGTGCAGGTTCACCTCGCGAGGCTGGGGGTGAATGGCGACCAGGCACAGCCGGCCCCGGACACCGAGGACGTCGACGGCCGTGTCCATCCCGGCGGCGGCACCCGACACCTCGAAGGCGACGTCCGCCCCCGCGTCGCCGGTCCATTCACGCACCAGCTCGGGCACGTCCGCCGCGGCGGGGTTCCAGGTCGCCAGGCCCAGCTTCTCGGCGAGCAGGCGGCGGTGGGCGCTGAGCTCGACGACCCGGACCTCGGCACCGGCGGCGCGCGCGACCAGCGCGATGAGGACACCCACCGGTCCGCCGCCGACGACGACGACCCGTTCGCCGCTGCGCACTTCGGCCCGGCCCACGTCGTGCACGGCGACCGCCGTCGGCTCGACGAGTGCGGCGCGGTCGAGGGGTACGGAGTCCGGTAGCCGCAGGAGGGTGACCGCGGGTACGGTCCAGCGCTGTTGCATCGCTCCCGGGGAGTCGATGCCGATGAAGTCGAGGTGCTGGCAGATGTGCTGATGACCGGCCCGGCAGGCGGGGCAGGTGTCGTCCCAGCGCAGCGGCATCACGGTCACCGCGTCGCCGGGCTGCCAGCCCTCCACCCCGGGTCCCACCCGTACGATCCGGCCGGACATCTCGTGTCCGAGGACGGCCGGCGCGTGGACCCGTGTGTCCATGTCGCCGTGGAAGATGTGCAGGTCGGTGCCGCAGATGCCGACGTAGGCGGGGGCCACTTCGACCTCGCCGCGGCCGGGCGGGGAACTTTCCGCGGGGGCGGTGTCCAGGGTGCGGGCCGCGATGTAGCGGACTGCGCGTGTCATCGTCGTGGAGTCCTTTCGGTGCGGGTGCGGGTGCGGGTGCGGGTGGTGGAAGGGGTACGCCTGCGAGGCGGGCGCTTCCGGTTCGTTCCCGGACGGCGTGCTCAGCCGGGCCGCAGCCGGTAGAAGTCGGTCGCGGTGCCGGCGAGGATCGCCTGGGTCTCGCTCGCGGAGCAGTCGGCCAGAAGTTCCTCCACGGTGGCGGCCCAGAGGTTCCAGCCGCCGGCGAGCACGCAGACCGGCCAGTCGGAACCGAACATGAGCCGGTACGGACCGAAGGCGGAGAGCAGTACGTCCCACACCGGCCGGATGTCGGCGATGGTCCACTTCTCGTGGTCGGCCTCGGTGACGAGGCCTGACGTCTTGCAGCGCACCTGTGGGTGTCTGGCCAGAAGGCGGATCTGCCGTTCCCAGTCGGCCAGGTCGCCGCCCGCGATGGGTGGCTTCCCGGCGTGGTCGAGGACGATCGGCAGGTCGGGGATGCTTTCGGCGAGCCGGATCGCCTGGGGAAGCTGGTGGCTTCGGATCAGGACGTCGTAGCCGAGCCCGTGGTCGCGCACCGTGCGCAGGCCGGACCGCACGACGGGGCGATGCAGCCAGTCGGGGTCCGGCTCCGCCTGCACGATGTGCCGGACGGCGCGAAGGTGGGTGCCGCCGAGACTGGTGCGCAGCCCGTCCAGGATGTCGTTGATGGCGAGGGAGGTCAGATCCACCCACCCGACGACCGCGCCGATCAGCGGATCGGCGTCGGCCAGGGCCAGCAGCTCACGGGTCTCGGGCAGGGAGGTCAGGCACTGGACCACCACGGTTCGCTCCAGACGGCGTCCCGTGATCGTCCGGGTGGCGGTCGTGCGCAGGTGTCCGGTGTTGAAGGAGCGGCGGATCGGTTCGTGACCCGGGTCGTCCAGCCAGGGCTGGCGGCGTCGGTCGAGGTTCCACACGTGGTGGTGGGCGTCGACGAGGCCGGGGCGCGCGGTGTCAGACACGAGCCGCCCAGACGGGGCCGTCGGGGTAGGTGTACTCCTTGAGCGACTCGGGGTGCATCTGCGCGCCCAGCCCCGGCAGGGTCGGCGCGAGGTAGTGGCCGTCGGCGATGCGCACCGGGTCGACGAAGTGCTCGTGCAGGTGGTCGACGTACTCGATGACCCGGTCCTCGGTGGTGCCGGAGACGGCGACGTAGTCGAACATCGACAGGTGCTGCACCATCTCGCACAGGCCGACACCGCCGGCGTGCGGGCAGACCGGCACCCCGAACTTCGCGGCGAGCAGCAGGATCGCGAGGTTCTCGTTGACGCCGCCGACCCGCGCGGAGTCGATCTGCACGATGTCCACCGCGCCCGCCTGCAACAGCTGCTTGAAGACGACCCGGTTGGCCACGTGCTCACCCGTGGCGACCTTGATGGGGGCCACGGCCCGGCGGACGGCCGCGTGGCCGAGGATGTCGTCGGGGGAGGTGGGCTCCTCGATCCAGTACGGATCGTAGGGCGCCAGGGCCGTCATCCAGTCGATCGCGGGCTGGATGTCCCATCGCTGGTTGGCGTCCACGGCCACCCGGATGTCCGGGCCGACCGCCGCACGGGCGGCGCGCATCCGCCGCACGTCGTCCTCCAGCGAGGCGCCCACCTTCAGCTTGATCTGGGTGAAGCCGTCCGCGACTGCCTCCCGGGCGAGGCGGGCCAGCTTCTCGTCCGAGTAGCCGAGCCAGCCGGGAGTGGTGGTGTAGGCGGGGTAACCGCGCTCCAGCAGCCGGGCGATGCGCTCCCCGCGGCCCGGCTCGGCGCGCTTGAGGATCTCCAGAGCCTCGTCCGGGGTCAGGGCATCGCTCAGCCAACGGAAGTCGACCTGGGCCACGAGCTCCTCGGGCGACATGTCGGCCAGGAAGTGCCAGACGGGCTTGCCCGCCCGCTTCGCGGCGAGGTCCCAGGCGGCGTTGACGACCGCGCCGGTCGCCATGTGGATGGCGCCCTTCTCCGGGCCGAGCCAGCGCAGCTGGGGGTCATGGACCAGGGTGCGTGCGAACGTTCCGAGGTCCGCGCAGATCTCGTCGACGGACAGGCCGACCACATGCGGGGCGAGCGTCGAGATGGCGGCGGCCTGCGCGTCGTTGCCCCGCCCGGTGGTGAAGGCCAGGGCGTGGCCCTCCAGCCCGTCGCCGGCGTCGGTGCGCAGGACGACATAGGCCGCCGAGTAGTCGGGCTCGGGGTTCATGGCATCCGAGCCGTCCAGGTGCTCGGACGTCGGGAAACGGACGTCCAGGACGTCCAGGGCCGTGATGCGGGGGGATGAGGATGCGGCGGACGACATGACATAACTCCTGTGAAGAGGCTGGCGGGAACGAAGGCCGCCTGCGGGACGAGCGGCGGCGTCGGGGACACCGCGTCAACCAGTCGATGCGACATTAGATCGACATACATCCCATGTCTAGATGCACTAGCGGGAAACTTTAGTGAGAAATGTCGAAATTCTCGCACCATGGATGGGATGTATATGAGAGAGCTGCGAGCTAGTCATCGATCACGACGACGTCGAGGACGCGTGGTCCGTGTACTCCCTCCATACGGTCAGGGGAGCGCCTGGCGGCCCCCCTCGCCGGCGAGGGGGGCCCGGGCTCACAGCTGCCAGACCACGGGGAGCGAGGCGTCGGTGCCGTCCGCCGAGTAGTCGTGCGCGACGGCCAGCAACTGGCCCATCCGTGCCTGCCAGGCGATGTTGACCGGCAGCTTCTCCAGCTCGGCGATCATCGCCCCGTAGTCGGGAACCTCCAGCAGGTGGAAGAGGTCGGTGCCGCTGCGCCAGATCGTCCACTCGCTCACGCCTGCGGCTCGGATGGCGTCGGTCAGTTCCTCGGGGACCTCGCGGTGCGCGGCCTCGTACTCCTCGATGCGGTCGGCGCGCACCTTGGTGTGCAGGGCGATTCTCATGACGGCCCTACCTTTCGAGAGAGGGTTTGAACTGGTCATTTGCAGGATCGGTGGCCCCAGGGGGCGCCGGGTGCGCCGCATGACGGACGCCGTGCACCCGCGAGAGGCACGGACGTCACGGCCCCGCCGCCGGACGCACCCGAAGCCCCTGCATGCCGCCGTCGACGGCGAGTGAGGTGCCGGTCACGGAGGCCGCGGCCGGGCTCGCCAGGTACACGATGGCCGCCGCGACCTCGTCCGGTGTCACCAGCCGGCCCATGGGCTGACGGGCGTTGAGCGTGGCACGCTCGGCGGCCGGGTCGTCGGACGCGTCCAGCAGACGGCCGACCCAGGGCGTGTCCGCCGTACCCGGGTTGACGCAGTTCACCCGGACGCCTTCCCGGACATGGTCGGCTGCCATGGCCAGCGTCAGGGAGAGCACGGCCCCTTTGCTGGCGCAGTACGCGGCGCGCTGCGGCAGCCCGGCCGTTGCGCCGATCGAGCAGGTGTTCACCACGGCCGCGTGCGACGAGCGACGCAGATGCGGGAGGGCGGCGCGCGTGGTGCGGACGATCCCGAGGACGTTGACGTCCAGGACGCGATGCCACGCGTCGTCGGAGGTGTCCTCGATCGTGCCGATGGCTCCGACGCCCGCGTTGTTGACCAGGATGTCGATGCCGCCGAGATCCCGGGCGGCCGCCGCGACGGCCGCCCGCACCGACGTGTCGTCGGCGACGTCGGCGGTGACACCGAGCAGCGGCCGCGTCACACCGGACGGATCGAGGTCCAGGACGGCGACGGCCGCGCCCTGGGCGCTCAGCATCCGGGCCGTTGCCAGCCCGATGCCGGACGCGCCGCCCGTGACCAAGGCCTTCAGACCTGTCAGCGCACTCATGCCGAGTCCTTGCGTCCGTCACCCGCGTCGGTGCGCGGCACCACGTAGGCGGCCGAGTAGTCGGGGTCCGGATTCATCGCGTCCGAGCCGTCCAGGTCACGGGAGGTGGGGAACCGGATGCCGTAGGTACCGACCGCGATGATCCGATGTGTGTCCGCAGTCACGGGAGCTGCCTTTCAGGCTTGCGCGAAGGTCTGGCGCTGTCCGCCCAGCCCGTCGACGGAGAGGTCGACCGTGTCGCCGGGCCGCAGGAACGGCGTGCCCGGAAGGCCCAGGGCGACGCCTGCGGGGGTTCCGGTGTTGATCACGTCACCCGGCTCCAGGACCATGTACTGGCTCAGGTAGGCGACGATCCGCGCCACCGGGAAGATCATGTCCCTGGTGTTGCCCTGCTGCCGCTTCACACCGTTGACGCTCAGATGCAGTCCGAGGCCCTGCGGGTCCGCGACCTCGTCGGCGGTGACCAGCCACGGGCCGAGCGGGTTGAAGGTCTCGCAGGACTTGCCGAGGTCCCACTGGGACGAGAAGTCGAGCTGGAACTCGCGTTCGGAGACGTCGTGGCTGATCGCGTACCCGGCAATGACGTCCGCGGCCTCTTCGGGGCCGGTCAGGTAGCGCGCCCGTCGGCCGATGACGACGGCGAGTTCCACCTCCCAGTCGGTCCTGGCCGAGCCACGGGGAATCAGGACGTCGTCGTACGGGCCGACGACCGTGCCGGGGTCCTTCATGAAAACCACCGGACGGGACGGAATGGCCGCCCCGGTCTCGGCGGCGTGGTCGAGGTAGTTCAGGCCGATGCAGACGACCTTGCCGGGGCGGGCCACGGGGGCGCCCACTCTGAGGCCCTCAGCGTCGAATTCCGCGAGCGCGCCGGCCGCGAGCCCCGCCCGGAGCCGGTCGAGGCCACCGGAGGCGAGGAAGACACCATCGAAGTCCGTGGTGATCGTGGAAGCGTCGAGGAACCGGCCGTCATCGGTACGGACAACCGGTACCTCTTCGCCACGAGCGCCGAGGCGGAGGAGTTTCAACGGGAGCAGCTCCCTCGTGAGGTGGTGCGGATGCGGTGCAGTCGTCAGTGATCGACATACATGGGACGACTGACGCCAGGGACGACTGTAGGCAGCCAGCAGGCCACCTGGCAATGCAGTGATGGGATGTATGAGCCCTCGCTTCTCGTTCAGGTGACCGACTTTGGGTGAATGCAGCCGATATGGCGAGACGTCTTGGTGGCCAGAGCATCTACTTTCTCGATCAATTCCTGGGATGGATCTGGTGTTTTCCGTCCGAGGCGTTGCTAAATCGTAAGGTGCTCCCGCTGGCGCCCTCTCGGCTGAAGATCCAGGTAAATGGCCAGCTCAGAAGCGTGCCGTGGCGCCCCCGACAGCCCCTGCGGGCGTTCACGCGGCATTCCGCGGCCCGACATCGCGTGAATCACGGTGAACCGGCTCTTGTCATCGTCGGCAACGTCGCCGTAACGTCCTCACCGCTCAGGAGACATGGGAGCAATCCACCGAGACCTCGTCTCTTTCATGACGCCGTTCCGGTGCCTGCACGGCGTTCCGCCCGGAAGAAGACGAGGGCCGTCTCCCGTCTCCCGTCACCCTCCCCCGCCCCGCCCCTCCCCACGGCTCGCACTCCGGCCAAGAAGAGAGATCCAGGCCATGAAGCTTCCCTGCACCCGTTCCACCGCCACCGCCGCCACCGCCGTTCTCGCGGTGCTGGCCCTCACCACCGCCTGCAACCGCGAGAGCGGCGCCTCCACCTCGGCGGGGGGCGGCGACAAGCCCGCCATCGGCATCGACCTGCCCCGGTCGGACACCGACTTCTGGAACTCCTACGCCGAGTACCTGAAGAAGGACATTAAGGCCGGCGGAGCCAACGCGCTGCCGATCAGCAACTCGCAGAACGACGTCACCAAGCTCGTGTCGAACGTCCAGGTCTTCGAGAACACCGGTGCCAAGGCGATCGTCATGGCACCCCAGGACACCGGCGCCATCGCCTCCACCCTCGACACCCTCGCGTCGAAGAAGATCCCCGTGGTCAGCGTCGACACCCGTCCCGACAAGGGCGACGTCTACATGGTCGTCCGCGCCGACAACCGGGCCTACGGCACGAAGGCCTGTGAGTACCTCGGCAAGCAGCTCGGCGGCAAGGGCAAGGTCGCGGAGTTCCAGGGCGCGCTGGACTCGATCAACGGCCGCGACCGCTCCGAGGCGTTCGCGGAGTGCATGAAGACGAAGTTCCCGAAGATCAAGGTGTTCGAGCTGCCCACCGACTGGAAGGGCGACGTGGCCTCCGCCAAGCTCCAGAGCCTGCTCGCCCAGCACCCGGACCTCAACGGCATCTACATGCAGGCCGGCGGCGCCTTCCTGCAGCCGACCCTGGCCCTGCTGGAGCAGAAGGGCCTGCTCAAGCCGACCGGCCAGAAGGGTCACATCACGATCGTCTCCAATGACGGCATCCCGCAGGAGTTCGACGCCATCCGCAAGGGCCAGATCGACGCCACCGTCTCCCAGCCGGCCGACCTCTACGCGAAGTACGCGCTTTACTACGCGCAGGCCGCCGCCGAGGGCAAGACCTTCAAGCCCGGTCCGACCGACCACGACTCGACGATCATCAAGCTCCCCAACGGCCTGGAGGACCAGCTGGCGGCACCGCTGGTGACCAAGGACAACGTGGACGACAAGACCCTGTGGGGCAACAACGTCGGTCAGTGACCGACTGGTCGCACGGCGCGCGGCGGACGGGGGTGGCCCCGTCCCCCCCCGCCACGCTCTCTCCCCTCCGCAACGAAGGACGGTACCCCCATGGCGGACACCGCGGCCGCCCCGGCGAACAGCGCCGGGGACAGGGCCCCCGTGGCCGAGGCGATCGGCGTCTCCAAACGATTCGGCGCCACCGTGGCACTGCGCGACGCCCGCATCGCGATCGCCGCGGGCGAGTCGCACGCCCTGGTCGGACGCAACGGCGCCGGCAAGTCCACTCTCGTCTCGATCCTGACCGGGCTGCAGCAGCCCGACACCGGAACGCTCAGGTTCTCCGGGGAAGCGGCTCCCGCGTTCGGGGACACCGACGCCTGGCGTTCCCGGGTCGCCTGCGTCTACCAGCGGTCCACCATCATCGGTGAGCTCACCGTCGCCGAGAACCTCTTCCTGAACCGGCAGAGCCCCGCGGCCCTGACCCCCATCCGCTGGAAGGGTCTGCGCCGCAGGGCGGAGGAACTCCTCGGCGAGTACGGCGTCGACGTCGACGCCGCGGCCGCCGCGAAGGACCTGACCGTCGAGCAGCGTCAGTTCGTCGAGATCGCGCGGGCACTGTCGTTCGGCGCACGCTTCATCATCCTGGACGAACCGACCGCCAAGCTCGACGCACGCGGCATCGGCAGACTCTTCGACAAGCTGCGTGACCTCCGGAACCAGGGCGTCGCCTTCCTCTTCATCTCGCACCACCTCCAGGAGGTCTACGACCTCTGCAGCACCGTCACGGTCTACCGTGACGCCACCCACATCCTCACCGCGCCCGTCGCCCAGCTCGGTCACCAGGCCCTGGTCGAGGCCATGACCGGCGAGTCCGCGACGGTCACGCCCGTCACCGGGCCCGGCCCGACCGTCGCGAGCGGCACGGGCGAGGAACTGCTGGCCGTGGACGCGCTCACCCTGCCGGGCACCATCGAGAACCTCTCCCTGTCGGTCCGCTCGGGCGAGGTCGTCGGCCTCGCGGGGGCCACCGCCAGCGGCAACGTCCAGGTCGGCGAGACACTGGCCGGTCTGCACCGCCCGGAGAGCGGCACAGTCAAGATCGCCGGGCGCCCCCTGCGCACCGGCGACATTCCCGCCGCACTCGCCGCGGGCGTCGGCTTCGTGCCGGAGGACCGTCACCTCCAGGGGCTGGTGGCCGACCGCAGCGTCGCCGAGAACGCGACGCTCACTGTCACCGACCAGCTGGGGCCTTACGGGACCGTCCTTCCCTCCCGCACGCGGACCTTCGCCGGACGCATGATCCACAAGCTCGACATCAAGACCCCCGGAGGCGGCACGCCGGTCTCCGCGCTGTCAGGTGGCAACCAGCAGAAGGTCGTCATCGCCCGCGCGATGGCCACCGACCCCCATGTACTGGTCGCGATCCGCCCCACGAACGGTGTCGACGTCAAGTCCAAGGAGTTCCTGCTCGGCACGATCCGGCAGGTCGCCGACGGCGGCAAGGCCGCAGTGATCGTCTCCGACGAACTCGACGACCTCAAGGTGTGCGACCGCGTCGTCGTCATGTTCCACGGACGAGCCGTAGCGGAGTTCGACCGGGGCTGGAGCGACCGCGACCTGGTCGCCGCCATGGAAGGCGTCGCACAGTCGTCGCCGGCATCCCCCGCCGAACAGACCGAACAGACCGAACAGCACGGAAGGTAGTCATGTCCGCCACCACAGATGTCACCGAACCCCACGTGACCGCGGCGGAGGCACCGGCCCGCGCAGCCCGCCGCAGCCTCGGTCTCGGCCGCTTCCGTGACCTGTCACTGATCCCGGCCATCCTCGTCCTCGGCGTGATCGGCTTCATCGTCTCGCCCGCCTTCCTCACCTCCGACAACCTCATCGGAGTGGCACAGCAGTCCACCGAGCTGAGCCTGCTCGTCCTCGCGACGACCCTGATCCTCGTCGCCGGACGCATGGACCTGTCGCTGGAGTCCACCATCGGCGTGGCCCCGGTCATCGCCGTGTGGCTCGTCCTGCCCGCCGGCGGCGGCCGGTTCAACGGCCTCGGACTGTTCCCCGAGTGGATGGCCGTCCCCCTCTGCCTGGCCGTCGGCGCGGTCATCGGCGCCGTCAACGGCTTCCTCATCCTCAAGCTGCGGCTCAACGGCTTCATCGTCACCCTCGGCGCCCTCACCATGCTGCGCGGACTGCAGGTCGCCCTCTCCGAGGGCCAGTCCATCGTCGAACTCCCCTCCTCCTTCACCTACCTCGGCCGGGCGTCCTGGCTGGGCATGCCGGCGGCCATCTGGATCTGCGCGGCGCTGTTCGCACTCGGCGCGGGGGCGCTGTCCTGGCTGCGCCACGGCCGCGCGCTGTACGCGATCGGCGGCAACGCCGAGGCCGCCCGCACCGCCGGTATACGTGTCGACCGCATCGTCTGGATCGTCCTCATCGTCGGCAGCCTGCTCGCCGCGTTCGCCGGAATCCTCTACAGCGGCCACTACGGCTCCATCTCCGCCACCCAGGGCAGCGGATGGATCTTCCAGGTGTTCGCCGCGACCGTCATCGGCGGCGTCAGCCTCAACGGCGGCAGAGGCTCCGTCCTCGGCGCACTCACCGGCGTACTGACGCTCCAACTGGTCGTCAACGTGATGACCCTGGCGGGTGTGCCCCCGCTGTGGAACCAGTTCCTCAACGGCGCCATCATCATCGTCGCCCTGATCATCTCCCGCTTCGCCTCCGGCGAGAAGCAGGAGTAGGCGCGCGGAGAGGCGATCCCGTGTCCCTGACGGACGAGGCCATCGAAAGGATCAAAGCGATGATCCTCAACGGCGAGCTCGCCCCCGGCTCCCGCCTGCCGACCGAGGAAGTGCTCGCAGGGCAGTTCGGTCTCTCGCGCAGCACCCTTCGTGAGGCGGTGCGAGCCCTTGCCGCCATGCGGATCCTCGTGGTCCGTCAGGGCTCCGGGATGTACGTCTCCAGTCTCGAGCCCCACCTTCTGCTGGAGTCGCTGTCCTTCGCCGCGGACGTCTCCCATGGCCGTACCGCGCTGCAACTGCTCCAGGTTCGCCGGATGCTGGAGCCGGCGGCCACCGGGGCGGCGGCCGCGGTACTCGGCGCCAAGGACCTCAGGGCACTCAGGAAAATCCTGGACCGCGGCCGCGCCGCCGCCACGGTCGAGGAGTTCGTGCTCCACGACACGGCCTTCCATCTCCGGATCGTCGAAGCGGTCGACAACCCCGTGCTGTCGATGCTGCTCCGGGTGCTCTCCAGCCGGACCCAGCGGGTCCGGATCCTGCGAGGCAGCCATGTCGAACGCTCCTTGGACAGCGCACACCAGGACCACGAGGAGATCCTTCACGCACTGCAGTCCCGCGACGCCCTTCTCGCCGCATCGGCCGCCGCCGTCCACATCTGCACCGTCGAGCGGTGGCTGGCGGACAGCCTGCCCGAAACCGACCGTCCGCCGGTGGACGTCGGCAGACCGGGTACCAGGGCTCGAACCCGGCCATGACCACCACGTCCGCGTGGCCTCGCCATGTCGGAGACCCCGCCCCGCCCGGGCGCCGAACACCCGCGCCGGAGCCCCCTCCCGCGCTTCTCACTGTCAACCATCGGAACACTCAGTTGCCTTGGAGGCCTCTCAATGTCGAGAGCGATCAACAGACGACAGTTCCTCGCCGGTACCACGGCCGTCGCGGCGGCCGCGGTCGCGGGCGGACTGTTCGGCGCCGGCCCCGCCCTGGCCGCACCATCCACCTACACGCCCACATGGGACTCGGTGAACCAGCACCCGGCGTCTCCCGAGTGGTTCCAGGACGCCAAGTTCGGCATCTACTTCCACTGGGGCGTCTTCAGCGTCCCCGCCTACGACAGCGAGTGGTACCCGCGCAACATGTACTTCAGCGGCAGTGGCGTGAACCAGCACCACATCGCCACGTACGGCGACCCGTCCGTGTGGCCATACCACAACTTCATCAACGGGGCGAACGACAAGGCGGGCAACTTCACGCAGTTCGCGCCCAGGCTGAAGTCGGCCGGCGGCAACTTCGACCCCGCCGAGTGGGCGCAGCTGTTCGTGGACGCCGGTGCGAAGTTCGCCGGGCCGGTCGCCGAGCACCACGACGGCTTCTCGATGTGGGACAGCCAGGTCAACGAGTGGAACTCGGTCGCCAAGGGGCCGAAGCTGAACCTGCTGAAGCTGTTCACCGACGCCGTCCGGGCGAAGAACCTCAAGCTGCTGGTGTCGATGCACCACGCCTACAACTACCTCGGCTACTACGAGGCCGTCCCGGCGCAGTCCGACCCCAGCCTGAAGAAGCTCTACGGGCAGCTGGACAAGACCACGGAAGACCAGCTCTGGTACGACAAGCTCAAGGAGGTCGTCGACCTGGCCAAGCCGGACATCCTCTACCAGGACGTCCACCTGGACCAGATCGCCGAGACGCAGCTGCTGAACTTCCTGTCCTACTACTACAACCAGGCCAACTCCTGGGGCCGGGAGGTCATCGCCACCTACAAGGACGGTTTCAACAGCCACGGCGAGGTCTTCGACTACGAGCGGGGCGGCCCGGCCGACGTCACCTCGCCCTACTGGCTCACCGACGACAGCGTCTCCAGCACCAGCTGGTGCTACACGGTGGGCATCGGCTACTACACGGCACAGCTGTTGCTGCACGCGATGATCGACCGGATCAGCAAGAACGGCACCGTCCTGCTCAACATCGCGCCTATGGCCGACGGCACCATCCCCCAGGGCCAGCGCGACATCCTGCTGGGCATCGGCGACTACCTGGGGCGCTTCGGCGAGTCCGTCTACTCGACCCGGGCCTGGACCGCCTACGGCGAGGGCCCGACGAAGATGGGCGGCGGCACGTTCATGAACCCCACGACCGGCACCGCCCAGGACATCCGCTTCACCCGGAACAAGGCGAACACCACCCTGTACGCCACGGTCCTCGGCTATCCCGGCAGCTCGCTGACCGTCAGGACGCTCAGCTCCAGCCGCATCAACCTGGGTTCGCTGACCTCGGTGAAGCTGCTCGACAGCACGGCCGGCACCTACATCGACCTCCCGAACCGGACCCAGAACGCGTCCGGGCTCACGGTGACCCTGCCGTCGTCGGCACCGTTCTCCGCCCCCATGTACGTGCTGAAGCTGACCTTCTCCGGCCAGATTCCCACGCTGCAGCCGGTCGACGGTGCCCTGGTCTGCACGGACGTCAACTACACCGGTACCTCCGCCGCACTCGGCCTGGGCGACTACACCGCCGACCAGCTCGTCCTGCACGGGATGCCCGCGCTCAGCATCTCCTCGCTGAAACTCGCCCCTGGTCAGCAGGTCGTCGCCTACTCCGGCGACAACTTCACCGGCACCCAGTGGACGTTCACCGCCGACAACGCCGACCTGCGGGTCACCGGCCAGAACGACCAGATCACCTCGCTGAAGGTGCAGTTCAACCCGTCGACCTACCTCAAGATCATCAACTACACCGACGGCCTGGCCCTGGACAGCGGCGGCAACGTCGCAGGCGGATCCGACCTCAAGCAGTGGCACTACTTCGACAGCGCCAACCTCCAGTGGCAGGCGGTCGAGGTCGGCAACGGCTACTACAAGCTGGTCAACCGCACCAACGGCATGGTCGCCGACAGCTGGGGCGCCACCAGCAACGGCGCCACCTGCAAGCAGCTGGCCTGGAACGGCCACACCAACCAGCAGTGGAAGATCACACACCGCGGAGGCGGTCAGTACAACATCGTCAACCGCACCACGGGCAAGCTCCTGGACGGCGGCGGCAACGTCTCCGAGGGCTCCGTCACCAAGCAGTGGGACTGGGGCAACAGCACGAACCTGCAGTGGACCATCAGCCCCGTCTGACCCGTTCCCCAGAGCCCATGGCCCGGTGCGGTGCTGAACCCCGGCCCGCACCAGGCCATGCGAACAGGCAAGGCCCCTCGCCGCAGCCACGCACCGCGGCCGCGGCTGGGTTGCGCGGGCCGACCGCCCCGAAGAGCGGCTTCGGACCGTCCCGCGCCCAGGCAGACGATCTGACCACAAGGAAGAGGGACGCTTCCATGCATGTGAGACATTCGCTCCGCAGATTGAGCGCGCAGATTGCCGCGCTGACGCTGGCCGTCACAGGCGGGGCGGCAGTTCTGGCCCCGTCGTCGGCGCAGGCCGCGAGCGCCACGATCGGCGTGACCCTGACCACGTCGGACCTGAGTCAGGCCCTGACCCCGCAGCCGGGCATCGCGCTCGGCGCGGTGTCCTCGGGCAGCGTGAACCTCACGGTGGACGACACGCAGTCCTACCAGACCATCGACGGATTCGGTGCCGCCTTCACCGACACCTCGGCCTACCTCCTGCAGAACAAGCTCGGCACCACCGCCCGTGACCAGGTGATGCGCGATCTGTTCACCCGCGGATCCGGCATCGGCCTGTCGCTGATGCGGGTGCCCATGGGCTCCTCCGACTACACGGCGACCCCGGCGAGCAACCCCTCCACCTACTCCTACGACGACAACGGCGGGACCGCCGACCCGACCCTGGCCAACTTCTCCACCGCGCACGACGACGCCTACGTCATCCCGATCATCAAGCAGGCCCAGGCGCTCAACCCGTCGATGAAGCTCTTCGCCAACAACTGGAGCCCGCCGGCCTGGATGAAGACCACCAACACGATGCTGGGCCAGGGCAACGGCACCCTCAGGTCCGACATGTACGGCACGCTGGCGCAGTACTACGTCAAGTTCCTGCAGGAGTACAAAGCCAAGGGCGTCAACGTCTGGGGCATCACCCCGCAGAACGAGCCGACGATCTCGCCGTCCACGTACTCGGCCATGCTGTGGGCCGCGGGCGACGAGGCGAACTTCATCGCCGACAACCTCGCCCCGGCACTGCAGCAGGCCGGCCTGTCCGACACGAAGATCCTCGGCGGGGACGCCGACCACGTGGACACCAGCTACGCGAACACGCTGATGGGCAACCAGGCGGCGCACGACGCGATGTACGGCACGGCGTGGCACTGCTACCAGAACGACCTCGGCAGGATGACCACGATCCACAACTCCTACCCGGACAAGCGGCTCTACGAGAGCGAGTGCTCCACCGGGCCGGGCATCGCCCCGATGAACGCCGCCCAGCTCGCCCTGGAGTCCACCTTCAACTGGGCCAGCGGCGCCCTTCTGTGGAATTTGGCGCTCGACACCAACGGCGGACCGAAGATGGGCGTGGGCTGCGACAACTGCACCGGCCTGGTCACCGTCGACCAGGCGACAGGCAAGGCCACCTACACCAACAACTACTACCAGCTGGGTCAGTTCTCGAAGTTCGTCGTTCCCGGTGCCACGCGCATCGGCTACAGCGATGGCGGCAACGTCTGGGCCCAGGCCTACAAGAACCCCGACGGCGGTGAGGTGCTGGTCGCGCACAACAACAACACCAGCAGTACCGCTTTCACGGTCACCTGGAACAACGCCGGATCCTTCCAGTACACCCTGCCCGCCGGCGCCACGGTGACCTTCACCCGGGGCGCGCAGACGGCCGCCGCCCAGATCGTCGGCCAGGGCTCGAACCGGTGCCTGGACGACACCGGCAACCCGGCCAACGGTGTCCAGCAGTACATCTGGGACTGTGTGTCCGGTACCGCCAACCAGGCCTACACCTACTCGGCGAGCCGTGAACTCCAGGTCGCGGGCAAGTGCCTTGGCGCGTCCGGGAACGGCACCACCAACGGCACGAAGGTGATCACCTGGGACTGCAATGGCGGCACCAGCCAGAAGTGGACCTTCCACGCTGACGGCAGCGTCACCAACGACCTGTCCGGACTCTGTCTCGACGTGACCGGTACGGCCACGGCGAACGGGTCCAAGGTCCAGCTGTGGAGCTGCACCGGCGCATCCAACCAGAAGTGGTCGGTCTCCAGCGGAGGCTGACGGGGCGGACGGCACCCGACCGGACCGCGGGCACACCCCGCGGCCCGGCCGGGCGTGGTGTCATACTCTGCCGCGGCTCTGTCAGAACGCGAAGTCGCGAGGCTCACCGCGCAGCGTGATCCAGCGGAGTTCGCTGAACTCCTCCGCCGCGAAGCCCGTGCCGAAGCGGCCCCGGCCGCTCTCCTTCACACCACCGAAGGGCATGTTCGGCTCGTCGTTGACCGGTTGGTCGTTGACATGCGCCATCCCCGCCTCGAGACGGCGAGCGATGTCCGGTCCACGATGGGCGCCGCTGGTCAGAACACCCGAGGTCAGCCCGTAGCGGACTGTCGGGCTGAACCGACATCGTGGAGGCCCGTGTGGCCTCGACGTGGAAGTTTGGACACCGTGGGAGCAAGGGCGCTTCCGCGAGTTGACGCAGCACAAGATGCAAGGGTCGTCGAACAGACTGCCCCTCACTCAGCAGCCGACAACAACCCGAGGAAGTCAGTAATGTCGGCCCGGAGGGGCGGGTTGGATCTCGTGCTGCTCGATGGGCTAGTTCCCGATGACGCATCACTTGGAGTGCGTCGCTGTCCTGGAACCGACCACTGGGTCCGGGCAGGACACCGCGGCGTCCACGGCGTCCAGTTGGACGACCGTCAGCCGCCGGTCGTCCGCCAGCCACGACCAGCGAGCGCGCCGGCGCGTACCAGCGCGCTCCCGATTCCCGCCGCGGCATCGGCGGCGGAACGTGGACCACCGTGGGTGCGGTAGTCGGCGGCGCGTTCGACGAACAGGGCGACAAGGTCCGCCCCGGTGTGTTCGGAACGACGACGAACTCGCCGCAGTGCTTCAGGGTGCGAGGAATTCTCGTCACCAGGTACCTCGGTCAGCGCGCTGCAAACCGCGCGCAGAACGGTCTCGCGTCCGCTCAACGTCCCTCTCCTTCCGTCGTCGTACCGCCGTCCTGTCTTGTACGGCGCCACCAGCGGCGCAGTTGTGTCGCGGGTGTGCTGGACCAGCGGGTGAACGGGCTGGGCAGCGCGCCGATCCGTCCGTCGCGGCCCACCAGCCTGCCCCAGAGGGCGGCCAGCCGTTGCATCGCCGAGAGCCGGCGGGGAGGACAGGATCACGCTGCCCGCCTTCATCACCAGCGGGGAAACTTCCTGTCGTTGAAGCAGGTGATGAAGAGAGCTATACGCATGGGTGGTTCCTAGGCTGGGCCGCCCCGGGTCCTGCCCGGTGTCGGTGCGGCAGAAGAAGGCTGGAGCGGCGATGACCGGGCCGTACGCGCGCACGGCCGTACCGCGGAAGACCGACGGCGACGCGGTCGGTCCTTCGGCACGTACCCGGCGCATCACCCAACAGGGGGGCGGCGCGCCCTGTACTTGTGAGGTTGCGGCGCGGGAATCTCACGACGCTCAGCCTCGTCCCCTTTGACGCGGTCGAGACGAAGCCTGGCGTGAAGGGCGACGCTCACGGCGACTCCTCCAGTGACGGGACTCTCGCAAGCGCGGCGTCAGAAGGGGTGGGGGTTCCCGGGGCCAACAGTCCTTCCCCGCGCAGGTCGTCCCAGAGGGCTGCGGCGATGGGGCGCCGCAGTTGCTCCACGGTGTCGCGCACCTCCTGCGGGGAGCGCGCCCCGGTCAGGATGCTCGCCACCGCCTGGTGGCCGAGCGGGAAGTGCAGGGCGGCGGCGCGCAGAGGCACGCCGTGGCGCTCGGTGACCTCCTTCAGGCGCAGAGCCCGCGCAAGTACGGGCTTCGGCGCGGGGGCGTAGTCGTATGTCGCCCCGGGCTTCGGATCGATGAGCAGCCCGGAATTGAAAACGCCGCCGATGACGACGCTCTTGCGACGGGCCGTGGCCTCGGGCAGCAGTTCGGCGAGTGCCTCCTGCTCCAGGAGGGTGTAGCGGCCGGCCATCAGAACGACGTCGATGTCGGTCTCGCGCAGGAATCGGGCGGGGAGCGCGCACCGGTTCATGCCGATGCCGATCGCCCGGACGACGCCCTCGTCGCGCATGCGCTCCAGTGCCGGGTAGGCCTCGCTCAGCGCCTGTTGGGCATGGTCGTCGGGATCGTGCAGCAGGGCGATGTCCACACGGTCCAGACCGAGGCGGTTGAGGCTGGCCTCCAGGGAGCGCAGGACCCCGTCGGCTGAAGTCCCACACCCGGCGGTGCGTGGCCGGGACGGCGAAGCCGTTGGCCAGGTCGTCGCCTTCCGCGTCGTCGGGTACCAGCAGCCACCCCACCTTGGTGGACACGGTGTACGCGTCACGGGGCCTCCCGCACAGTGCGGCGCCGAGCCGTTGCTCGGACAGACCGAGACCGTAGTGCGGTGCCGTGTCGAAGGTGCGGATGCCCGCGTTCCAGGCGGCGTCAACAGCGGCGACGGCGTCCTCCTCCCCGATCGGGCGGTAGAGGTTGCCGATGCCGGCGGCGCCGAAGGCCAGTTCGGTGACCTGGACGTCGGTGCCACCGAGCCGTCGGGTTCTCATGAGCCGGCCGCCGGGCGGAGCCGGAGTCCCTGCATACCGTCGTCGACCGGGAGCGCGGTGCCGGTCACGCTGGCGGCGGCGGGACTCGCCAGGTAGACGATGGCGGCGGCGACCTCGGCCGCGGTGACCAGGCGGCCCATGGGCTGTCTGGCGTTGAGAGCGGCGCGTTCGGCCTCGGGGTCGCCAGTGGCGTCCAGCAGCCGGGAGACCCAGGGGGTGTCAGCGGTGCCGGGGTTGACGCAGTTGACGCGGATGCCCTCGTGGACGTGGTCGGCGGCCATGGCCAGGGTAAGTGCCAGTACGGCGCCCTTGCTGGCGGAGTAGATGGCGCGTTGCGGCAGGCCTGCCGTGGCGGCGACCGAGCAGGTGTTGACCACGGCGGCGTGCGACGAACGCCGCAGATACGGCAGGGCGGCCCGGGTGGTGCGCACCATGCCGAGGACGTTGACGTCGAGGACGTGCTGCCATTGCTCGTCGGGGTTGTCCTCGACGGTTCCGGCGGCACCGATGCCAGCGTTGTTGACCAGGATGTCCAGACCGTCGAGCCGTCTGGCTGCTTCCTCCGTCGCGGCCCGTACTGAGGCGTCGTCGGTGACATCGGCCTTGAGTGCGAGCAACGGCCGGGGCACCCCGGAGGGATCGAGATCGAGGACGGCGACCTCGGCGCCCTGCTCGGCCAGCAGCCGCGCCGTGGCCAGCCCGATGCCGGACGCGCCGCCGGTCACCACGGCCGTGAGACCCGAAAGGCCGGTCAAGAGACTTCCCGCCCTTCGGCGAGGTCGGCTGCCCAGAACGCGCCGTCCGGGTAGGTGTATTCGGCGATGGACTCGGCGTGCATGGTGGCGGAGAAGCCGGGTGCCAGCGGGGCCGTGTAGTGGCCGTCGCGGATCACCACCGGTGCGGTGAAGTGCTCATGCAGGTGGTCGACGTACTCGATGACCCGGTTCTCGGTGGTGCCGGACAGCACCAGGTAGTCGAACATCGACAGGTGCTGCACCAGCTCGCACAGGCCCACACCGCCGGCGTGCGGGCACACCGGGACGCCGAACTTGGCGGCGAGCAGCAGGATGGCGAGGTTCTCGTTGACGCCGCCGACGCGGGCCGCGTCGATCTGCAGGACGTCCAGGGCGCCGGCCTGGAGGAGCTGCTTGAAGACGATGCGGTTCTGGACGTGTTCGCCGGTGGCGACCTTCACGGGCGCGACGCCCTTGCGGACGGAGGCGTGGCCGAGGATGTCGTCGGGGCTGGTGGGCTCCTCGATCCAGTACGGCTCGAACTCCGCGAGGGCCCGGACCCACTCGATCGCCTCGCCGACGTTCCAGCGCTGGTTGGCGTCGATGGCTATGCGTATGCCGTCACCGACGGCGGCGCGGGCGGTGCGCAGCCGTCGGATGTCGTCCTCCAGGTCGCCGCCGACCTTCAGCTTGATCTGCGTGAAGCCGTCGGCGACCGCCTCCTTGGCCAGCCGGGTCAGCTTCTCGTCGGAGTAGCCGAGCCAGCCCGGTGAAGTGGTGTACCCGGGATAGCCGCGCTCCAGCAGTACCGCCTCGCGCTCCGCCCGACCGGTTCGCCCCTCATGCAGCAGGGTGAGTGCCTCCTCGGGGGTGAGGGCGTCGGCGATGTAGCGAAAGTCGACCTGGGAGACCAGCCACTCGGGCTCGGCGTCGGCGAGCAGGCGCCACAGCGGCTGCCCGGCCCGCTTGGCGGCCAGGTCCCACACCGCGTTCACCACGGCCCCGATCGCCATGTGCATCACGCCCTTCTCGGGACCGAGCCAGCGCAGCTGGCTGTCGCCGATCAGATCGCGGTTGAGCGAGCCCGGATCGGCGCACAGCTCCTGAACGGAGCGGCCCAGGAGATGGGGACGAAGGGCTCCGATCGCCGCGACCTGGACGTCGTTGCCGCGTCCTATCGTGAAGGTGAAACCGTGTCCCGCCTCGGCTGTCCGGGTCCGCTTTCGCGGTCCACCGCTTCACCTTCGCCCTGGCCCATCCGGCACGGTCCTGCATGCCTTGGTAACCGCCTCACCGGAGCCAGTTCTCGTCTTTCGGGCGCCTCTGCAACCGCCATCACGCGCCGTCCTGCCCTGGCCGAGACCGCGTCCGATGTGGAGCCGCGCATCGTCCTGCGACCGTGGCATTGGACGGGGGACGGGCAGTCGCACTGGGGCGGACTTGGCGGTAGCCGGTCTCGGCCTCGCAGGGAATGACAAACCCACGCGCCCCTGCAGCGGTCGGCGCTGGCGCTGGGTCAGCCAGCCGTGCGCGACGCGGACGGATACCTCATCCTGGCTGATCCGAGAAGTCCGTGCTGCTCGGACGTGGACGCTGCGTTGGAGGCCTGACCAGACCGGTCTCATAGGCGAACACGACCGCCTGGACCCGGGCGCGGGCGCCGATCTTGGTCAGGATGCTGCTGATGTGACTCTTGACCGTGGTCGGGGCTATCGACAGGCGCTCGGCGATCTCTGTGCTGCTCCAGCCGGAGGCCAGAGCGGCGAGCACTTCGCATTCGCGCTCTGTGAGATGGGACAGCCTGTGTCTGCGTTCCGGAAGGTCGGCTGGGCCCTGGTCGCGGACTATGTCCACGAGTGTGCGTGTGAGGCGAGGTGACAGGACGGCACCTCCCAGCGCGACGATGCGAAGGGCTGCTGTCAGCTGGTCGGGGAGGGCATCCTTGAGGAGGAGCCCGTCGGCGCCGGCGCGCAGGGCGGCGCAGGCGGACTCGTCGGCGTCGAAGGGGGTCAGCACCAGGACCCGCGGGGGGCGCCTGCCTGTTCGATCGGTGTGAGGCGCCTCAGAATGGCGGTCGGGCCGGGTGATGCACTGTATGGCCTGAATGTGAATCTCGTCCGGTCGGCCCATGTCCATGAGGACGACGTCGGGCCGGAGCGTGTCGGCGAGTCGGACTGCCTGGTCGCATCCGGTCGCCTCACCCACGATGGTGAGGTCGGGTTGGGCTTCCAGGAACATCCGCAGGCCAAGACGCTGAAGGGCCTGGTCGTTGACGATGAGTACGGTGCTCATGCGGGTGTTCTCCCGGCGGACCGGGCCCTGGAGGGCGTGCGGCCGCCCATGTTCGAGGCGGGGACGGTGTGTGTGGGGGGCGTGGACCTGGCCACGGATCCCGGGACGTTCCGGATCGCGGCCAGGCCCTTCACCCGCACCGGGCGCCTGTCCCCACGGACGGCCGGTGCGGACCGGACGCGCGCTCCGCCGGAGCGCGCGCGACCGGAGTCGTAGACGCGGGAGGCGGACCGGAGCGCTCTGCCCGGCGGCCCCGCGGCTTCCGGCTGTGGTCTCCTCAGCTTCTGATGGCGCTCAGGACGGCGGTGGCCATGCCCCGTTCGCCGCGTTCGTTGGGGTGGACCATGGCGGCGGGGCTGCTGGGGTTGAGGGGCTCGATCCACCGGGTGGCCGCCGCGGAGCAGGCGTCGTGGCCGGCGGACGGGGTGAAGGTGTCGACATATGTTGCTCCTGCGGCTCGTGCGCGTTCGCCGAGCATGGTGTTGAGCTCCTGCTGCTTCTGGCGCAGGAAGGTGACGTCGCCGGGGGCGATGGGCAGGCCCCGGCCGCAGTGTGTGCCCTTGGCGGGCAGGATCGCCGGGTAGCCGACGACGTAGACCCGGGCCTCGGGCGCGCGGCGTTCGATCTCGTTAAGTGCCCGGGTGAGGCGGTCGCCCGTGGCGCGGATCTTCCGGGCCACTTCGTCCGTGCCGCCGGAGGTGTACTTCTCCTTGCAGGGTGCCTTGTCGGTGATGTCCGTGATGCGGTCGGCCAGTTTGAAGAGAGTTCCCGTGCCGACACACTTGGTGATCATCGAGCTGAAGCCGATGTCGTTGCCGCCGATGCCGAGGGTGACCAGCCTCGTGTCGGTGGTCAGCGCGGAGAACTGCGCGGGGTTGGTGCCGTTGTCGGTGGACTGAGGGGCGGTCAGGTCGGAGATGGTGGCGCCGCTGCAGCTGACGTCACGGAAGTCGGCGGTCTTGAGACCGAGTTCCTTGGCCACGAGGGCCGGGTAGTTGCGACCGGAGCGGTCGCAGCCGACCGGAGTGCCGCTCTGCGGGGGTATCTTGGGCCCCGAGGTGTAGGAATCGCCGAGTGCGACGTACGGCCCCTTCGGCGCCGCCCTCTTGGTGCTCTTGGTGCTCTTCTCGCTGTTGTCGGAGTTCTGTCCGATGCTGACTGCGGTGACCAGTACCCCGCATGCGAGGGCCACGCCTATGCCGGTTCGCGCCAACGGTCCCATTACTTGTCCTGTTCTTCGTCGCGGATGCTGGGCTGCGGGGACGTTTCGGTGAGCACGGAGCGGCGATGGTGTGGCCCTCGGGGACAGGCCACCGGGGAGGGGCGGGCTACGCCGGACGGACGAGTCCTGTGTCGTAGGCGAAGATCACGGCCTGGACCCGGTCGCGGGCATCGATCTTGGTGAGGATGCGGCTGATGTGGGATTTGACCGTGGATTCGGCGAGGTGCAGACGCTCGGCGATCTCCTGGTTCGTCCAGCCGGTGGCCATGGCGGTGAGGACCTCGCACTCGCGCTGGGTCAGGTCGTCGAGCCGACGCTGCTGCTGCGGAGAGTGCCCGGGGAGGCGGTCGCTGAAGGCGTCGATCAGTTTGCGGGTGAGGCCAGGGGCGATCACCGCGTCGCCGGTGGCGACCGCGCGAACCCCGGAGACGAGTTCCTCGGGCTGGGCGTCCTTGAGCAGGAAGCCGCTGGCTCCGGCTCGCAGGGCCTCGTAGGCGTACTCGTCGAGGTCGAAGGTGGTCAGCACCAGGATGCGCGAACGGCCGCCGGACTGCACGATGCGGCGGGTGGCCTCGATGCCGTCCATGCCGGGCATGCGGACGTCCATCAGGACGACGTCGGGCCGGAGTTCGGCGGTCATGCGGACTGCTTCGCCGCCGTTGGTGGCCTCACCGACGACGTTCATGTCGGACTGTGCCTCCAGGAGCATGCTGAAGCCCATGCGTTGCAGGGCCTGGTCGTCGACGATGAGTACGGTGGTCATGAGGCGTGCTTCTCCGGGGAGTTGGGCTGCGGATCGGGGACGAGGAGTGCGCGGACGGTCCAGCCGCCGTCGGCGTTGGGGCCCGCGGTGACGGTGCCCTGGTAGAGCGCGGCGCGTTCCCGCATGCCGACCAGCCCACGGCCGCCGCCCGCGTGGGGACGGCCCGTGGAGGGGGAGCGGCGCGGTCCGGTGTCTTCGACGCTGACGTGGACGGCGTCCGGGCCGGCGGCGAGGGTCACGCGCACCGAGGTGTCGGGAGCGGCGTACTTGACGGTGTTGGTCAGGGCCTCCTGGATGATGCGGTAGACGGAGAGCTGGAGGCCCGGCGGCAGGTCGGTGAGGCTGCCGTGGGCGTCCAGGGTGACGGTGGGACCGGCGGCGCGGACGCGGTCCAGCAGCGAGTCGAGGTCGGTCAGGCCGGGCTGCGGGGCGAGCGGCATGTCGCCCGGCCGGTCATCCTGCTCGCCGATGACGGACAGCAGGCGGCGCAGTTCGGCCAGTGCGTCACGGCCGCTGGCGCTGATGATGCGGAGAGTCTGGGCCCCGCGTTCCGGCTTCTTTTCGGTGAGGGCGGCGGCGCCGTCGGCGAGGCCGACGATCACGGCGAGGGTGTGACCGAGGATGTCGTGCATCTCCCGGGAGACTCGGGCACGTTCCTGCGCCATGGCGAGACGGGCCTGCTGGTCGCGCTCCTTCCGCAGGGCGTCGATGTAGGCACTGGCCAGCCGACTGAGCAGACCCAGCGCGGCGAACGCCGCCAGGGCGGTCATCGCCATCAGGGTCACCACCTCGGGGCGTGTGGCGTGCTCCAACTGGCCGCCCCTCCAGAAGACGGCGGCCCACGCTCCGAGCTGCACGGTGGTGATGCCGACGGCGAGAGCGAGTTGCCGAGGGGTGCTGTAGCGGCCGACGTTGAACAGGGCCACGACCCGCGCGGACTCGGCTCCGGTCAGGACGCCCAGCGGGAGGGCCACCACGGAGGCGGCGGTGGTCAGGGCGAAGACCAGCATGGGCCGGCGTTCCCGCCAAAGGAGCGGGACGGTGAACGCGGCGATCAGCGCCAGCTGCGCCGGGACGTCGCCGGTGTTGTAGGGGTTGAGGTAGGAGTTGATGCCGAGTGCGGCGCACAAGGCGGGTACCCCCCAGTGCCGGACCTTGGGATGCGCCCGGTCCGCCCGTCGCAAGGCGGCCAGCCGGAAGATTATGGACGCGATCACGCGCTGCTCGGAATCGCTGGTCAGGGTCTCCAGGAACCGGCTGTCGTCCGGGCGAGGGGCGGGCGACGGAGCGCTCGGTGCGGTCACGGGGGTCCTTCGCGGGTCGGGAAGCCGCCTGCCGGTCCCGGGGGGATCGGACCGGCAGGCGGGGTCGGGGGAATCGGCCGGGTGGGAGGCGGCCGTTCCGGCCGGTGGTCGGCAGCGGCTGCTGCGACTCGTCTTCGTCAGCTCTTGCGGAACAGTTTGTTCCGAAGCTCCCTCATTCTCGCTGCCTTCTGCTGGGCCGTGCCGGCGGGCGGGGCGGCGTCGTCCCGGCTCGGGCGGCGCGACCTGAGCCCTGCCAGTCCTCGCTTCTTACCGCGCTCCTCCGTGTCGCCGGAGCCGTTGAGGCTGGTGAGGCCGCTGTCGGAGACGGTCGGGATACCGGTGTCCGTGTCGGTGTGTGCGTCGGTGTCCCCGTCGTGTGCGTGGCGCTGCCTGCGCCCGGAGAACCCGACCCTGCCGCGGTGGTGCTGGGGAAGCGGTGCGGTGAACGCAGCCGTGTTCGACGTGTCGGAACCGGACCCACTGGTGAGGACCGACGGGGCACCATGGTTGTCCGATCCCTGGTTGGCTCCCGCATGGACACCGGCGAGCATGGGCTCGGGTGCGGTGCTCGCTTTTTCGGCGGTCAGTGCGTGGCGCAGCTTCTCGCCCTCGACGTCCACGTTGGGCATGACCCGGTCCAGCCACTTCGGCAGGGCCCAGGCACGGCGCCCGAGCAGGGCCATGACCGCCGGGACGATTGTCATGCGGACCACGAAGGCGTCGAAGAACACGGCGGAGCCGAGGCCGAGGCCGATGGACTTGATGAGCGCCACGTCGTCGAGGAGGAAGCCGGAGAACACGGAGATCATGATGATCGCCGCGGCGGTGACCACGCGGGAGCTGTGCCTGAAGCCCTGGACGATGGCCTCAGTGGGTTCGGCGCCGTGGACGTACTCCTCCCGCATCCGGGTGACGAGGAAGACCTCGTAGTCCATGGCGAGTCCGAAGACGACGCCGATCAGGAGGATGGGCAGGACGCTGACGATGGGTGCGGTCTCCTGGATACCGAAGAGGTCCTTCAGCCAGCCCCACTGGAAGACGGCCACCACCACGCCGAGGGTGGCACCGACGCTGAGCAGGAAGCCGAGCGCGGCCTTGAGCGGGACCAGGATCGAGCGGAAGACCAGCAGCAGGAGGACGAGCGCCAGGCCGACCACGATCGCCAGGTAGGGGATGAGGGCCTGGGCGAGCTTGGTGGAGACGTCGATGTTGACGGCGGTGGTGCCGGTGACCATGAGGTCGGCGCCCGTGTCCCGGTGCAGCGTGCCGCTCTGGTCACGGATGTCCTTGACCAGGTCCTTGGTGGCCTGACTGCTGGGCGCGCTCTTCGGGATGGCGCCGATCAGGGCCACGTCGCCGGACTCGTTGAACGCGGCGTCGCGCACCGTGGCGACGTCGGGCAGCTTCTTGATCCGCGCGACGGCGTCCGAGGCGGCGGCCTTCGGGTCCTTGCTGTCGCGAGCGTCGACGACCACGGTCAGGGGACCGTTGAAACCGGGGCCGAAGCCCTTGCTGAGGGTGTCGTAGGCGACGCGCTGGGTGCTGTCGGGGGACTTCATGGAGTCGTCGGGCAGGGCCAGGCGCAAGGACATGGCCGGGATGGTCAGCAGGCCCAGACCGATCACCGAGACCGCGAGAACCTTGACCGGGTTGCGGGTGACGAAGCGGGCCCAGCGCACACCCATCGGTTCGCCCTCGCCGCGCTCCTCCAGAGCCCGCATGCGGCGGCTGAGGAGCTTGGCCTTCATGATCCGCTTTCCGGTGAAGCCCAGCATCGCGGGCAGCAGGGTCAGCGCGATGAGGACCGCGACCGCTACGGCGAACGCCGAGGCCAGCCCCATCGAGGTGAGCATCTTGATGCCGATGACGCTCAGGCCCGCCAGCGCGATGATCACGGTCAGGCCGGCGAAGACGACGGCCGATCCGGCGGTGCCCAGGGCACGTCCCGCGGCCTCTTCCGGATCATGGCCGTCCCGGATCTCGTTGCGGTAGCGGGAGACGATGAACAGGGCGTAGTCGATGGCGACCGCCAAGCCCAGCATCAGAGCCAGTGTCGAGGCGGCCGAGGCCATGTCGACGAACTGGGTGGCGATGGTGATGCACATGACCGCCACGCCCACGCCGAGGATCGCGGTCAGCAGCGGAAGCCCCGCCGCGACCAGCGAGCCGAAGGTGATCACGAGGACGACCGCGGCGACCGCGAGACCGATCAGCTCGGCAGCCTTGCTGGCCGCCTTGTCCTCGACCGCGTCACCGCCCATGCTGACCGTGAGCCCGGCCTTCTCGCCCTCCGCGGCGACCTTGTTCAGAGCGTCGTGCGCAGCGCTGCTGACGTCGGACTTGGCGACCTTGTAGGACACCTGGGTGTAGGCGATGCTGCCCGACTTGCTCACCAGGCCACTGGTGAACGGGTCGGAGACGCTTGCCACCTGCGGCGACGTCTTCAGCTCGGCCACGAGCGAGGTGACTTCCGCCTTGTTGGCGGCGGAGGTGAGCTTCTGGCCGGAGGGAGCCTCGAAGACGACCCGGGCGGTGGCGCCGGAGGCGGAAGCCTGCGGGAATTCCTTCTGCAGCAGGTCGATGGCTTTCTGGGACTGCGTGCCGGGAAGCGTGAAGCTGTCCGAGGTGGAGCCGGTGGAACTCATCGCGCCGATGCCTACGGCGGCCAGGACGGCGATCCACAACATCAGGAAGAGGCGTCGTCGCCGGAAGGCGAGCCGTCCCAGTCGATAGAGGAAGGTGGCCACGGGGTACTCCCACCAGGAGAAGAGGTCAGTACGTGAGCAGGGCCTGATCGACCCCTGATCTCAAGCTAGGTGCGGTTTCCCGCGCTCCCTGCCCCCTGTGGAACCGAATCGACGGGCCGCGACTAGTACCGCAGTACTAATGCCTCTCCTCCTCACAGCGCGGTGGCCGGCGATGCGCTGGTCAGCCAGGGACGGTGACCACCACCCTGCCCCGCCCGCCCGCGTCGACCCGGTCGTGGGCCTTGGCGATGGCCTCCAGCGGGTAACGCTCTCCGACATCGACGGTCACAGCGCCGACCGCGGCGGCCGCGGTCAGGTCGCGGGCGGCCTGCCGTTTGGCATCGACGGGGAAGTCGTCGCTGCCGAGCAGGCGCACCGTCACGTTGTTGAACAGCAGTGGCCAGAAGGGGAGTTCGGTGCGATCGGAGCGGGTGCCGTAGGCGGCGATCACGGCGTCGGGCGCGGCCACGGCGTTGTCGAGGTCGGCGTTGGCGGAGAGCGACACTTCGACGATCCTGTGCACGCCTTCGGGCGCGTACGAGCGAATCGCTTTCGCCGGGGCATCGGTGTCCAGGGCGACCGCGTGGGAGACGACGGTCGCGTCAACGCCGTTCAGGTCGGCGCTGCGGCGGACGGTGCCGATGACGGTGGCGCCGCCCCAGCGGGCCAGCTCCGCGGCCAGGGAACCGACGCCACCGAGCGCCCCGTGCACGAGCACGGTCCGCCCGTCGACCGGACCGTCCGCGAAAACGGCGCGGTGGGCCGTGATGCCGGGGATGCCCAGGCACGCGCCGAGTTCGTCGCCGAGGTGGTCGGGAAGCCGTACGGCCTGCTGGTCGGGTACGACGGTGTACTGGGCGGCGGTGCCGAAAGCCCGGTAGGACTGGGCACCGTAGACCCACACCCGCTCTCCCACGCGCCGGGCGCCGACTCCGTCGCCCACTTCGTCGATGACGCCGGCCGCGTCGCTGTGCGGGATCACGCGGGGGTAGGACATCGAGGAGCCGAGCCAGCCGCGCCGCTTCTTGGTGTCGCCGGGGTTGACACCCGACACGGCCACACGGACCCGCACCTCACCGGGGCCGGGGTGGGGATCGGGCAGGTCGCCGACATGCAGGACATCGGCCGCGGGGCCCTGCCGGTCGTACCAGGACGCGAGCATGGGGGTTCCTCCGGTGTCTTTCAGGGGTTCTCGGGCAGTTCCTCGCCGAGGACCTCGCGCAGCCAGGCGCGTTCGGCGCGGCTGGTGGCGCGGGCGGTGAGGAGCAGGCCCCGCCGGTAGGGGTCGGCTACTTGCTCCGCGCGCAGGGGCCGCTCACCGTCGTAGAAGAAGCTCGCCGGCTCCTCCAGGAAGGCGAGGCGTCGGCGAAGCACCGCGTGCTGTTCGGCTATGTCGGGGAGGAGGGAGAGGAACGACAGGACCGTGGTGAACCGGGTCTGGTCGGTGATCTCGTGATCGGCCGGCTTGCGTAGGCGTTCCAGCATCTCGGCACGGCCTGCCTCGGTCAGGCTGAGCACGTAGCGGGCGGCACCCGCGCGCGGGTCGGCCCGCCGCTCCAGCAGGCCCGCCCCGGCGAGGCGGTTGATGGCCGGGTAGAGACTGCCATCGCTGACCGGACGGGTGTAGCCGGTCAGGTGGGAGACCCGGCGGCGCAGCTCGTGACCCGGCAAGGGGCCCTCGGCCAGGAAGCCCAGTATCGCGAGTTCCAGCATGGGGCAATTGTCCCACAGGAGCATCGAATCGATATGAGCATCGAATCGATGTCGATGCCTTCGGCGGCTCGCCCGGTCGGAGGTCCGCAGCCCGATGCCACGGGCCGTCACGCCAGGGAACGCACGGTGTCAAGACTCCTGTCGACGAGAGCCGCAGAGCCGATCGCCTGAGGACAGAGCACGCCCACGGGGACAGGCTGCGACACGTAGGTCCCGAGTGGTCGAAACAGCCTGAGCTTCGCAGGTCGCCGCCCCGGGCGCTGCGCTGAACCGACAGGGCGCTGCGTGAGGAAAACCGTCGTGAAGGTGCCTCTGCTGGATCAGCGGGGCATCCGGCACGTATGCCTGACGGTGCGCGGGTGGTCGCCTTATCGCGGCCAGGGATGCCGAGGGAACGCGGCACTCGGCCGTTCCGGTCCCCATGTCTGCTCGGAACCCGGCGAACGCTCCCGCATCGCCGCGCGGTTCGGGAGCTGTCACCGCGCGAGCTATCAACCGACGCTGAAACCTAGCGGGCTGCCCGGCCGTCAGGCGTCGGAGACCGGCCCTCCCGCGGTCGTCTCCACCACACGGCGGGAGTCCGGGACGATGCCCCCCGCCCTCGCGCGGGGGATGCGGATCGCCACGGCGAAGGCCACCGCCGCGGCCGCGACCCCTATGGCCAGCACCGCGCGCAGCCCGTTCTCCGACGGCAGTTCCGCACCATGGAAGTCGATGGTCATGTGGGCGATGACAGTACCTGCCACGGCACTGGCAACCGTGTTGCCGATGGCCCGCATCAGTGCGTTGAGGCTCGTGGCGGACGCGGTTTCGGACAAGGGGACCGCGTCCATGATGATCATGGGCAGCGCGGCGTAGGCGAGTCCTGCACCGACGCTGACGATGCAGGAGGCCACGATGAGCTGCCAGACCTCGGACATCATCACCATACAGAGGAGGTAGCCGACGGCGATGATCGTGGAGCCCAGCATGAGAGTGAACCTCGGCCCCTTGGCCTTGGTGACGCGGGCGGAAAGGGGTGAGGCCGCCATGAGCATCAATCCCTGGGGGGCCAGCACGAGGCCCGTCACGACCAGGGTGGTGCCGAGCCCGTAGCCGGTGGCCTCCGGCAGCTGGAGAACCTGCGGCAGGACCAGTTGCATGGCCAGGAGGGTGAATCCGATCGCCACCGCGGCCAGGTTGGTGAACAGCACTTGGGGACGTGCTGCGGTGCGCAGGTTCACCACGGGGTGCGGGGTGCGCAGTTCGTACCAGCCCCACAGCGGTACGACGATGACGGCTGCGCCGAACAGCGCGAGGGTGGTACCGCTGTCCCAGCCCCAGTCCTCCCCCTTGGAGACGGCGAGGAGCAGACAGACCAGGCCTGCGGTCATACCCAGGGCGCCGGCGATGTCGACACGTCCCCCTGTGCGCACCCTGGATTCGGGTACGACCCGGGCCACGAGGGCGGTGGCGAGGGCGGCCAGAGCGCCGCCGATCCAGAACAGCAGATGCCAGTCGACCTCGTCGGCGATGACCGCGGCGGTGGGCAGACCCACGGCGGCTCCCACTCCGAGGGAGCCGAGCATCACGGCGGTCGCCATGGGGAGCCGCCATGTGGGCGTCTCCTCACGAAGGATGCTGACGCCGAGCGGGATGATCCCGTTCGCCAGGCCCTGCAGTGCTCGACCGAGGATCATCGGGGCGAGCGAGTCGCTCAGGGCGCAGATCATCGAGCCCGCCACCAGCAGTCCCATGTTGAGCAGGAGCATGCGGCGCTTGCCGTACATGTCGCCGAGCCGTCCCATCACCGGTGTGGCGATGGCACCGCACAGCAGGATGACGGTAACTGTCCAGGCGGTGTCCGACGCCGAGGCGTTCAGGTACTGCGGAAGGTGAGGAACGATCGGGAAGACCAGTGCCTGCGTCAGCGCGTCGGTAATCCCGGCGAAGGCGAGAACCGGCACCAGGATGTTCGTGCGTAAGCGGGCGGATTGCCCGGCGTCGGCGGGAGCGGGGTGCGTGGGGGACATGGGTCGGGCCTCCGTGTGGGGGGAACCGCCTGCGACGGCCGTACGGAATGGGCGATCGTGGGGAAGACGCGCGGGGAAGACGCGCGGGGAAGACGTGCGGAGGAGACGCCGCGTTGAGGTCACCAGGCGACGGGCAGTTCGTGGACTCCGAAGGTGGCCATGTCGTGCCGGTATCTGATCTCATCCGGCGGTACCGCCAGACGGAGGTTCGGCAACGCGCGCAGCAACGCCGGGAATGCCTCCTGGAGTTCGACGCGGGCCAGGGACTGACCGAGGCACTGGTGGATGCCGTGACCGAAGGCAAGGTGACCGCGGGAATTGCGGTCGATGTCCAGGTCGTCGGGGTCCTGGAAGAAGGGGTCCCGGTTGGCAGCGGGAAGGTTGATGGTCAACAGGTCTCCCGCGCGCACGAGTTGGCCCCCGATGGTGAGGTCCTCGGTCGCCACCCGCCAGACCATGTCCTGGGCGATGGTCAGATAGCGCAGGAGTTCGTCGACGGCGCCCGCGATCACATCGGGATCGTCGGTGTCGCGAATCCGGGCGGCCTGGTCGGGATGGCGCAGCAGGGCCAGCATCCCCAGCCCGATCATGTTGGCCGTGGTCTCGTGCCCGGCGTGCAGCAGGATCTGGGCGATCATGGCCACTTCCGCGTGGGTGAGTTCCCCGGTGGCGACGCGGTTGGTCAGCAGCCGGCTGATGAGATCGTCGCCGGGTTCGCTCTCCTTGCGTTTCACCAGGTCGACGATGAAGTCGAAGAGCTCTCGCCGTGCGACCGTCCTTTCGTCCTCAGGCGTGTCGACACAGGCAAGGGCGGAGGAGCGCTCCTGGAAGAACTTGTGGCTCTCGTACGGCACCCCCAGCATCAGCGAGATCGCCAGCGAGGGCACGGGTAGCGCGTAGGCGCGTACGAGATCGGTCGGCTGTCGTCCCTCGCTGATCATCTCTTCGAGGATGCGGTCGACCATGTGCCGCAACTGCGGGCGCATCGCCTCCATGCGCTTGACGGTGAACTCGCCGGTGAGCATGCGGCGGGTGCGGGCGTGCTCGGGGTCGTCCTGGCGCGGGAACACCGGCGGCATTCTCAGATCCTCGGTACTGACCATCAGCACGGGGTACCGGCGGACGTCCGCGCTGATCCGTGGGTCGCTCAGCGCCGCTTTGACGTCCTCGTACCGGCTTACCGCCCAGGCGGTCTTGCCGTGCGACGTCCGCACGCGCGATAAGCCGTCGTGAAGACGCCACTGCGCGTACTCGGCCGGGGGATCAAAGGGGCAGCGGAGCGAGCGTGCGCCAGGGAATGAGGGAAGGTCGGTACCGCCATGAGTTCCGGTCGCGGTGCTCATCGATACTCCTGGTGGGGGCGTGGGGGCGTGGGGGCGTGGGGGCGTGGGGGCGTGGGGGCGTGGGGCCTCAAGAGTTATGGTGTCTTAGGTTACGGAAACCTAGGTCACTGTAACCATGCGGTATCCGGATCGGAATCCTCCTCTTGGCGGATTCCGGTGATCGGCACGGGTTTTCGCGGCGCGAGTCGAGAGGGCGGAAGACCTATCCCAGGAAGACCGGCAGCTCGTAGAGGTCGTTCTGCGTCACTACTGGCCTGTTGCGGAGTTCGCGGGGGGAGACGGCCAGGGAGAGACCGGGGAAGCGGGCGTACAAGGCGGGCAGGGCGACTCCTGCCTCCAGGCGGGAGAGGGCCGCACCGGGGCAGACGTGCGGACCGTGGCCGAAGGAGATGTGCCGGTTCCTTGTCGCGCGGGTGATGTCGAACGATCCGGCGGTCGGGCCGTGGGCCTCCTCGTCGCGGCCGATCGCGCCGTACGAGACGATGAGGGCGTCACCCGCGGGGATCAGCGTCCCGCCCACCGGCACGTCCTCCGTCGCGAAGCGGATGAGCACGTGCGAGCTGGGTGGGGAGTAGCGGAGGGTTTCCTCGATCGCCGAGGACCACTCCGCCTGCCCCGATAGGGCCAGGGCCTTTTGTTCGGGGTGGGCGGAGAGGTTCACCACCGTGTTGACGATCAGTGAGACCGTCGTCTCGTGGCCCGCCCCCACCATCACCTTGAGCGTGGAGACGATCTCGTCGTCGGTGAGTTGGTCACCGTCCTCGGACGCCAGGATCAGAGCCGACGTCAGGTCGTCACCCGGTGATTCCCGCTTCGCCGCCACCGTCTCCTCCACGATCTGCGTGAGCTCAGTGAGGGTGGCGACGAACTCCTGGGGAGGTGTCTGCGTTGAGAAGAACTTCTCGAAGAGCTCTTTCAGCCGGGGAAGAAGGGATTCCTCGATGCCCAGCAGGTCGGCGATCACGTACATGGGCAGCGGGTAGGCGAACTCCGCTTTGAGGTCGACCATGGTGGAGCCATCCGTGGGCAACCGGTCCAGCAGGCTCTTCGCGAGTTGTGTGATGCGCTCGCGCAGTTCTTCCACCCGGCGCGGTGTCAGCGCCTGTGCGACCAGGGCCCGTAGTCGCCGGTGGTCCGCGCCGTCCACGGTCAGCATCGAGGGGCCGGGGTTGGCCAGAGCGATCAGCGGCCAGTCAGGGGGGATCTCGCCGCGCTGCCAGGCACCCCAGGCGTTGATGTCCTTCACCAGCCGGGGATCCGTGAGCAGTGCCCGGGCCTCGGCGTGATGGGTCACCGCCCACACCGGGACGCCGCCGGGCAGTTCCACGGCGGCGAGCGGACCGGCCTCACGCAACTTGGCGTTTTCCCCATCGAGGTCGGACACGAACGGGTCCAGAGTGATATGGGGCGTCATGGGGGCTTCCTCCAGTGGGAAGGGAACGAGTGCGGTACGGGCGGCATCGGTGGAACCGCACGGCTACTTCGGTGTGACCCTGCAGCGGCAGGGAGGCGAGGCGGGTCCGGCTCGCCTGACACCAGGCGGACAGCCGATCCGGGATCGGCCGGAGACCGTTGTGCCTGCCCGGAGAGATGAACACCTCCGGTGTTGGGGCACACCCGGACGGGCCGGGCTCTGACGCAAGGGGGTCAGTGCGTGTTACAAGGTTACGGTGACCTAAGTTACCGTAACTGTTATAAGAATGGACATCCTTCTTTCGGCGGAGTTGGCACGGGGGCCGCGCCTTGGACCCGAGTGACCGGTCGGCCTCGGTCGCTTGGCCGACCGGCGATGGGCCGGCGAAGCCATGTGCTGCCGGCGCGTCGTACGGACAGGGGCCGAGGCCGACCGGTCACCCCAGTCCGGTGGGGAGGGCAGCCGGCATACCGCGTGCTACTCGCGGACGACGCTGCCTTAGTACCGCGGTATGAACGACCGTGATCCGGTCGGCATCGTGGTGCCGTCGACGGAAGCCGCGGCGCACCTAGCGTTCTTGGCAGGGCCGCCGGGATCGCCGGCGCACCCGGCCGGGCATCGTGAAGGGAAACCCGCCGATGATAGAGATCCACCATGTGGTCAAGCGCTACGGCGACAAGACCGCAGTCGACGACCTTGACTTCACTGTCGAGCCGGGAGTGGTGACGGGCTTCCTCGGCCCCAACGGGGCGGGGAAGTCCACCACCATGCGCATGGTCATCGGACTCGACGCGCCCACCAGCGGCCATGTGACGGTCAACGGCAGGCGCTATGCCCAGCACACCGCACCCCTGCAGGAGGTCGGGGCGCTGCTGGAGGCCAGGTCCGTCCATCCCGGCCGCTCCGCCTACAGCCACCTTCTGTCCCTCGCGTACACCCACGGCATCCCACGCCGCCGGGTGGACGAGGTGATCGAGCTCGCCGGCCTCGGCAAGGTCGCGAAGATGCGTGCCGGGTCCTTCTCATTGGGCATGGGGCAGCGTCTGGGCATCGCCGCGGCCCTCTTGGGCGATCCGCAGACGGTGATGCTGGACGAACCGGTCAACGGTCTCGATCCGGAGGGCGTGCTGTGGATCCGTACCCTCCTCAAGGGCCTGGCCGCAGAGGGGCGGACCGTCTTCGTGTCCTCGCACCTGATGAGCGAGATGGCGCTGACGGCGACCAACCTCGTCATCGTCGGCCGGGGCAGGCTGCTGGCCGACACGACGGTGGATGCCTTTGTCGAGCAGGCAGGCGGCGAGAGCGTCAAGGTCGCCTGCTCCGACCCGGAGCGGCTGCGGTTGCTGCTGGCCGGCCCCGACGTGACCGTCACCGGCGAGGTCGGTACGGAGACCCTGCAGGTGTCGGGACTGAGCGCGCGCGAGATCGGCCGCCGGGCCGCCGACGCGGGCATCGCCGTCTATGACCTCACCCAGCAGACGGTCTCCCTGGAGGAGGCGTTCATGGCCCTGACCCACGACGCCGTCGAGTACCGCAGCACCACTGACACCGAGACGAACGGGAGCGCCGCCGCATGACCAGCGTCCAGGCCACATCCACCCCGGCGACGACCGCGAACCCCCGCTACAAGGTGACGTTCCCGAGAGTGCTGCGCTCGGAATGGTCCAAGTTCCTTTCCCTGCGATCGAGTTGGATCACCCTCGCGGTCGCCGTGCTGGCCACGGTGGTCATCGGCATGGTGGCGGCCTACCGGTACGACCCGGTCCACGCCGACCAGCACGACGCGGTCGCGCTGTCACTGGACGGCATCACCCTGACCCAGCTCGTGGTGGGTGTCCTGGGTGTGCTGAGCACGGCAGGGGAGTACACCACCGGCATGATCCGCTCCACGTTCGCTGCGGTGCCCCGGCGCCTGCCGGTCCTCTGGTCCAAGTGCCTGATCTACTTCGGCGTGGTTTTCGTGGTCGGCGCGGCGGGCGTGATCGCTTCCTTTCTGGCGGGCGCGGGCTTCCTCTCCGGCAAGCCGATCGCTCTGACCCTGTCCGACTCCGGCGTGCTGCGCTGCCTGTTCGGTGCCGCGCTGTACCTGGCCATGGTGGCCGTGCTGGGTGCGGGACTGGGCATGCTGGTGCGCTCCGCGGCGGGTGGCATCTGTCTGCTGGTCGGCGCGCTGATGCTGATGCCGGTCCTGCTCGACCTGCTGCCCAGCAACTGGAAGACGGACGTGACCCCGTACCTGCCGGCGAACGCCGGCCAGTCGATCTTCACCCTGCACACGGACAGCACGATGCTCAGCCCCGGTACGGGCCTGTTGGTCCTGCTCGGCTGGGTGACGGCGGTGCTGGTGGGGGCGGCGTACCGTGTGAAGCACTCCGACAGCTGACAGACGTTCCGCTCGGTACCCCCTTCTCCACCGACCCTGCCCGAGGCAGCATCATGAACTCCGTAGCCGAACCCGTGTGGGCCCAGCCGCTGGAAAGTGGCTGGATCCGCTTCCGCGCCGCGGACCGGAGCCGTCCGCAGATACTCGACTCGCTGCTCGCGGCAGGTGTCCTGGCGGCCGCGATCGCCGACCTCTTCGAAGAGGAGGAGCGCGGTCTGTTCGGGGTGCAGGGCGCGTCGGCATGGGTGGTCGTGATGAACGCGTTGGCGCTGGCGTTGCCTCTGGTGTGGCGTCGGCGTGCCCCGCTGGCGGTCTTCGGTGTGGTGCTCGGGGTCTGCGCGGTGCAGTGGGCGGCTGGACTGGCGCTGCGCAGCGACCTCAGCCTCATGATCGCCTTGTACGGGGCAGGCAGCTATGCCTCGCCGCGCTCGCTGCGGAACGTCGCGATCGCCACGGTGCCGGTGTGCGCGCTGCTGGCCTTCCGGGTCCGGCCGCTGGACTCCCAGCCGTGGGTGTCCCTGTTCTTCGTGCTGTGTGCGGCCACCGCGGCGGCGGCTCTGGGAGTGGCCGGCCGGATGCGCCGGGCACAGTTGGCGGCGCTGGCCGAGCGGGCGGCGACTCTTGAAGTCGAGCGCGAGCAGCGTGAGCTACTGGCCGCGGCCAACGAACGCGCGCGGGTCTCACGCGAGTTGCACGACATCGTGGGGCACAGTCTGGCGGTGATCGTCGGTCTGGCGGACGGGGGCGCGGCCGAAGCCCGGCTGCAACCCGAGCGGGGTCCGGAAGTCCTGCAGACGATCGCCGAGGCCGGGCGTACGTCGCTGGGTGAACTGCGCCGCGCCCTCGGCGCGCTGCGTGCCGAACTGCCCGAGGACGGTGGGGGCCCCGAACTGCATCCGCAGCCGGGTACGGCCCAACTCCCCGCCCTGTGCGAGCGGATCCGGGCCGCCGGGCCGACGGTGACCTACACCGCCAAGGGTGACCTCTCCGCGCTCGGTGCCGGCCTCCAACTGGCCGTGTACCGGATCGTCCAGGAAGCCCTGACCAACAGCCTCAAGCACGCCGGACCACGCACCCGCGTGCGGGTCGCTGTCACGGCGGACACCCGCGCCGGTGACGTCCTGGTGCAGGTCGACGACACGGGTCCGCCGGCGGGAGAGGTGGCAGCGGACCGTCCGGGCGGGAGCCACGCGTCCGGGCAGGGCCTGATCGGCATGAGGGAGCGCGCCGCACTCGCGGGCGGCAGCGCCGTCTCCGGACGCCGGGCCGGCGGCTGGACCGTCCGGGCCGTGCTGCCCATGAACCATGACACTCGGGCGAGGACCGAGCCGCGGGCCGGGAGCCTCCGTCCTGCTCCCGTGGACCGGCCTCGAGTTCAGGAGCGCTCGTGACCACGGTGCTGATCGTCGACGACCAGCCTCTGCAGCGCATCGGCTTCAAGATGCTGCTGAACAGCAGCCCGGAGACCACCGTGGTCGGGGAGGCGGAGCACGGCGCGGAGGCGGTGCGCCGGACGGCGCAGCTGCACCCGGACGTGGTGCTGATGGACATCCGCATGCCCGGTATGGACGGCATCGAGGCCACGCGTCGGATCGTCGCGTCCGGCGGCCGCTCCCGGGTGCTCGTGCTCACCACCTTCGACCTTGACGAGTACGCCTACGGCGCGCTGCGCGCGGGCGCCAGCGGCTTTCTGCTCAAGGACGCCCGCCCCGACGAACTTCTCGCGGGAATCCGGGCCGTCGCGGGCGGCGACGCGGTGGTCGCGCCCGCGATGACCCGACGCCTGCTGGAGGTCTTCACCACGCACCTCCCGCCGCGAGACCCCGACGGAGATCCGCGCCTGACGGGTGTGACCCAGCGTGAGCGCCAGGTCCTGACCGATATCGCGCTCGGGCTGACGAACAGCGAGATCGCCGAGGACCTCGGCCTGTCCGAGTCGACCATCAAGACGCACATCGGCCGGATCCTGGCCAAGATCGGTGCCCGCGACCGGGTGCAGGCCGTCATCTTCGCCTACGACACCGGTCTCGTACGGCCGTCCTGAACAATGCCCCGCCCGGTGGGGAGGCGCACAGACGCCCCGCTGTCCGTGGTCTGCCCGGCACACGGACATCGGTCGGAACCACTCCGTTGCCGGCGGCCGGCCTCTGGCGGCCACCGGCCCGTGACGGATCAGTCGGCGTCGGGTGAAGGGCGCAGACCCGCCTTCTCGACCGTCGTATCCACCGGAGTGACCAGGGCATCGGGTTGGTGCCGTGGGATGAAGGAGGCGACGGCCAGGGCTACGGCGGCGGCACCGACGCCGATCGCCAGCACGGCGCGCAGGCCGTTCTCGGAGGGCACCTCCACACCGTGGAAGTCGATCGTCATATGGGCGAGGAGCACTCCGGCCAGGGCGCTGGAGGTGGTGGTCCCGATTGACCGCATCAGGGTGTTGAGGCTGTTGGCCGCGGCGGTCGCCGACACGGGAACGGAGGCCATGACGAGGGTCGGCAGCGCGGCGTAGCCGAAGCCGACGCCCATGGCGACCACGCAGGAGGCCATGATCAGCGTCCATGTCGCGGACATCAGCACCATGATGAGGAGGTAGCCCACCCCCACGACCACGGCGCCGATCATCAGGGTGGTCTTCGGCCCCCGGGTCCTGGTGACGCGGGCGGAGAGCGGGGCGACGGCCATCATGACCAGGCCCTGCGGGGCCATCACCAGGCCCGCTGTGGTGAGGGACTCGCCCAGTCCGTAGCCCGTGGGTTCCGGTAGCTGGAGCACCTGGGGCAGGACCAGGTTGAGCGCGAACAGGGCGAACCCGAAGGCCAGTCCGGCGAGATGGGTGAACAGGACCTGAGGGTGTGCGCTGGTGCGCAGGTCCACCATGGGCTGGGGGGTGCGCAGCTCGAACCAGCCCCACAGAGGCAGGGCGAGCAGGGCTGTGGCGAGGAGGCCGAGAGTGGTGCCGCTGCCCCAGCCCCAGTCGGTGCCCTTGGAGATCGCGAGCAGCAGACAGACCAGGCCGATGCCCATGCCCGCGGCGCCCGTGAGGTCGACGCGCCCGCCGGGTCGTGCCTTTGACTCGGGCACCAGCAGCAGGACGAGGAGGAGAGCGAGCGTACCCAGCGCGGCCGAGGTCCAGAACAGCACATGCCAGTCGAACGTGTCGGCGATCATCGCGGACGCGGGCAGGCCCAGGGCGCCGCCGACACCGAGGGAGCCGAGCATCACCGCGGTGGAGACCGGGAGCTTCTCGGTGGGTACCTCGTCGCGCAGGATGCTGACGCCGAGGGGGATGACCCCGTTCGCCAGCCCCTGCAGCGTGCGGCCCACGACCATCGGTGCCAGGGAGTCGCTGAGCGCGCAGATCACCGAGCCCGCCACGAGTACGGCGACGCCGATGAGCAGCATGCGGCGCTTGCCGTACATGTCGCCGAGCCGTCCCAGCACGGGGGTGGCGACGGCACCGCACAGCAGGGTGGCGGTGAGTGCCCAGACGGCATCGGCCGCGGAGGTGTGCAGGTACTCCGGAAGGTGGGGGATGACCGGGATGATGAGCGTCTGTACCAGTGCCACGGCGATTCCGGTGAAGGCGAGAACCGTCACCAGGACATTGGTGCGTCGTCCGCCGGATGGGGCGGTCTCGGACATGAGGGGCGATGGGAAGGACATGGGGCAGGCCTCCGGGGTGTGGGGGACAGGAGCGCAAGAGCCGATGTCGCTTGTACTTCGTGGACGACCGGGAGCGGTGGTCACACAGAGGTGACGCGCGTGCTGCGGTGACTCACCGCCTCACTCCGGTCGCGGTCCTCTCGGTGGTGGACGGCGCGCAGGCCTCGTTCACCGCGACCTCGTGCCAGGGGGTGCCTGCGGCCAGTGCCTGTCGCCAACCGCGCAGGATCTTCGGCGTCACGCCCACGCCCAGGACACCGGTCAGACGGTCACCGGTGCGGTACGCCGCCACGAAACGGCGCTCGTCCAAATCGCCCTCCACCACGGCGACCTCGTCATGACCACGCAGGTATCCGTATGCCTGGATCTTCATGTCGTACTGGTCGGACCAGAAGTACGGCACCGGTGCGAACGGCTTGCGTGCCTCCGGCCGGGCGAGCAGGTTGCGGGCGGCGGCCATGCCCTGCTCGGCGGCGTTGGTGCGGTGCTCGATCCGCATCGAGGTACCGAACAGCGGGTTGAACCAGCGGGCCACGTCCCCGGCCGCGTAGATGCCGGCGGCAGCCTCGCAGTACGCGTCGCACGCCACGCCGTCCTCGACAGCGAGCCCGCTGCCGGCCACCCACTCGGTGTTGGGCTGTGACCCCACGGCGACCAGAACCTCGTCGCCCTCGACGAACTCGCCGTCGGAGAGGAACACGCCGACCTCGGTCACCTCCGACACCGTCACCCCGGTGCGCAGGTTCACGCCGCGCTCGTGATGGGCTCGGGAGAGGACCTGGCCGACGTCCGTACCCACCACTTGGGCCAGCGGAACCGCCGCGGGTTCGAGGAGGGTGACAGAGGTGCCGAGCGCGGAGGCCGTGGCCGCGACCTCGGCACCGAGGAACCCGGCGCCGACGATGAGGAGGCGGCGTCCGTGCCCGAGCCGTTCCCTCAGGGCCAGGGCGTCGTCCAGCGTCCGCAGCACGTGAGCGCCCTCGCTCGGCAGCCGACGCGGGCGGACGCCCGTGGCGATGACCAGTCCGTCGTACGGTACTGTCCCGCCGTTCGCCAGGCGCACGGTCCGTGCCGTGGTGTCCAACCCGGTCGCGGTGGTGCCAAGGCGCAGATCGAGGCCGAGTGCGCGCAGATCGTCGGTGCTGCGCAGCGCCAGTTGCCCGGATTCCCATTGCCCGGTCAGGAATTGTTTGGACAGGGGAGGCCGGTCGTACGGCATGAGCAGTTCCTCCCCGATGAGGGTCAGCGTCCCGTCGTAGCCCTCCCGGCGCAGCGTCTCGGCCGCCGCGAGGCCCGCTGCCGAGGCGCCGACGACCGCGATCCGCCTCACCGCTCCACCAGGCGGATCGCCGCCGCGGGACAGAGCGCCGCAGCTTCTTTCACGCCGTCGAGGAGACTCGGATCGGGCCGGTCGGCGAGCAGTACGGCGACCCCGTCCTCGTCACGCTGGTCGAACACCTCCGGAGCGGCCAGGACGCACTGACCGGCGGCGACGCATTTGGGCTCGTCGAGTTCCACTTCCACACGCATGGTTTTCGTCCTTGTTCTCGGCGGAGACGGGCGAGTGTCGATTGCTAGGTTATGGTGACCTAGGTTACGGTAACCGCTATGTGGATCGACATCCTCCTTTTGGCCGAGCTGGCCCGCGGACCACGCCACGGATACGAACTGCGCAGAGAGGTGGAGGCGGCGACGGGGCACTCGTTGTCGAACAACTCGCTCTATCCCCGACTGCGCCAGTTCGTCGATGGCGGGGCGGTACTGCGCAGTGCGGAGGAGCAGGAGGCCAAACCGCCGCGGCACGTCTACTCGATCACCGACGTCGGCCGGGAAGTCCTGCACGACATGCTGGCCGAGCTCCCCGAAGAGGGAGTCGACCAGTCGCGCGAGTTCCACGCGCGGCTGGTGAACTTCGCCTGGCTGAACCCCGAGGAACAACTCCGCGTGCTCGACGCCCGGGACCACGTGCTGGCCCGCAACGGCGACCGCGTCGCCGCGCTGGCGTCCGTGCGGGTGGAGCAGTGGAGCCGCTTGGCGCTCGACCACGGGATCGAGCGGATCGACGCGGAGCGCGACTGGCTGGCGGGGCTGCGGGCGAATGTCCAGAGCGGTGTGCACCCGTCCGGACCGACCCAGGAGCATTGATGAGCACGGTGACCGACGCGAACGAAACAGCCGACCTCCCCTTCTTTCCCGGTGAGCGCTCGGCCAGTTGCCCCTTCGACCCGCCGGCCGACTACGCGAAGTGGCGCGAGGCGGAGGGGTTGCGCAGGGTGGTGTGGGGCGGTCACACGGTCTGGGTGGTGAGCCGGATCGAGGACATCAAGACCGCCATGACCGATCCGCGTATCAGCGCGGACATCGTCGGCCGGCTGCAGGGCGAGGAGCGCGGTGAGGGGGCACCGCCGATCTTCCCGCGGATGGACGACCCGGAGCACGCCCGGTTACGCCGCATGCTGACCAAGGACTTCACGGTCAAGAAGGTCCAGGCCATGCGTCCGCGCATTCAGCAAATGGTGGACGACTTCCTCGACCGGATGATCGCGGCGGGCCCGCCGGCGGACCTCGTGCGCGACTTCGCGCTCCCCGTGCCCTCCCTCGTGGTCTCCCTGCTGCTCGGAGTGCCGTACGAGGACCACGAGATCTTCCAGGAGCACACGGCGGTCATGATGAGCCTGCACCGCCCGCAGGCGGAGCGGACCGCCGCGACCCGGGCCCTCTTCGGCTATCTGCGGGAACTGGTGGCGCGGAAGGAGGCGGAGCCCGGCGACGACCTGATCAGCCGTCTGCTGCGCGAGCACGTCGCGAACGGGGACATCGACCGCGACACGGTGGCGATGAACGGTCACCTCCTGCTCAACGCCGGCCACGAGACCACGGCCAACATGATCGCCCTGGGCACCCTGTTCCTGCTCCGTCACCCCGACGACCTCGCGCGGATCCGGGACACCGACGACCCGGCGGTGGTCGCGGGCGCGGTCGAGGAACTGCTGCGCCACCTGACCATCGTGCACAGCCTGGTCGCCCGGGTGGCCGTCGAGGACGTCACCATCGGCGGACAGCTGGTCAAGGCCGGAGAGGGCCTGGTCATGAACCTGCCCGCCGGTAACCGGGACCCCGAATTCATCCCTGACCCCGATGAGTTCGACATCGGCCGCGATGTCCGCGGACACGTCGCATTCGGCCACGGCACCCACCAGTGCATCGGCCAGGTCCTGGCCCGCGCGGAACTGGAGATCGCGCTGCCCACCCTGCTGCGCAGACTGCCCGGCCTCCAACTGGCGGTTCCTTTCGAGGAGTTGAGGTTCCGCGGCGACATGAGCATCTACGGCGTCCACGAACTGCCCGTCACCTGGTGAACCGCGACCGTACCGAGAGGCACGCATGACCGTCACCGAACCCAGGCCCTATCCGTTCGACACCGAGAAGCTGGACTTCGACCCGCTGTACGCCGAGCTGCGGCGCGAACAGCCCCTGTGCCGTGTCAAGTTGCCGTACGGAGAGCCCGCCTGGCTGGCCACCCGCTACGAGGACGTCAAGATCGTCCTCGGGGACCCGCGCTTCAGCCGCGCCGCCGCCGTCGGCCGGGACCAGCCCCGCTCCCGCCCCTATCCGGCCGGCGCCGGAGCGATGATCAGCCTCGACCCGCCCGAGCACAGCCGACTGCGCAGACTGGTGGCGAAGGCGTTCACCATGCGGCGCATCGAGCAGTTGCGGCCGCGCGTGCAGCAGATCGCCGACGGACTCGTCGACACGATGGTGGCCGAGGGCGCACCCGCGGATCTCGTGCAGGCCTTCGGGCTGCCCCTGCCGATCGCCGTGATGTGCGAACTGCTCGGGGTGCCCTTCGAGGACCGGAGCGACTTCCGGCGGTGGGCGGACGCCTACCTGTCCACCAGCAAGTTCACCCGGGAGCAGGTGGCCGACTCCCGCGCACAGCTGAGGGAGTACGTCTCCGCCCTCACCGCCGAGCGACGCAAGCAACCGCAGGACGACCTGCTGTCCGCCCTCGTCGCCGCCCGTGACGACGAGGACCGCCTCTCCGAGGAGGAACTGCTGACGATGGCGGAGACGATCCTCGTCGCCGGCCACGAGACCACCGCCACCCAGATCCCCAACTTCGTCTACCTGCTGCTCACCAACCCCGACCAGCTCGCGGCCCTGCGCGCCGACACCGCCCTGGTGCCCAGGGCGGTGGAGGAACTGCTGCGCTACATCCCCGCCGGAGCGGGCAGCTCGCAGCCCCGCTACGCCCTGGAGGACGTGGAACTGGGCGGTGTGACCGTGCGCGCGGGCGAGCCCGTGGTGGTCGACAGGTCCTCGGCCAACCGGGACGAGACCGTCTACACCGATCCGGACGCACTCGACCTGACCCGCAAGGAGGCCCCCCACATCGGGTTCGGGCACGGCGCCCACCACTGCCTCGGCGCCCCGCTGGCCCGGATGGAACTCCAGGTCACCCTCCACACCCTGCTGACCCGGCTGCCGGGTCTGCGGTTCGCGGACTCCGCCGACGACGTCGTGTGGAAGTCGGGCGTCTCCACGCGCGGTCCGGAGCGGATGCCGGTCACCTGGGACCGCGCATGAGCGACCTCGGATTCGACGGCAGGGTCGCGGTCGTCACCGGCGCGGGCGGAGGTCTGGGCCGGGAGTACGCGCTGCTGCTGGCCTCGCGCGGAGCCCGGGTCGTGGTCAACGACACCGGCGGCTCGACAGCGGGGGAGGGGACGGACGAGGGTCCTGCCGAGAGCGTGGCCCGGGAGATACGCGACCTGGGCGGCGAGGCGGTGGCCGACACGCACAGCGTGGCGACGTCCGAGGGCGGGCGGGCCGTCGTCCGCACCGCTGTGGACGCCTACGGCAGCGTGGACATCGTCGTCAACAACGCCGGCATCCTGCGGGACGCGCCCTTCCACGACATGACGGCCGACGTGCTCGATCCCGTCCTCGACGTGCACCTGAAGGGTGCCTTCTTCGTCACCCGGCCGGCGTGGGACATCATGCGGGAGCAGGGCTACGGCCGCGTGGTCAACACCACCTCGGCGGCCGGACTCCTCGGCACCGTGAACAAGAGCAACTACGGCGCCGCCAAGACCGGGCTGATCGGACTCACCCGTGTCCTGGCCGCCGAAGGGGCCGCACACGGTATCAAGGCCAACGCCGTGGCCCCGATCGCGCTCACCCGCATGCTCACCCAGTCCATGACACGAACCGGAGCACAGGGGAAGGCCCCCGAACCCGCACGCGAGCAGGAGGGTGCCGAGCAGTCGATGACCGTGGAACGTATGAAGTCCTTCGTCGACAAGCTCGATCCGGCGCTGGTCGCGCCGGTCGTCGCCTACCTGGCACACGAGGACTGCCCCGTCTCCGGCGAGATGTACACGGTGGGCGCGGGCCATGTCGCGCGGTTCTTCATCGGTAGGACAGAGGGCTACTTCAACCCGGCCCTGTCGATGGAGGACGTCCGTGACCACTTCGCCGAGATCCGTGACGAGACCGGCTACACCGTCCCGAGGGATCCCGGCGAGGAGACCGGCAGGTTGTTCAGGACGGTGCAGGGCTGACCGAGGAGCGCGCCCCGGTCGATGGGCGTAGGAATTCTGAGTACTGCCATGAGCCGCGCATTTGTCTGCGATTTTCTGATCGGCTCGCGCATTGTTTCGTGGCGGGATGTGAGTACCGGCCGGTGGCGAGAAGTTATTCTCACCGCCGGCCGGTATCTACTGTTTAGGCGGGAGGCTCAACTATCGAGCAGCGCCCGCCGTTCGCGGGGTCGTACACGCACCCGGCGGTGGAGTGCGACGAGGTGGACGCGGTCGGTGTCGTCAGCCCGAGGGCGGCGACGGCGAGAAGTCCGGCTATGCAGATTCTCTTGACGGGGTTCACGACCGAGCGCTTCATGCGGAGATCCTTTTCTCTCGACAGTGACTGCTTTAATGTTAACCAAGGCTGATCACCGTTGTTCCAGAGAAATGAGGAGATTTTGACGAGGGTCGATAACGGAATGTCCGTGAAAGGGAAGCTCAGCGGGACAGGCCGATGACCCTGCCGCCCAGGCTCTTCGGTGCGGTGGCGGGACTGCCGCTCACCGCGGCGAAGGGCAGGGACGTGGTGGGGGCCGAGGGGCGCTGGATCAGGTACGACGTCCCGGACGTGGCCGGGATCGTGAGCGTCGCGCCGTTCTGGCCGGAGAGCACCGTCCCCCCGGAGCCGTTGACCACCATGACGTTCTGACCGGGCCACGGATTGCGTACGGTGATGTCACCGCTCGCGCCGGCCTGCACCGCCACCGTCACCAGCGTCCCGCCGCGGATCTGCACATGAGCCCTGCCCTTGTGCTGGATGTACACCGTCCCGTCGGCGTCCCAGGCGCTGGGCCAGCCCGGCGCGATGCGAAGGAGCCCGTCGTAGTTCTGCACGAGTCCCTCGGCGATCGCGGCGGCGTTGACGCCCTGTTGCTCCAGATACGGCGTCTGCGGCTGGGCGTTCCAGCTGGCCAGGCCGTTGGGGAAGACCTGGTACTTGGCGACGTTGGCCGTCATCGCGGTGCGCATCTCGTCTCCCAGGCCGAGTCGGGCCGCCTGGAGCGCGTCGAAACTCCAGTCGCTGCGCGTGACGTAACTGCGGTATGTGAAGGTCCTCTTGCCCAGATCGGTGTCGTTGCCGCTGTCCCCGGTCAGGCCGTAGGGCCAGACCGGTTCGAGCCCCAGGTTCTCGGAGTTGTGCTGCGTGGCCGTCGGCTGGGCGGACAGGGCGATCATGTTCGTGCCCGAGGCGTCGGAGGACGGACCCAGCACCTGGGTCTTGGTCGCGGTGTCCGTCCTGGGCAGTGGACGGATCTTCGGGATCGCGGTGCGCAGCGCCGAGACCAGGTCGGCATCGACGCCGAGTGTCTGCGCCGCCGACACCACGACCGGGAACAGCGCCCGCATCGCGGTCACGTCCGTGGTCGGGTCGTTGACCGCCCACTGCGTCTCGTGCGCGTTGGAGGTGGTGTGCAGCAGACCGTCCGCCCCGGTCGTGGCGTGCGACAGCAGGAACTGCGCCGCGCCCTTCATCAGCGGGTAGTACCGCGTCAGGAACGACCTGTCGTCGGTCATCAGGTACGTCTGCCAGACCCACAGGCCGATCTCGGCACCCGTGGTGACCGTCTGGGAGTTGTAGGACGGGGTGATGAGCGAGTCGCAGGAGGCGTTGCTCTCCGCCTGACCCGGGGCGTAGTAGCCGTTGCCGTTGAAACGCATCGTCTCCGGCACGCACAGCCCCTGCCGACCGGGGTAGTGGGCCTTGGTCCAGGCGGCGATGTTGTCGATGTTGGTGCGGTAGAGGTCGAAGACCGGGGTGTTGAGCGAGAAGGCGCCGGCCGAGATGTCGGCCTGGACGTACATGCGCAGGTTCCAGAACCAGTAGCCCGCGGGGTACCAGGGCTGGCTGTCCTGGCTCGGGTTGAACAGGTTCGCCTCGCCGGCCTGGCTGCCGGGCAGGCCACCGCGGTTGGAGGCAGCGATGTTGTACAGGTAGAGGGTGCGCATGTTCTCGAAGTACTCGCCGGAGCTGTCGGCGGACGAGATCCTGATGAGGCCCACCGAGTTCCAGTAGGCGTGCCACCAGGCGAGATGACCTGCGGCGAGGTCTGCGGAAGTGCGGGTCAGATCGTTCCCCAGCACGGTTCTCGTGGTGCTGATCGCGTCGCCGCCGGTCCAGGCGGGGGACGCCGCGATGACCCGGAACGACCCGTCGCTGTTGGGTCGGAAACTCACCTGTCCGGTGCGGGAGTCGGGCGTGGACGCGGTGACGTCGCGTCCGCCCGCGCTGATCCCGGCGAGCGTGCCGAAGGTCCGCCCGGAGGCGCCGGTCACACCGCTGTCGGTCCAGGTCTCCGACAGCGTGGCCACCGCGCCGGACGCCTGCGCGCTGGGAGTGCGGCTGCTCCACAGCTGCACCTGCGCCGTCTGTGTACTGCCCGGGTCGGCGCCGGTGACGTCGACGACGAGCTGGGAGGTGTCCGCCCGCACGTAAGCCCGCAGGGTCATACCGCCACCGGACTGGTACAGCGTCCCGTCGTACAGGTCGAGGCGGCTGGTGAAGTCGGAGGCGCCGGTGAGCTTGGAGAGGCCGGGGATGACGACCCAGCCGGGTGACTTGCGGTTGGGGAAGGTGTCGTTGCGGTTGAGCTGGGCGGTGAAACCGTTCGCCGCCCAGGCTGCGGCGCCGAGTGTGCCGTTGCCCAGGGGGACGAACTCGCTCGCGGCGGTGTTGGCCCGGTTCAGGATGATGTCCGACCGGCGGACCACGTTGGGTGTGTCGACGACGAACCTGCCGTTCTGCCAGGCCGTCGTGTTCGTGGCGGCCACGGCGGACGGTCCGTCGACCGCCGACATGCCGGCCATCAGGAGGGGGATGGCGGCCCCCGTGGCCAGAAGCCTCTTCCAGCGGAATCGCATCTGAACTCCCTTGTCAGCAAGTCGAGTTGCTTTGTGTGAAGGGACCGTCCGTCGATGTTCGTGGTCAGGCTGTTCACCGTCGCCGTCCGAGTCGCGCGGTCGGCGACGGCGTGGATCGCCTGTGCGGGCCGGGGAAGGGGCGGGCCTGGAAGACGTGACGGACGGGGGACGACCTTGAGGGCGCGGTGGTCGCCGAGCGCGCTGACGCTCGAAGGGCTGTGTGGCGAACACATCCCGTGCACGCAACCGACCCCACCCGTCGACGACCGGCCCGAAGGGGGAATCGGCGGCCGTATGGATTAACGCACGGTGGCCTTGGAGGGGGCTGCCGGGTGGAGTCGGGTGTGACGGCAGGGGTGCGTCCGTTCGGATGTGGGCATGCGGGCTCCTAGGGAGGCGGCGAGGCCCTCCGCGCGGTCACCGTGTTCGACGTTGCGGAGTTCCCGCACGGTGGCGTGCGGGGCTGGCCTGCCGGTACGGGGTGATGCGGGTGCCGTCGTGCCCGATCCGCGCGGCCTGCGGACCGTGTTCCCCGAGCCGGCGACGGCTGGATCGCTGGACACCACACGACTGCTCGGATGTCTTGGATAATAGGGGTCTCACAAGTACCGTCAATACTCTTCGCATCGATCGAATCTCGTATCGAAACTTGCGACGCTCCAGGCATCGTCGAACCGCCCGGCCGGTCGCGCCCTCACGGCCAACTCCCATGCGCAGTCGGGCAAGTGCGGCGATGGCCGTCGGAGCGTGGACGCCGGATCGATGAAGGTGCAATGCGATCGTTTCGATGAGAAGTGCAGAGCCTGGTTCAGAAGGCGACACGCTCGGAAGCAGCAGTCATTGGATGATTGTTGGGTAGAGGCGATGAGATCGGCGAGTGAGCGTAGGCGTCGCGCCGGAGTGCTCCGGCGGCGCGGTGCGCGGATCTGCCCGGATGACGTCCGGCACCAAGGGGCACGCGGAGGACACGGCCGCACCGGCGTCAGGGCGAGCGGGGTACCCGGCGTTCGATGAGGCGGCGACGCTCTGAGCCGCGCCGGTGGAGACAGTTCCGAGACCGGCTCCGGGCACCTGTGTCGAGTCGCACCACGGAATCGCCGAGACGGGAACCGGAGGCGCCGATCACGTGCGTCCCTTGCCGTCCGACGAAGGCGATCCGTCGGACGGCAAGGGTGGTCGCCTCAGTGGGAAGGGCGGCCGAGCTGGTGCTCCAGGAAGGAGAGGACCGTCTGCCACGTCGGAGTCACCGGGTGGGGCGGTGCGCTGTGCCCCTTCTTCGTGCTCTCCTGGTAGGCACCCTGGCGGGTCGCGTCGTCGGTGAGCATCGCGAAGTCCGTGCCGTGTCCGGCCTTCGGGAAGGAGATCAGGTGTGCCTCGTCGCCCGCGGCGGCCAGCTTGTCGTAGAGGATGCGGCTCTGGTGGTAGGGCACGATCGTGTCCTGCTCGCCATGGAGGATCAGGAACGGCGGGGTGCGCCGGGTCCCGATGTAGCTGAGCGGATCGGCCGCGGCGACCTTGTCCGGGCAGGCCGTGATGGTGCAGCCGAGGAGCCGTGACTCGGGGGAGCGGGCGTCGGAGTGGCAGTCCGTCAGCCCGAACGCCGCGTTGAACACCGCGCAGTTGTCCGGCATGTGCGCGTCTATCTGGAGGAAGTCCGTGGGCGGGTAGAACGGCACGGCCGCCTGAACGGCGCTGGAGGGGCCCTGTACGCCGACATCGCCTTCGAGTGCCGGGATGTTCCCGGTGACGGCCGCCATCGCCGTCGTCCAGCCGCCGGAGGAGTCGCCCATGATGGCGAACCGGTTCGGGTCGAGGTGGTACGCCGCCGCGTGCGCGCGCAGCCAGCGGATGGCGCCCTTGATGTCGTACAGCTGCGCCGGGAACTGCGCCTGCCCGCTGGAGCGGATCGCCACGCCCGCGACGGCGTATCCGTGCGGGTTGAGCTGGGCGGCCGCCTTGTCGGCGCCGCTGCGACCGCTGTCGGCCAGCCAGCCCGAGCCGCTGGTGAAGATGACCAGCGGGAGCGGCTCCTTCGACCGCGGAACGTAGAGGTCCAGCAGGTGGCCCTGGGTTCCGGCCGGCTGGGCGGGCGCGTAGGCGAGGTCCTTGGTGACCTGGACATCCGTATCCGCCCGTGCGGGGGCGGGGGCGGGGGCGGGGGCGGGGACGGCGGTCCCGGCGGCCATGAACAGAGCCGCACCTGCGGCGGCCACCGCAAGCGCCAGCGGAACGCGTCTTGAGCGCGGTCGCCGTATGTGCAGCCGTATACGTGGAAGCACTGTGCTGACTCCTCTTCGATTCGGGTGCGGGGTGGGAATGAGAGAACGAAGTTCGAGCATCAGTTGCCGGTGATCTCCGCAGCCGCCGGGGCCGTTACCGCCGACGGGGCGGGTGCGGGGGTCCGACCGGTGCGCCGGGCCACCGGTACGAGGGTGATCGCGACGGCGCCCACGAGTCCGGCCAGTGCGAAGGTGGTGAAGCCCCAGCTCTCGTTTCCGTTGGTGGCGAGCGCGCCGATCAGCCAGGGTCCGACGACCGCGCCGGTTCGCCCGACTCCGGTGACCCAGCCGAGCCCCGCGGCGCGTTCGCTGTCGCGATAGACGGTGTCGGTGGCCGCGTAGACCATGACCTGCGCGCTGAAGAGCCACACCCCCGTGACGGCGACCACGACGTACGTGACGCCGAGTGGCAGGTGGGACTTGAGCAGGAGAGCTCCGGCGGCCGTCAGTACGAACCAGATCGCCGACACGCGCACGGGACCGAACCTGTCGGCGGTACGGCCGGCGATGAGCAGGCCGACGATACCGCCGGCGTTGATGACGAGGAGGAAGCTGACGGAGGAGTTCAGACCGTAACCGGAGGCCCGCATCATCTGCGGCAGCCAGGTGCTGACGCCGTACACCAGCAGCAGACCGCAGAAGGAGGCCAGCCAGAGCAGCGGGGTCGCCCAGCGAGCGTCGGGGTGGAACAGTGCTCGCACCGCGGCCAGGCGCCCCCTGGCTCCGGCGGCCGGTGCCGCGACGGCGGTGGGCCGGGGCAAGCCGTAGCGGTCCGCCACCGCGTGGGCCTTGTCCCGCTCACCCCGGGCCAGCAGCACGCCGGGTGACTCCGGAAGCAGCCTGAGCAGCAGCGGTACGGCGATCACGGCCGGCAGCACACCTGCCCAGAAGACCCAGCGCCAGCCCGCGGCCGGGGCCAGTGTCAGCCCGAGCCCGGTCGCCGCCATGCCGCCGGCGTGGTACGAGGTCATGAGCAGGCCAGTGGTGAGGGCGGCTCTACGGGGCGGCGCGAACTCCATGGCCATGGCCAGGCACAGCGGCATGAGCCCGCCCAGCCCGAGGCCGGCGACGAACCTGCCGCACCCGAACAGTCCTACTCCTCCGGCCACGGCGCAGATCGCCGAGCCGAATGAGAACAGCGTCACGCTGGATACGAGCATCAGCCGCCGGCCCAGCCAGTCGGTGAGGTTTCCGGCCGTGAGCGCGCCGACGAGCATGCCGAACGTGGTCCAACTGCCGATGGTGCCCGCACTCGCCGGGGTCAGGCCGAGTCCCGCGTCGTCGAGCATGTGGGGCATCACGACGCCGTAGATGTTGACGTCCATGCCGTCGAAGAACACGGCCAGCCAGCACAGGGCCAGCACCGGGAACACGGTGCGGAACGTGTGCGAGGGAGCTGACGCGGTGGACGTGGGGGAAGAGAGCATCTGCGTCCTTGGAGATGTGGGGGACCTTGAAGCGCGAGCCCATCGATACATTGGTTCGCCTGGTGAAATATGGTTCACTTCAAGATGGGGATGAGTCTCGAACGGCGGTCGCCCGGTGTCAATGGGACCGGGCGGTATTCCGTCTCGATCACCCGGCCCGAATCCTGTGCGCAGACTGTCTGCCCGGCAGCCGGTCCTTTGAGGAGTCATCTATGAGCAGTGGCGAGTTCCCCGAGGTCAGGACGGCGGTGGGCGCGGTGCGCGGTCGCCGCGAGGGCGGCCTGGAGGTCTTCCGTGGCATTCCGTTCGCCCAGCCCCCGGTGGGCGTGGCGCGTTTCGCCGCGCCACGACCGGTGGAGCGCTGGGACGGAGTGCGTGAGGCGTTCGCGTTCGGACCGCCGCCCCCGCAGGAACCGATGGGACCCGAGGCGGAACTCCCCGCCGGCCTTCCGGCCGGTGACGACTGGCTGACGGTCAACGTGTGGACGCCGGCTACGGACCCGGCGGCGCGCCGACCGGTGATGGTCTGGATCTACGGTGGCGCCTACAAGTTCGGGTCCGCCGACGACCCGGCCTACGACGCCGGCCGGCTCTCCCGTGACGGAGACCTGATCGTGGTCACCCTCAACTACCGAGTCGGCATCGAGGGGTTCGCCCTGATCGACGGCGCACCCGCGAACCGCGGACTGCTCGACCAGGTCGCCGCCCTGGAGTGGGTGCGCGAGAACATCGGCGCCTTCGGTGGCGACCCCGACCAGGTCACCGTCTTCGGTGAGTCCGCGGGCGCCGGGTCCATCGCCGCGTTGATGGCCATGCCGCGAGCGCGGGGGCTGTTCCGGAGGGCCATCGCCCAGAGTGTGCCGGGTACTTTCTTCTCCGCCGCGCTGGCCGGTGACATCGCCGAAGCCCTGGCGGGCGGGCTGGGACTGCGCCCTACGGTCGCCGATCTGTCCGGTGTCGACCCGCGCAAGCTGCCCGAGGCGGGGGCCGCGCTGACCGCCGGGATGCGCGGGTACGTGGACCGCTGGGGCCCGGTCGCGCTGACCCCGACCCCCTTCTCGCCCGTCGTCGACGGTGATGTCCTGCCCACCACGCCGTGGCAGGCCCTCGCGAGCGGCGCCGCGCGGGACGTGGAGCTGATCGCCGGGCACAACCGGGACGAGTACCGCCTCTTCCTCATGCTCGGCGGGCTGCTGGGACGGGTGGACGAGGGGCTGGCCTCGATGGCGCTGCGGCTGTTCGGACCGGCGCCCGACGGCGAACGCGCCTACCGCGCCGCGTTCCCGGACGCCCCGTCGGAGTACCTGTTCGAACTGGTGCAGTCCGACTGGCTGTTCCGCATGCCCTCCCTTCACCTGGCGGAGGCACAGGTGGCCGGCGGCGGCCGGGCCCACGTGTACGAACTGACCTGGGCCGCACCCGCCAACGGCGGTGCTCTGGGCGCCTGCCACGGACTCGACGTACCCCTGACCTTCGGCGTGTACGGCGGCCTTGGCGCCATGCTGACCGGTCCCGTACCCTCGCCCGAGACCGAGGCGCTCTCCGCCCGCTTCCGCTCCGCCTGGACCGCTTTCGCCGCCACGGGAGACCCGGGCTGGCCCGCGTACGACACCGACCGCCGCCTCGTCCAACTCCTCGACGCCGAACCGACGGTCACCGCGTACCCCGAAGAGGCCGCCCGCCGCATCTGGGAAGACCACGCCTTCGCCGCGCTGCCTCTGACGGCGCCGTAAGCCGAACACGTCGGGGTTGCTCCGTTCCCTGGCCGGCCGGGAGGTGACCGGTCGGCCAGGGCGACCCCGGTCCGCCGTGGGTCGTGATGAACCGGATGTCCCGCGCCTCGGTCGCGTGTCCGCCGATGCCGTACACCGGAAGCCGAGCTTCTGTAACCACTGACGTACGGCCTATTGACCTCAGCGCGTGCAGAGGCCTAGCGTCCGGCCTGTCGTGTTCGGCACACGAAACTTTGTGCGCTTGGCGCACGCATTGCTCCCTCAGGAGGGGCCCTATGCAAAGGCGCGTTTTTGGGCTTGCCGTCACTGTGGCGACGGTCGTGGCCGCGGCCGGATGTGGATCCTCGTCGTCCGGGGCCGGTGACTCGGCCTCCTCCGGCGGCGGGACCACGCAGGTCAAGGTCGGGGTCATCCCCATCGTGGATGTCGCCCCGCTCTATTTGGGGCAGAAGAAGGGCTTCTTCACCAAGCGCGGCATCGATCTGAAGATGGAGACCGCGCAGGGCGGTGCGGCCATCGTTCCCGGTGTGGTCAGCGGTCAGTTCGACTTCGGGTTCAGCAACGTGACCTCCTTGATGCTCGCTCAGACCAAGGGCGTGCCGATCAAGTCCGTGGTCAACGGAGTGGCCACCACCGGCAAGGTCGGGGCCGATGTCACCGGGGTCGCCGTCAAGAAGGACAGCTCGGTCAAGTCCGCCAAGGACCTCGTCGGCAAGAAGGTGGCGGTCAACACCCTGCAGAACATCGGGGACACCACGGTCCGTGAGTCGGTCCGCAAGGCCGGGGGCGACCCGGCGAAGGTCGAGTTCGTCGAGATGGCGTTCGACCAGATGCCGGCCGCACTGGACGGTGGGCAGGTGGACGCAGCCTGGATGGCCGAGCCCGCGCTGACCATCGCCAAGGGCCAGGGCGCCCGTGTGATCGCCTCGCCGTTCGCCGAGACCGATCCCAAACTCACCGTGGCGACGTACTTCACCTCCACGAAGCTCCTGAAGCAGAATCCGGACCTGGTGAAGAAGTTCACCGCGGCCATGACCGAGTCGCTGGAGTACGCCTCCCAACACCCGGACGAGGCACGCCAGATACTCACCGGCTACACCAAGATCAGCGGCACGGTGCTGAAGGACCTCACCCTGCCCAGCTGGCCGACGGAGATCGACATGGCCTCGCTGCAGAAGCTCGCCTCGCTCGGCGAGGAGGACGGCATCTTCGGTGACAAGAAGCCGGACCTGGACGCGCTGTTCTCATGACACCGACGGCAACCGCGTCCGTGACGCCGCGTTCCGCCGGGACCGAGAACGGTCCCGGCGGTGCCCGAAACCCGAGCCGCCTGGGCACCGCCGCCGCTGCGCTGCGCGGTCTGGCCGGTCTGGCCGGGCTGGTGGTGGTCCTTCAAGTACTGCCGCACAGCGGCCTGGTGTCGGCCGACTACCTCCCGCCCGCCTCGGAGATGGCCCGGGCTCTGTGGCACCTGCTCGCGGAGGGCGCTTTCTGGACCGCCCTCGGCGACACCCTGACCGGATGGGGCCTGGGGCTGGCCGTCGCCGTGGCGGCCGGCCTGGTCGCCGGGATCGTGATCGGTTCGGTGCCCGTCCTGCGGGCGGTGACCGCCTCCACGGTCGAGTTCCTGCGGCCGATCCCGTCCGTGGCGCTGATCCCGGTGGCGGTGCTGCTCTACGGCACCGATCTGAGGTCGGTGCTGCTGCTGGTGGTCTACGCCTCGTTCTGGCAGGTGCTCGTCCAGGTGCTGGCCGGGACGCAGGACGTCGACCCGGTCGCCGAGGACACCGCCCGCAGCTACCGGTTGGGCGGCTGGGGGCGGGTGCGGTACGTGATGTGGCCCACCGCGCTGCCCTACGTCATGACGGGTGTGCGGCTGGCCGCCACCGTGGCGCTGGTGCTCACGATCACGGCTGAACTCGTCATCGGAGCCCCGGGCCTGGGCCACGAGATCGCCGTCGCACAGACCTCCGGCGCTGTACCGCAGGTATACGCCCTGGTCCTGGTCACCGGGCTGCTGGGGGTCTCCGTCAACCTGATGGCGCGAGCCGTCGAGCGGCGGGCGCTGCACTGGCACCCGTCCGCGCGCAGGGAGGGGTGACAGGATGCTCCGGACGACCGTCCTCACCATCGGGAAGCGGGTATCGCTGCTGCTGGGGCTGCCCGCGGTCCTGTTCGCCGTGTGGTGGTTCGCCACCGCGGGCAGCACCGACTTCTACGTTCCACCGCTCTCCGTCATCCTGCAGAAGTTCCGGGAGGTCTGGACGGGCGCGCGGCTGGAGTCGGATGTCCTGCCCAGTCTGCTCCGCCTCGGCGCGGGCTACCTGCTCGCGGTCGCCATCGGCGTCGGGCTGGGTCTGCTCGTCGGCCTGAGCCGCGTCGTACGGGACGTCCTGGAACCGGTGCTGGAGCTGTTCCGGGCCATCCCGCCGCCCGTGCTGGTGCCGGTGATCATGCTGTTCGCGGGCATCGGCGACACCATGAAGGTCATCGTCATCGCCAGCGGTTGCCTGTGGCCGATCCTGCTGAACACGGTCGAGGGCGTCCGTGCCGTGGACGAGGTGCTGAGCGACACCTGCCGTTCGTACGGCATCGACGGCCCCGCCCGCCTGTGGCACCTGGTGCTGCGCTCGGCCAGTCCGCAGATCGTCACGGGCATGCGACAGTCGCTGTCGATCGGGATCATCCTCATGGTCATCAGCGAGATGTTCGCCGCCAGCAACGGGCTGGGCTTCACGATCGTGCAGTTCCAGCGGTCGTTCGCGATTCCCGAGATGTGGAGCGGTGTGCTGCTGCTCGGCCTGCTCGGGTTCGTGCTGTCCCTGCTCTTCCGCCTCGCCGAGAACCGGGTCCTGGCCTGGTACCACGGCCTGCGCCGCGCCCAGCGCACCCCCTGAACAAGGAGACGCCGATGCTCGACGTACGCAACCTTCAGAAGATCTACACCGGACGCAACCGCAACGTCGAAGCACTGCGGAACCTGACGTTTCACATCGGTGCCGGCGAACTGGTCTGCCTCGTCGGCCCGTCCGGTTGCGGCAAGACGACCCTGCTGAAGTGCATGGCGGGACTGCTCGACCCCACCAGCGGCGAGGTGATGCTGGACGGCCGGCCGGTCAGCGGGCCCCCGCCCGGCATGGCGGTGGTCTTCCAGGAGTACGGCCGCTCGCTGTTCGCCTGGATGAACGTACGCGACAACGTCGCCCTCCCGCTGCGCCGCAAGAAGCTCGGCAAGGTCCGCGAACGGGAGCTCGTGGAGCACGCCCTGGACGTTGTCGGGCTCGCCGACGCCCACCACGCCTACCCCTGGCAGCTCTCCGGGGGTATGCAGCAGCGTGTCGCCATCGCCCGCGCCGTCGCCTTCGAGCCGAAGGTCCTGCTCATGGACGAGCCCTTCGCGGCCGTCGACGCCCAGACCCGAGCCGAACTGGAGGACCTCATCCGCAAGTTGTGGCACGAACTCGGCGTCACCGTCCTGTTCGTCACCCACGACATCGACGAAGCCGTCTACCTCGGCCAGCGCACGATCATCCTGTCCACGTCACCGACGGTGGTGCTGGAGGACCTGGCCATCGATCTGCCCGACGAGCGCGACCAGTTGCACACCCGTTCCGGCACCCGCTTCGCGGAACTGCGCGCGCACGTCTACGAACAGATCCAGCGCGCCAAACACCACAACGGCGACAGCGAACGGACGGAGACGGCCGACCCCGGCGGCGACCTCGCCCTGCAGAACTCCGAGGCGTAGCACGCCGCCTGGCAGGGACGACAGTACGAAAGACACCGGGCCGCGAGGATCCCTCGCGGAGGCCCTGTGCAGGCAGGCGGTCGCCGCACCTCCCGGCCGCGCTCCCCTTCTCCGAGCCCGAATTCGCGGCAACCGCTCGCGCGGTCTCATCGCCTCGGTGGCGCCGAGCGGAACTCCGCACCCGCCAGGCATCATTCACTACAGTGACGAGACAGCCGCTGCGGAGAGCCCATGACATCGACCCACGCCGTGCCGCCCACCCCTCCGGGAACGGTGCCCGCACCGCCGGAGGAGGCGGTCGCACCCCTCATACGCGGCATCGCCGTGCTGCGTGGGCTCACCGACGTCGGAGGGGCGGCCGGCCTGAGCGATCTGGGCCGGGTCACCGGTCTCGCCCGCGCCACCGTCGACCGGGTCGCCGGAACACTCGCTCACATGGGGTACGTGCGCCTGGACGGAAGCAGCGTCGTCCTGGAGCCCCGTCTGATGGAGTTGGGCAACGCGTATCTGGGCGGTCTGCGTCTGCCCGGCCTGCTGGGCGGACATGCCGACGGGCTCGCCGACGAACTCGACGAGTCGGTTTCCCTCGCGGTGGCGGACGGTGACGGCATCCGCTTCATCCACCAGGCGATCCGCCGCCGTACCCTGTCCCTGAGCTTCCGTATCGGCGATCTGCTGCCTGCCGAACGCACCGCCCCCGGACCGCTGTTGGCAACCGAGTGGAGTCCGGAGGACTGGACGCGGTGGCGGGAGCGGCGGGTGGTCGACCCGGAGGATCTCGGTTTCCCGGCGATCCCGCCTCGGACTCATGGAGCCGTCGCCGAGGACTTCGAAACACGGGTCGAACGTGCGCGTGTGCACGGCTGGGCCCTGGACGACCAGCTGATCGAGACGGGCCTCGTGGCGGTCTCCGTTCCGGTGCGCGCCCCGGACGGCGGTATCGCCTGTGTGGCGAGTGCCGTGAGTCATACCAGCAGGCACAGCGCGGACTCGTTGCGCGACTCGATTCTGCCCAGACTGCGTGCCGCGGCGACCGCCATGGAGCGGGAACTCGCCGACGCCCCACCGCCCGAACCCCTTGACGCGCCCTCGGACCTCGCCGTCTGGACGAGCGCGTCCAAGCAGGAACTGGGTGGGGAGTTCATCGCGTCACTGGCTCGTGGTCTGACCGTGATCACGGCATTCGGTGAAGGACGTGCGGAACTGACACTCTCCGAGGTCGCCCAGCGCACCGGCCTGCCACGGGCCACGGCCCGCCGTGCCCTGATAACGCTGGAGCATCTCGGCCATGTCACGGTGCACCGTCGGGTCTTCCGGCTCACTCCACGGGTTCTCGCCCTCGGCTTCCCCCCCTTGTCCAGGACGACGCTGGCCCGGATCGCCCATCCCCATCTCAGCGCTCTCACCCGGAGGACGGAGGAGTCGACGTCCCTGGCAGTGCTCATGGGGGACGACGTCCAGTGTGGGGTTTCCGTCGCCGCGGGGCGCATCATGGACGCCGACATCGCCGTGGGTTCGCGCATGCCGGCCTACGCGACCTCCACAGGACGGGTCCTGTTGGCGGGTCTGCCGGCCGAGGAGTGCTCCAGCCGACTGGCCCACGCGCGGATGGGGGCGTTGACCCCGCGCACCGTCACGCGGCCCGCCGACCTCAGGGCGATCCTGGCACAGGTGCGTGAGGAGGATTACGCCCTGGTCGACGGGGAGCTCGAAGCCGGCCTGCGGTCGATAGCCGTACCGGTGCGTGACCGCGAGGGCGGGCTTGTCGCGGCGATCAATGTCACCATGCACAGCAGCCGTCGTTCGGCGGAGGAATGCGTCGAGCTCATCCTGCCGGAACTGCGTGCCACGGCTGCCCGGACGGAGACGGACCTGCACCTGGCCGGACGGTTCGTTCGGGTTCCGCCGCTCTGAACGACGGGCGATGGTCCGCTGTCCCGACTCCCGCGGAGCCAGGGCGTGGCATGAGGGCCGGCCGGGTGGGCGAACTCCGTTCGCCCACCCGTGTCTCCGCCGACGTCACCGACGTGCGGGTCACTTTCCTTCGGCGCGGCGTTCGTAGGACACCGAGTAGGCGTGGCTGCGGAAAGCCAGGACCGGGTCGTCCGAGAGCTCGATGCCGGGCGTGACGCGGGTGGGGTCGTAGACCTGCGCGGCCCAGTGGGCCTGGTCGGCGACCGGGCCGGTGATCTCCAGGTGTCCCGCCACGATCTCGGTGCGGTCGGCCGGCCACGGTTTCGTCGGATCGTCGGTGGGGTCGTCGTCGTGACCCAGCTGGACGCGGAGGGTGAACCCGACGGGGCCGTCGGCGAGGCGGTGGAGCAGTTCCTCGGCGAGGTATTCGGGGCTCTTGCCGGCCGCCTCCTGCTCCGACAGTTCCCGCAGCCCGGTGTCGGGCTCCCAGCGGTACTGGACCGGGTGGCGCCTGCCGTGGGGGTCCACCCAGACGAAGGCGTGTATGGCCCAGTAGCGGGCGGTGACGTAGCTGACGGGGATGGGCATCCGGGCCGCTTCCTGCAGGCCGGCGGCGGCCGTGGGGTGGGCCATGGCGTACGCCTGGACCTTCGCCGGGGCGGGGGCTCCGGTGGCGGGGTCCTTCTCCAGGGCGTCGAGCAGTTCGAGGAACTGCTCGGGGGTGGCGGCGAAGAACACCGGGATGTTGACGGAGACGAGGTCGGTGGTGGTGTCGTCCGGGAGGAAGAAGCGTGCGGCGAGTCCGCGGCCGGCGCGGATGCCGTCGGGCACGGTCGGGTTGGTGTTGGAGTTGGAGAATCGCACGACGACGGGCGTCGGAGCGGACTGCAGATGGGCCGCGGTGGTGAGGGACGCGGCTTCACCGGAGGGTGTGAAGACGGCGTCGAAGCACAGGCCGCGGGCGTGCACACGCCGGTGGCCGGGATAGGTGCCGCTGACGTGTTCGATGGCGTCGACAGCGGTGACGGCCAGGGGGGTGGAGGTGCGTCCGATCATGTCCGGAGTCTAGGCAACGGCGCCTATGTCCCTCGTGAAGGGGGAAGGGGGATCCACGGTTCTTCCGGTGGCCCGGCGTATGCCGTGGGAGACGGGGGGTGGGCCGGTGCGGCCATCAGCGAGGCGGCGGCCTGCCGGACGGTGCCGTGACTCGGCGTCGTCACGGTTCGCCCGGTACCCGCGAAGGCCTCACTCGGGACGTACCGTCGGCCCCGCCGCTCACGTGGCGGGGCCGACGCGGGTTCACGAGGTGACGGTCAGTTCCGTGCTGCCGACGGTGCCGGTTGCGTCCTCCTCGGGGCGCCCCGAGGAGGACGGCGTCACTCGGGGGCCATGACCGGCGCCGCCTCGTCTTGGGCCGTCTTCTCCGGCGGGCGCGTACCACCGCGTACGAGAAGGGTGAGGACGAGTCCGGCCACCGCACCCGCGCTCGCCAGGGCGATCGTGAGACCGAAGGCACCGAGTCGCGGGAGCTGCGTACCCGGCACGACCGAACTCGACAGCGCGACCGAGAACACCGAGATTCCCACACCCTGGAGCAGGCTCCGGATGACCACGGCGAATCCCATCGCCTCGCCCATGTTCTCCGTCGGAACGACCTCGGCGAGCAGCGTGGGGATCGACGTCAGCACGAACGTGGTGCCGAGGCCGGTCAGTACGAGTACCGCGACGAGGAGGGGCAGGCTTTCCCGCATCAGGTAGTAGCACGGCATGAAGACCGTCAGGGCGACCACTCCCACCAGCATCGGGCGCTTGGCGCCGAACCGTGCGGCGAGCATGCCGGACAGCGGCGCGACGAGGAACACGACCACCGAAATGGCGAGCCCCATGTCACCGAAGGCCGAAGGGCTCATCCCGAGCCCCACGGGCGCGCGCTCGGGCGACTGGAACAGCAGCGGCTGCACCAGCTGCATGCCGCCCATCACGCCGAAGGCGAGGCACGCGACGATGCCCATGGTGAGCGTGTACTTGGGGCGGCCGAGCAGACGGAGGTTGAGCATCGGCCGGGGGACGCGCAGCTCCCACCGCACCCAGAAGGCGCCGATGACCGTTCCGGCGGCGATGCACCCGAGCACCACGGCGCTGGTCCAGCCTTTGGTCTGCGAGGACGTCACGCCGTAGAGGATCGCCGCCAGGGCGGGGACGAACAGGACGCCACCGACGACGTCGACCTTCTCACCCTTGACATGGGTCCTGGGCGAGGGGTTGAGAGCGAAGTGGCACAGGACGGTCGCCACCACGGCCAGGGCCCCGGCCACGATGAAGATGCCGTGCCAGCTGAAGTGCTCGACCAGCTGGCCCGCCGCCCAGTAGCCGAAGGCCCCGGCCACGGCGACCGTGCCGGCCACCACTGCCATGGTCACCGGCACCCGCTTGGGCGCCACGGCCTCGCGCGAGATGCCCATGATGAGAGGCAGTACCGCACCGGAGACGCCTTGGACGGTCCGTCCGACGACGATGGCGGGGAAGGTTCCGACCGTGACGCTGACGAGCGAGCCGATGATGGACAGGAGCAGGACGATCAGCAGGACCTTCTTGCGGCCGAAGAGGTCACCGAGCTTGCCGCCGATCGCGGCGGCCGCGGCCGACATGAGCAGGAATCCGGTGAACGCCCAGCCGACGTCGGTGGTCTTGAGGTGGAACTCGGCGATCAGTTTCGGCACCGCGGAGATGAGCATCGAGGCTTCGAACGCGCCGGTCGCCTCCGCGGCGACGAGTGCGGCCAGGACCAGGGGGTACGGTCTGAGTTCCCGGGCGGGAGAAGCGGGGGAGTCGACGGACGCCATTATCCGTCCTTCCTTTCATGAGGGGGACACCGACGCGGTACGCCGGCTCACTGTTCAGAACATCGCGAGGGGGTTGGTGGCGCTCGAGGTGACGCCGACCATGCGCCAGGGCAGCATCGTGAAGAAGAAGGACCAGCGCTCCTTCTCCGCGCAGGCGCGGGCCAGTTCGGTGAGCTCCGTGTTGTCGATGAGCCACAGCCCGAGGGCGACCAGCGCGACGGCGTGGACGGGCCTGAAGAGGTCGAAGTCGGGGTAGCCGGAGGGCTGCACGTCCTGGATCGCGTCGCTGCCGAGGGTCGCGACGCCCCGTTCGTGCAGGAAGGGCAGGCACGCCGCGCCGAGCCCCGCGTGGAGTTGGATGCCGTCGGGTCCGCGCGTCGGCCCGTGTGCCAGGGTGCGGGCGACGTGCCCGGTGTGGATCAGCAGGACGTCTCCCGGCTCCACGGTGACGCCCTGGCGTTCCTCGGCGGCGACCAGTTCGTCCGGCGAGATCGCCCGGCCCGGTTCCAGCCACTCGACGCCGTGCAGCGCGCAGATGTCGAGCAGGACGCCCCGGCTGACGATGCCGTCGCTCGCGTGGTGCACCGACAGCTTCCGCGCGCCGCCTATCGAGGTGTTCTCGGACATGGCGAAGCCGTTGTAGTTCCTGCCGTCCCACGAGTAGTGCGCCAGGCCGTCGAGGTGGGTGTTGGAGCCGTGCGCGGCGATCTGCACATGCTCGGTGACGGCGTCGAACCTGCAGGCGTCGCCCATGTGGTGGGACACCTCGCCGATCCCCATGAAGCGCTGCACGGCGGCGATGCCGGAGCCCAGGGGATCGGGGTCGGCCGGGTCGATGTCGCGGGAGAGGGAGACGGCCTCCCCGGTGCGGACGAGGGAGGCCGCCCGGCGGCGGACCTCGGGGGTGATGAGGTTCAGGGTGCCGAGGCGGTCGTCCTCGCCCCAGCGGCCCCAGTTGGACAGCTTGTCGAAGTAGCCGATGACCTCTTCGGCGGTGGGCGTGCCGCTCATTCCGCCCCTCCCTTGCCCGCCTCGGTCAGAGCCTCGACGGCCTCGGTGAGGGCTGTGCGGACGGCGACGGAGAGCACGCCTCGGTCGCCGGAGATGTTGAAGACGCGCGAGTACTCGGCGATCGACGCGAGGTCTCCCGGGTCCCATCCGGGGATGGAGAGGTACTCGATGCCGGTCGCGCGAACGGCCGAGGTGACGCGCTGGTGCATCGCCGCGATGTCGGGGTGGGTGATGTCGCCGTGCAGGCCGAGGGCCTGGGCGAGGTCGAAGGGACCGAACGCGAGGCCGTCCAGGCCGGATTCGGCGGCGATCGCCTCGACGTTCTCCACGCCCTCGACGTCCTCGATCAGGCCGAAGACGAGGACATCGGCATCGGCCCGGAGGCAGTCCGTCATCCAGTCGTCGGAGAGATGGCCGACCGCGCGCGTGGACGGGCAGGCTCCCCGGACACCGGCCGGCGCGAACCTGGCGGCGGCCACGACCGCGGCGGCCTCCTCGACGGTCCGGATGTGGGGGGCGAGGATTCCGGTGGCGCCGCAGTCGAGGACGCGTTGAATGAAGCTGACGCTGTGATCCGGGACGCGGACGATCGCGTCGACTCCGGAGGCGTCGGCGGCACGGATGATGCCGCTGATGTCGCCGAGGTCCATGGTGCCGTGCTCGGCGTCGATCCACACGTAGTCCAGCCCCGAGTAGCCGGCGATCTCCGCGATCTCCGGGCAGGGCAGTTGGATCGTCATGCCGAAGACGGGCAGACCCGCCTCCAGTTTGTTCCTGATACGACGATGCGGCGTACGCACGGGCGACAGCTTGTCCCAGACGAGCCGATAGCCGACCTCGGGGAACAAGCACATCACGAGCAGGAAGTAGACCCCCACCCGCGAGGGCAGATCACGCAGCCGCCGCTGCACGGTCCTCGTCTCCGACAAGACCGCGTCAACGAGCTCGAACGGCACGATCGCCGTCAGCTCCCCCAGATGCCCGGGAGCGAACCGGCCCGCGGCCACGGTGACCGTACGGGTGATGGCCGTCAGCGCAGACGGCAGGACACAATGACGGGGCAACGGAGCTCCTTCGGGACAAGCTGTCTTGGTCGACTGCCTGTACCAACGAGCTCCGTTGCTCTGCGTCGGGAATCCTTCAACTCCCTTGCGTGACCTGCGAAAACGTTAACTACCCGGCCTTGGGGGAGGCCCCCGGAGCTTCCTGATGGAGCACAACCTTGAGCTGATCGTGTGGCACTGGTACGAACGAATGCAGCTGCGAGACGACTACCACCAGGGCCAACACCCCTACGTCGAATCGAGTGTCATCGCCCGGCTTGGGGCGGACATGAAGATTCGCCAGGGCACCCCGCAGCGGACTGAACGGGACCTGGAGTGATGGGCAGAGTCCACCCTCACTGTGAAGTACGTTGCCCAGTGTCTTCCGCTATGAGACGGCTGGTTAACGGAACTCTGTCCCCGGTGGTTTGAGGTCCGGTGGGTAGCCCCTTGCACGGAGCCAGGCGTCAAGGGCGAGAGCGACGATGTCACCGTTAGGGATGTCGGTGTCGGCGTTGCACCGGCGGATCCGGCGCTGGAACTGAAGAACTTCAGGGACGGCGTGGTTGAGCTGCCCTCGTTTGGTGTGCCGGTCTTTGATGACGTTCAGGGTGTCGGGGTGCGGCGTAAGAGCGTCGTCGGTGGGCTGGAACTCGGCGTCGAGGGCGTCGGCGATTTCACGTAGTCGGCGGGCGTAGGGGGAGTGATCAGGCACGAGAGCTGCTCCGGTCGGTCCGGCTAGGCGGATAGCTATCCGCCTACTGGGCTATTGGAATAGTCGGCACGGGGCGGCCGCCCCCTTGCGTGAGGGTGGCCGCCCTGTGCCTTGCGGTCGGGTCAGAACCCGCGGGTGGTGAGCCACTCGTCCAGGGCGACCGAGACGATGTCGCCGATGGGCAGGTGGTCGAGTTCGTTGTCGAGTGCGAAGCGCTTGAGCCGCTTCTTCAGCTTCAGCGCGGCGGGGACTGACGAGTCGAGACTCTCGCGCGTGATGATGCGCTGGTTGAGGACGACGGCGGTCTCAGGAATGTCCTTGGGACGGCCGGATCCCTGAGCCCACGGTGTTCCTTCGCTGGGCGCTGCCTGTGATTGCGCCTCCTGTTCCTGGTGAGCCCGTGGAACATCGGTCCTCACCGGGAACCCGTTGCCGCCTGCCGTCGGGGAATCTGCAGGGCGAAGCGCCACCTCGGCGCCCCAGGCTGCGCCGGGAGCCGCGGACGTGCCGTGCTGCACATCGGGTGCGGCTGGCTGTGTGGGCTGGATGGCAGGTGCTGCGGGCTCGGCAGCCGGGAGTGCAGGCGATACCTGCCGCTCCACCGGCTGACCGGCGGATTCCGTCCCCGCCTCGGTGGCGGCGACGGCCGGGCGAACTGGCTGACTGGCGGCTGGCTCCGGGGGGCCGCTTGGTGCCTCGGCAGTCGGCTGGGCGGAGGACCGTGCCACTTCGGGCATCGCCCCGGCCCGGCCCTGTGCCGCCCCCTCGGGGTTGGGAACAGCGGAAGGAGCGGGCTGAACCTGCGGCTCGCCGGCCGCGGGACGGCCTTCGCCCGGGGCGGCGGCCTGTTCGGCGGCGTACTGCTCGGGGGTGAGCTCGGCGGCCGGGGGAGGAGGCGGAGGGGTCGTCTTCTTGGTTCCGCCCAGGGTGCGCCCAGTGCGGCGGGCCGGGGGCTTCATGCGTTCGGTCATGCTGCGGTCAGCTCCTTCATCAGCTCGGCGTACTCGCTCAGTTCGGTCGGGATCTCGCCGAAGGCCTCCATGTAGTGCACCCAGGAGTGGATGGTGGTCTCGGCGAGCGGGAACGCCTCGTCGCGGTCCGGGCCGATGCCCTCGCCCTCGGCGGGGTCGAGCAGCTGGTCCTTTGCCCGGCCGGGCAGGTTGGTGCGGTCGTCGGCCTTGACCATGACGACATGGGCGGTGACACCGTGTTCGTTGCGGGCGGCGGCGCGCTCGGCCTCGTCGAAGGTGGCCACGAGCTTGCGGCGCTCGATCTTGGTGGGGGCGACCGGGACGAGCAGCAGGTTCGCCTCGGTAACAGCCTCGTGGAAGATGCGGGCGCTGCCGCCGCCGGCGTCGACCACGATCGCGCCGAACTCGGCGCGCTTGGCACGGATGTGCTCGGCGATGTCGTCGAACGGGTACCGCTCGACAACCAGGTTCTCGGGAATTTCGAAGCCGGCGGCCTGGGCGACCTTGAACCAGTCGTAGGCGGACTGGCTGGTGGCGTCGGCGTCCAGCAGCAACGTGGGCAGGCCGAGGACGACGGCGTAGTAGAGGGCGATGAACCAGGCCGAGGTGGTCTTGCCGGTGCCGCCCTTGAGCATGCCGACGACGATGACGAAGGCGTCCCAGACGTGTTCTGTGGCTGCGGCCAGGGTCTTGTGACGGGTGTTCTCGTTCACGTGTGCTTGATCTCCTGGAAGGGGGAAGGGATGTTGGTTGGTGCGCGGGCCGGCGACGGGGGTGCCCGTGCTGCCCTGTGGTGGCCGGAATGGCGCACGGCCGCCTTCTTGATCTGCCAGGCAGGGTGGGGAATATCCACGAGGATGTGGTGGCTCATGGCAGCTTCCTCGCGTCCTGGGCGGGTCCGTGGGCGTGCTGGGGCCGCATGAGGGTGCCTGCCTGGTGCAGGAGCCGGTAGACGGTGGCGACGGAGTAGCTGTGCTCCCTGGCGAGGTCCGGCACCGTTTCACCGGCCTCGTACCGTGCGCGCAGGGACAGCGCGACCTTGTGCCGTTCGGCGGCCCGTGCTGCGGCGCGCATCCGCAGGGTCTGCTGGGTGGTGCGCACGGTGCCGCCGGCCTCGATCAGCAGGCGCCGGGCACCGCGCCTCGTCTCTCCTGCTGCCGTGGCGAGTTCGGTGAGCGTTGCGCCGTGCTGCTCGTACAGGGTGCGCAGACGGGCCGCGAGTCGCTGGCGGGCTTGTGGGTTCTGCCGCATCCGGCGTGTCTGCCAGGAGGTGCGCATGACGGTTCCGGCGTCGTGCAGCCGGTTGAGGACGGTGCCGTAGGACAGGCCGCTGGCGGTGACAAGTTCGTCGACCGTGGCACCGGACTCGTACTGCTCGCGCAGGGCTTGGGGCGTCACCGCTTTGCTGGCGTCGGACGTGACCGGGGGATGTGGATTCATGCGACGGACTCCCATTCGCTGAGGGCTTCGGCATGGGCAGCGGCCAGCTCGTCGTAACTGCGCTGGTCGGCGGGCGTGATGAGGATCAGGCGGCCGTCGGTGGCGATGCGCCAGTCGGCGGCCGGACGACCGGTGACGGGGTCGATGACCCGCCCGCCCGGGGCGTGCCACGGCGGTGGGATCTCGTCGGGACGCGGCACTGGCACCAGGACTTGACGGCCGTCGCGGACGATCACGAGAGCCCTGCTGCGGTGCTCCGCAAGCCGGTTCAGTGCCTCCTGGTAGGCCGCCCGCTCGGCCGCGTGCAGGGCCTTCCGCCGGGCCGCGATGCCCCAGGTGCCGTGTTGCTCGGCGACCTTGTCCCAGCCCTGTGCCGGCGCTGCGGTGTGGCCGCTGTCGGCGTCCGGGAGGCGGATACCGAAGCCCTCCAGAGCACGTGGCGCGAGGGCCCAGGTCTGCCCGGTGTGCTGGACGAGGTGGTGGTCGGCGAGGCGTTTCAGGGTCCGGTAGGTGGTGGCGCGGGAGACCGAGGAGGTACCGACGAGCTCGGCAACGGTCTGATCCTGGCGTACGCGTAGAGCGCTGATGATCATGAGGGCAGCGCTGCCGAGGCCGTGGTGGGCAAAGGCGTCGTGGGCCATCAGACGGCCGAGGACGGTGGAGTCGATGTCGGCGGTCGTGGCCGTCTCAGGGGTGGTCCACTCCTCAAGTGCCGGGTCGGGGGGGAACTGAGTGGACCGGAAACGAGACAACAGAGCCGGGCCACCGTGGTCGTGGATCTTGCCGTCGCCCAGGTACCAGGTGGAGCCCTCCCGGCCATGACCCACCCGCAGACGCCGCAGCCAGCCACGCGGCCGGAGGACCGTCTCGTAGACGACCCGCAGTGTCGTGCGGGAGACCCCCGCTTCCTCCGCGGTTTGCCGCTCACTGGCGTGGTGCAGCGGGCCGCCGGCGATCTCGGCGAAGTTCAGATGCGCTCTCAGGACCCGCAGCGCTGTCCGTCCTCGTTCCCCGCGCCACGGTGTCGTTTCGATCCGGTCGCGCAGTGCGGCGAGGACTTCGTACGCCTCGTGCCGGGAGCCCAGCGCCCTGGTGCTGCTGATCGCGTCCGAGGCGCTGGCCCACACCCGGCGGATGTAGTCCAGGGCGCGCGACTGCCCGGATCGCAGCGCGATGTGCCGGGTGTGCCGTCCGCCTTCGTGGTCGGGGTGCAGCAGGAGCTGCGTGAGCTGGTCGACGCTGCCGCCGGCACGGGCCACGTGGCAGGCGATGGCCGAGGTGATCCGGTGACCGTGCTCGGCCGCGCCCTGACGGTCAGCGCGCAGGACCACGCTCCGGCGGTCGGAGCCGAGCCTGCTGTAACTTCCCGCCGCGTAGCGGCCGGTGAGGTCTCCGAGCAGAACCAGGTCAGCCGCAGCCGGAGACAGCCGGTGAAGCCCCAGTCGCTCGCTCGGGTGAATGGGTCGTTGGGATGGGTCTGCCTGGTGGGTGTGGTGTGGCACTGTGGGGTCGTCTCGCAAGGACGTGGACGCCACCTGGGCCCGCTAAAACCACGGGTGGTGTCCGGTACCGACCTCCAATCGGTGCCAAGCGAAGCCTCCAGGATTGCCGTCCTGGAGGCCTTCGTATGCCTGGCCCCGCATCAGAGGCAGGCGTCCCCATCGCGGCTCGACCGAGAACGACTCGGAGGGCCGCCAGAGGAGTCCTCACCGGTTCGACACGGTCCTGACCTCGGCCGATTCGGGGCCAAACAGAGGGCGATTGCCTCTGACTGGCTCCGAGCAGCTCGGGTCGAACCCGGGTCGAATCAGAGCGGTTTCCTCTGACTGCCTCCGATCGCCTCTGCAACCCGTCCTAGCAGGTCACAACCGATACGGCTCACAAAAGCGCAGGTCAGAAGGGTGCTCAGGAATACCCGGCGTACAGCCTGACTCGTCTGCCGCTCTTTATTTCCGCAGGTCAGAGGCCATGTTTACTCGCTGAACAAACTGTCCGGGTCGAATCCGGGTCGAATCTGTGCCTGCGTATCGTCCGCCCCGTCTAACCGACAGGTTGACAGACGGGACATATTGGGCGATCGGTTGGTGTGAGGTGTAGTCGGAAGGCGGCGGACAGCGGGTCGGGAAGCCTTGGACGCACTCGAAAGTATTGTCCGGCGTGTACCCCCTGTCGGGCGGAGCGATATCGGCCGGAACCGGGTTGGGTTTCTTTGGGAGTCACATGTGCTGCGTCCTGCGCAGAGCGCCCAGCATGTTCTTCCTCTGCTGGTGGCACACCGGTCACACCTCGCTGACCAGCGAAATCAGCCGGAGTTGCGGTGGGGTGCGGGTCGTTGGCCCGTGAATGGTCCGGATCTTCGCCCTAGGCGGGCTCCAGCGGGTCCATCGGGCACTTGGTTGCTGTCCCGGCAGACGAGACTGACCTGCTGGAGGCGCGCGGTGCGGTGGGGGCGTGGGCCGGAACACGCTGGCTCGCACAGGCCGCCGCCCATCCAGCTCTGCGAAAGGCGCCGCGGGCGGCGGCTACCATCAGCGCCTCGTGGAACACGAGCCAGGTCGAGCAGGCCAGGAACCACCGCACTCCATCCGGAGCCGCGCGTCCAGCGTGCTCGGCGAATGGCGTCGGTTTCCTAGCCGACGGCATGGGCTTGAGTCGCATGCGCTGGGTAGCACTTGATTCCGGACCCCGGCCTTCGCAGCTGCGGGAGCCAAGTCGCGTGAATGCTGCTGCGGCTGTGTCGCCTCGTGCCCCCTCATCAAAGGCTGTGGGGTTGAGCCTCTCGCCTCGCGAGGAAGTGCACTATGTCGAGCGCGATCCTTGTCGCGGCCACATTGTGCACACGGAGGGCGTTCACACCCCTGTCGGCCAGGAGAGCGCTGAGCAGTGCCGTCGGCAGGTCGCGGTCGGCCATAGCCGCTCCGGAGGGCAGAAGCGAGGCGAGGAAGCGCTTTCGGGAGGCCCCCACCATCAGTGGGTAGCCAAGAGCAGTCAATGCGGGCAGGTTTCGTAGGAGCATCCAGTTGTGCTCGGCCGTCTTTGCGAAGCCGAGCCCGGGATCGACGACGATCCGGCTTGGATCTATCCCCGCGGTGCGCGCTGCCAAGATGCGCTGCGAGAGCTCGGCGACGAGTTCCGCGGTGACCTCGTCGTAGTGTGAGTGGTCGTTCATGGTCTTGGGCGTGCCGCGCAGGTGACCGACGATGTACTGGGCGCCGGACTCGGCCACGACAGCGTGCATGTCGGGGTCGGTCAGGCCGCCGGAGACGTCGTTGACGATGCGCGCACCTGCCTGGAGCGCGGCACGCGCCGTCGTGGCGTGCATCGTGTCCACTGACACCGTGATGCCTGCTGCGGCGACAGCGGCGACGACCGGCATGATCCTCTCCGCCTCCAGGCGCGGATCGACTGGGTCCGCGCCAGGCCGAGTGGACTCGCCGCCGATGTCGATGATGTCGGCGCCCGCTTGGGCCAGTTCGTGGGCGTGCTTAACAGCGCGGCCGGTCTCCACATAGCGCGCCCCGTCGCTGAAGGAATCCGGGGTGACGTTCAGTACCCCCACGATCACGGTGCCGTGTGAGGGGATCAGACCGGGCAGTGCCATCCTCGCGCTGCCGACGGCCCTGCGGGTACCCGCGAGTCCGACACCCGGCGGCACACTCGCAGATGTCTGACGGGTGTGCTGGCTTTGGGTTGCGAAATCCACTTACGCCTGCCTCCAGGTCAACCCGAGGGAACGCAGCATCGCCTGCCCATTCAGGTGCCTCCAACCGGACCCACGTGCTGGCCGATGCACTGGTGCAGGCCCACGCCGCAGCCGACGTGGCCCGAAGGGCCGTGGGTGAGGCTGAATCGGTCGGGGTCGTGCCAACCACCGGGCCGCCAGGATGCGCGTGTATGCCACCGCACATGACTGGCTCACCATCGTTCAACATCCCTTCTGTGCAGCGGACTTGAATCCGGTGGAGGGTGTCGGGCCGCCTGCTGTGCAGGCGGCCTCGAGCGTTTGATCGAGAAGTGGTACGCAGCGGCCAGGGCTCAGTTGTCGTCCTGATCGCCGGCCACGGTCCAGTGCTTGTGCACGAGAAGGCGGTTCTCGACTTCGTCGGCAACTGCCAGGGCCAGGTCGGGAAGGTTGATGCCGGACGGCCTGCCGCCCTCGCGGAAGATCATGTAGTCGACGCCGACCTGGTAGGTGCCACTGCCCTTTCCGGGGCGGTAGAGCCACGGCGGCGACAGGAAGCTCCACGTGAAGTCGGTGCGTCCTGCGAACAGCTCCAGGGTCAAGCGGCACGCCTCCGGCAGCGGCACGTTGGCCCAGGCTTTTGTGTACTCCTCGACGGCGGGGTCGAGTTCGTACTCTCCGATTTCGCCTCGCTCACGTCGGGCCGCGGCCTCGTGGAAGAACTCCTGCCCGGTGATGTCCCCGAGCCAGTGGAGGAAGACCGCAGGTGCCGTTCCGAAGTACCAGTGCGGAAAACGCCCGTCGTCGAACATCTGCACGCCGGGTTTGACGTACAGGCTGACCGCCCCGCCGACATAGAGGAGGTAGCCGGCTCCCGCGTCTCGGAACGACTTGATGACGCGACGGGTCCCTTCCGTGTGACGGTAGAAGACGGCCGGGTCCATCGTGTGGCCGCCGGCAAAAGCGGACACGACGACATCCTGTCCGCGGAGCGCCTCGGTCAAGGCCTCGCTGTCGAAGATGTCGAGCGTGCGGCTGGTGAGGCCGGGGCGCGACGGGATCTTTTCGCCGTGAGTGGAGAGCCCGACAACCTCATGGCCGCGTTCGACAAGGGTGTTGGTTATGGCTTCGCCGCCCATTCCGGTGTGGCCGATCACTGCGATTTTCATGCGGCTCCTTCAGAGTCGATCAACTTGCGGTGGGCAATGAGCAGTTGCGAGTCGCAGCTGCCTCGGAATCAATGCGAGCCGGCATCGCCCGTCGCCTGCGTCGTCAGGCAAGGCCGGTGCCGCGGGCATCACGAAAGTGAGTGGCGGCTCTGGGGTGATCTTGGTGCTCGCGTTTCCGCCGGCCCGCTACAGGGAGAGGGAGCGGCGGTGACCGCTGTCCTGCTCTGTGGAAGGAAGGACCTGCGGCTCGGCGGTGGGGTGTGCGTGCGGCACGAGCGTTTCGCTGAGCGCTTTGGCCCGTGGTGTCCGGCCGGGGAGGGGGAAGAGCTCGGTGGGGTTTTCGAGTCGTTCCCGGCCGGTGCGGAGCGGGGTAGATGCTGGGGTCTTTGACGCCGGGGCCGGTCAGGCGGACCGGCAGTCGGGTGTCCCGGGCGGGAGGCGTCGGACGTCTGTGAAGTGGGTCTTGAGTCGGTCCCCGGGCCCCGGGGGATGTGGGGTTCGGGGCGCAGGTGGATCATGGTGCTTGTTTCGCCAGGTGCTGCCGAACCACTGACGTTGTCTTGTGGCCGCCGTACCGCATGGGCAGCAGCAGATGGACCTGCGCCGCGTGCTCGCGGATCAGCGGAACCAGACTCGTGGCACGGCCCACCAACTCGGTATCCGGGTTGTCGATATCTGCCGCAGTGGCGCTCATCGACTTTGTCATAATGCCTCTCCCATAACCGCCGCGGGGTTTGATGAATGTCGTCTCCGACATCTCCCAGCGATCCAAACCACGCCAGCATGCGGATTACTCAGGTCACGTGTAAAGACCAGGGACTTCACCAAGAACTTCATGCCGGTGATGCAGTAAGCGCATGACCCAGTTCTCGGAGGGGTTCCGTCCACGATTTGGAGGCCGTGGAGGAGGGGTTTCTCGGTCGCGCGGCTACGGCCCGGTGAAGTTCACTCCACCCTTTCCCCGTCGCAGACCCCGGAGGGCAGGGTGTGGACCGACGTGCTGCGTTGATCGACGAACCTCATCGACGCTCAGCCGACTGGTGCCGCAGTGTCCAGCCTCTTCCCGTCCGGGGCGAGACCGCAGGCGTGGTGTTTGTTCCTCGGGCATGGGTTTCGTCCCAGCCGACGTCAAGGCCTAGGAACACGGCGTACCTGGTTCGGCCTGACGGCCTTCCTCTTCGACGCGACCGACGAGTTGAGGTGGCAGGAGGTGAACTCCTCGGGAATCGGAGGTGGCCGTGCAGGCCACCATGGCCTGCTCCTCGGACCTCTTCGGGAACGGGGTTCATGCGTTCTGTGCATCACCGGCATGAAATTCCTGGTGAAGTTCCTGGTCTTTACACGTCACCAGGCGAATCCGCATGCTGGCGCCAACGGAAACGACCGTCGGCCCCCGGAACATTTGTCCCTACCCGCGGCCCATCCAGGAGAACGCATGTCTCTCACCGTCGAGCGACACGGAGACCATGACCGTCAGCGCTTGCTCATCGACGGGAAACGGGTCGATGCTCGCAGCGGCCGGACCAACCGGGCGAACGGGGCCGCCACCGGAGAGCTCCTCGGCACCGCGGCCCTGGGCGCCGGCAGACGAGGACAGCGACGCCTCCTAACCGCGTGGCACGTACATGGTCACGGTCACTGGAGCCGCACGCCGGCGACTGAGCGCGCTGGGACGATGCGCCGGTTCGCCGACGCACGAGGCGTGCGCCGAGGACGCTTCCGTCCTGGGCGGTCAGGAGAACGGCATGTCCATCAGGGTCTCGCACATGCCGAACGAACGGTGGGGAGCCGCCCGCGCTCACGAGCATGTACGCCGACGTGATCGAGAACTCCCCGCCAGAGGAGGTGCGGACGAGCCCGCCGGGATCGATGATCGTGCGTCGTGAGCCGGTCGGCGCCGTCGACGAAGGTCCTGCTCATCGAGCGCACCACTACCGGCCGCGGCGATGGGAAGATCCACTGCTGTGCGGAACGCGCCGGGGCCAACGCCCCTTGGTGGCGCGCTGCCCCCGAAACACTCCCCGCCTCGTGCGCGGCCAAGTCTGACCCAAGAGGTCATGGACGGGCACGGTCAGCCTGGTGACGTCAAATGAGCTCGGCTTCTCACTCACCAACGGCACCGCCGGGCGGATGGGATTCCAGGGGGCCGGCCGGCGCTTCACGAGCACGCTGACGCCGATTCACTTGACGATTCACATCGATTGCCCAGCACAGCGTCGACAGATCAGGGATCGGACCCCTCGCTGCCGGTGTTCTTGTAAGGAAAGGACGGATCATGCGCGAAGCGGTCTCATTCTGCCGGACGTGCCCCGGTACGTGCGGCGTACGGCTCACGATTGACGACGACGAACGCCTCGTCAAAGTGGTCGGCGACCGGCAGAGTCCGCTCTCTCGCGGTTACATCTGTGTCAAGGGCCGCAAGGGCGACGTGGAGAACGGCGACAGGCGGCTGCTGCACCCGCTCAAGCGCCAGGCCGACGGTAGCTTCCAACCCATCGACAGCGAGCAGGCTCTCGACGAGATCGCGGCACGCGTCGACACCATCATCCGTCGCGACGGCCCGGACGCGATGGCGTGCTACCGAGGCACGCCGCACTTCTCGAGAGCCGCGCCCTTCCACATGCTGCCCGCCTGGATGGACGCGATCGGATCGACGTCCTTCTTCTCGACCCTGACGATCGACCAGTCCGCCAAGGTGGTGTGCGCTGACCGGATGGGCACGTGGGCAGCGGGAAAGCCGCGCTTCCATGACGCCGACCTGTGGCTGTGGGCCGGTACGAACCTGCCGGTCTCACTCGGCCTCTCGCTCGGCAGCATCGCTTCGAATCCGGCGCTCCAGCTCCGAGCGGCGAAGGCGCGAGGCCTGCGCATGATCGTTATTGATCCACGACGGACCGAGCTGGCCGCCCAGGCCGACCTACACCTCCAACCGCACCCCGGAGAGGATCCGACCGTCGCGGCGGGATTGCTCCGCATCATCCTGTCCGAGGGTTGGGAGGACCGGGAGTTCTGCCGCCTTCACGTCAGTGGCCTGGAGGAACTGCGCACCGCCGTGGCACCATTCACGCCGGACTACGTCGAGAAACGCGCCGACGTGTCGGCCGCCGATCTCTACCGCGCCGCGCGGATGTTCGCGCTCGAATCCAGGAAGGGCGTGGCGAGCACCGGGACCGGACCGGACATGGCCGCACGCAGTAACCTCTCGGAACACCTCTACGAATGCCTGAACGTGTTGTGCGGTCGATATCTCCAGGAGGGTGATCGCGTCTGGAGCGTTCACCCGCTCGGGCCCCGGCCTGAGGTCCGGGCGGAAGTCGTTCCGCCGAGACGATCGTGGGAAACCGGACCGAAGAGTCGCGTCCGCGGCACCGGACGCATCCTCGGTGAAATGCTCAGCGGTGCGATGGCCGACGAGATACTCACCCCGGGCAAGGGGCAGATCAAAGGGATGATCGTCGCCGCCGGCAACCCCGTTGCGGCGCTCCCGGATGTGCGGAAGACGGTCCGCGCCTTCAGATCGCTGGAACTTCTGGTGTCGATAGACCCGTTCATGACCGCCACCTCGAAGTACGCGCACTACATTCTCCCGACCACCACCCAGTACGAGCACGCCGACATCACGTACGCCTTTCCGGCGCCGTTTCTCGAACCGTTCTCGCAGTACACGCCGGCCATAGTGAAGCCACCACATGGCGCGGACGTCGTGGACGACTGGTATCCGTTCTGGGCACTGGCGAAGCGGCTGGGCAAGCCCCTTGCCTACGCCGGTGTCTCGCTCGGCTTCGACCGCGCACCCACCACCGACGAGCTGATCGACATACTGACGCGGCACGCCCAGGTTCCGCTGGACGAGCTGAAGGCCTCGCCGAGCGGCCGGGTCTACGCGATCGATGCCACTGTGGGGCCCGGTCGACCAGAGGCTGCCGCAGCGCGGTTCGAAGTGGCGCCCGCTGATGTCGTCGCCGATGTGCGGGACGTCGCGGCGGAACCAGTCGACGGCGACGTCGCGGCGGACGGCACGCGGTTCACCCATCGCCTCATCAGCCGGCGCATGCGCAACGTCGTCAACTCCGTGCTGCAGGGATCCCCCTCGATCCGATCGCACACCCCCTACAACCCTGCCTGGATCCATCCGGACGACCTCGCCCGTCACGGATTGAGCGACGGCGACAAGATCTCCATTGTGTCGGAGAACGGCCGCATCCCCGCGATCGTGGAAAGCGATGCCACCGTCAAGCCCGGTGTGGTGTCGATGACTCACTCGTGGGGAGGCATGCCGGACGAGGACCAGGACTACGAGGAGGTCGGCTCCTCAACGAACCTGCTGGTCAGTAGCGACAACCACATCGAGCCGATCAACGCGATGCCGCGCTTCTCCGCCATTCCGGTTCGACTCGAACCGCACAAGTGACGGACGCCGCATGGCGGTTCCTCGTCACGCGGCGAGCCGAACATGACGTGCAGCCGGTCCACCACCAGCGACCTGACGCAGTCTGGCCTGCTACCCGCCCGGGGACGGTTGCGCGCAGCGGACACCCATTGTTGGAGAGGGAGAATCGTGGCTTATGTGATCACACAGCCGTGCTGCAACGATGCTGCGTGCGTCAATGTCTGTCCGGTCAACTGCATCCACCCCACGCCGGACGAGAAGCCTTTTGTGACAACGGAAATGCTGTATATAGACCCAGTCGCCTGCACCGACTGTGGGGCTTGCGCCGAGGAGTGCCCGGTGGAGGCGATTCAATGGGAGAAGGACCTCGACGAGGTAGACAAGCCCTACCTCGACATCAATGCGGAGTACTACACCAAACACCCCATCGGCCCCGACTGGCCGGAGCCTGTCAAGCGCCCGCAGATCGATGAGACCCTTGGCACCCTCCACGTCGCGATCGTCGGGTCCGGTCCGGCCGCCTGCTATGCCGCAATGGAACTCACCGCGAACCCGCACGTCGAGGTCGACATCTTCGACCGTCTGCCCACCCCGTACGGGCTGGTGCGCGCGGGCGTCGCACCGGACCATCCGGGCACCAAGGGCGTCACGGACCAGTTCGACGCGGTTCTCGGCAAGCCCACGGTGCGCTGCCACTTCAACGTGGAAGTGGGCCGACAGGTGAGCCACGAGGAACTGCTCGCACACCACCACGCCGTCATCTACGCGGTAGGCGCGGCCGGCGACCGCGCGCTGGGCATTCCTGGTGAGGATCTCGCCGGCAGCCACGCCGCCACCGAGTTCGTGGGCTGGTACAACGGCCACCCTGACTACGCCGACCGGACGTTCGACCTGTCGGGTGAGCGGGCCGTCATCGTCGGCAACGGCAACGTGGCACTCGACGTGGCCCGCATCCTCGTCACTGATCCGGAGGTCCTGGCCAAGACGGATCTCGCGGACCACGCGCTTGAGGCTCTGCGGGTGAGCAACATCCGGGAGGTCGTCGTTCTCGGCCGCCGGGGCCCCGCCCAGGCGGCCTACTCCAACTCCGAACTCCTGGCACTTGGCCACATACCGAACGTCGACATCGTCGTCGACCCGGAAGAAGCGGTGCTCGACGCCGCCAGTCGCGCGTTCATCGACGGCGAGGAGGCGGAGCCGTCGCAACGCCACAAGGTGAAGCAGGTCGCTGACCTCGCCCGGCGTAGCCCCGATCCGGCGAACAAGCGGATTGTTCTGCGCTTCCTCACGTCGCCGGTCGAGATTCTCGGCACCGACGCCGTCGAATCCGTGCGCGTCGCCAGGAACGAAATGGTCGCGGATGCGTCCGGCAGGCTCAGCGCCGAACCGTCCGACACCACCACGACGCTGCGCACCGGCCTGGTGCTGCGTTCGATCGGCTACCGCGGGCAACCGATGACCGGGCTGCTCTTCGACGACCGGCGCGGGGTCGTCCCCAACGAGAACGGGCGGGTGATTGATCCGGAGACCGGCACCCGCGTGCCCGGCGTGTACGTGGCCGGCTGGATCAAGCGCGGACCCACGGGAGTGATCGGCACCAACAAGTACTGCTCCGCGGAGACCGTCAGGATGCTGACCGACGACTTCGCCGCCGGGCGGCTCAACGACCCCGGCGACCGGGAAGGCATGGACCGGCTCATCGCCGAGCGCGCGCTCGACGTCGTCGACTACCGAGGCTGGCAGCGTATCGACAAGACCGAGCGCGCCGAAGGCAGAACCGCGGGCCGCCTCCGCACCAAGCTGATCACCGTCGGGAGCATGCTCGCCGCCGCCCGTGGCGAGACCTGACGGAAGGTTTGTCTGGTCGTCAGGTCGGTTGTGGTGATGAGTGGGCGGCTTTCCAGGGCAGCGAGTGGTGGTTCGGGCCCGGTCGGGCGGTACGCGTCCGAGCTGGATTTCCGGAGAGGTTCAGAACCACGACAACCACCTGGCAGGAATGGCATGAAGCTCCATGGAGCCGATGTGTGGCACGGCCTGGGCGATGAGAACTGACCGACCTTCAGGTTCCCTATGCGTTATATGAATAAGTAGGTCATGCAACTGCGCGAACTCGAGTGGTTCACCGTCCTGGCCGAGACCGAGAACATGACGGCCGCTTCCCTGCGTCTGAACATCAGCCAGCCGACCCTGTCTCGAGCCCTGGCCCGAATCGAGCGCAAGCTCGGGGTGAAGCTCTTCGATCGTCACCAGAACCGCTTGCGGCTCAACAAGTACGGCGAGATCTTCCAGGCCCATGCTGTGCGGGCCATGAACGAGATCGTCCGAGGCGAAGAGCGGATCGCCACCCTGGTCGATCCGGAGCAAGGGCTGGTCTCGCTCGGATTCGTGCACTCCTTCGGCGGATGGCTGGTCCCCGACCTGCTCAACCGATATCGCACTCGCGCCCCGAGCGCGTCCTTCGAACTGCGCGGTGAAGCCTCTGACGCCGTGGTGAACGACGTGCGCCAAGGCCGCGTCGACGTCGGCTTTGTGGCACCCGAGCCCGTCGCGGACGACCTGGACTGGATACCGCTGGGTCGCGAGGAACTGTGCCTCGGGGTTCCACCCGGCCATGCCCTCGCGGGCCGCGACATGGTCGCGGTTGCCGACCTGGTGGACGAGCCGATGGTGGCACTCAAGGTCGGGTACGGCATGCGCCAGGTCACGGACCGCCTGTTCCGAGAAGCGGGGATCACCCAACGGATCGAGATCGAGGCAACCGAGTTGTCCACCGTCTACTCGCTCGTGGCAGCGGGGATCGGAGTGGCCGTAGTGCCCGCGCCGCAGCCCGGGAACCGGCCGGCGCCCACGATCCTTGCCGTCGCTCTCAGCGAGCCGAGCGCCGTCCGCCACTACGGAGCGGTGACTCGGCGGGGTGGCCCGAGCGGACACGCCGCACGGCGCTTCGTGAGGTTCGTGCGAAGCAGCACGGTGCATCCTGATGCGCCCCACGCATAGGCATGGTGAAGATCCTGCCTATTCAGATGTCGCCCACCGCACTGGAGGATGTTCCGGCGGACAGCCTCGCCTCGCATATGGGCAGGGCCATCGGCGAGGACAACAGTTTCGGGTGACGCCGCCCCGGCGGTGAACGGTTCGGAGGGCCGGCGGTTCGAGGACTTCGCCGTCGGCAATGTCCAGCTGCGCCCGGCGGGACGGGCCGTTCCCGACGCCGCCAACTCCCGGCTGCCCATCACCATCGAGCTTCCGTGCGACCCGGGGCGGTGCAGGGTGACGCCGAGCTGGTTGCAGACGAGATCAGCGGTGATCACGTGGTCGGCAACCTCGTAGGAGGCGTCCGGGGCGATGCCGGTGTTGGCGAAGGCATCGTCGGTCCGACGACGGCCACAAGGCCTGCTCCGCGGTGGCGGACCAGGTTCCCGGCCGGGTCGTCATCGTTCCAGCAGCCCGTCCATGACCACAGAGAGGTGACACCATGACACGTTGCGCCGGAGCCCGCATCACCGTTCTCGACGAGAACTTCATCGACATCCTGCTGCCCTCCACGCCCCGCGTTCGCCGCTACAACATGGATCAGCACTTCAACTCCCGGTACGGCGAACTGCTCGCCGAGAACGGGCTGTGCTTTCTCGTGGAGACGTTCACCGAGGCGGGCTCCACGACGATCCTGTTCGACGCCGGGCTGACCGCCGACGTGGTCCTGCACAACGCGCACCGACTCGGGGTGGACCTGCGGGAGGTGGAGGCTGTGGTGCTCAGCCACGGCCACCCCGATCACTTCGGCGGCATCAACGGCGTACTGGAGGCGATCGGCCATCCGACCCCGGTGATCGTTCATCCTGACGCGTTCGACCCACGGATGATCGTCAAACCGCACACCACTCTGCCGATGATCAACATCGGGCTGACGCGAGAGGGGATCCGGCAGGCCGGCGGGCACCTCATGGAGGCGCGTGACTCCCTCCCCCTCGGGCCGGGCCTGTTCACCTCGGGCGAGATGCGGACCACCGCCGACTTCGAGTCCGAAGCCCCCGCCGGGCGGCTGTGTGTCCACGCGGACGGCCGTGTCGAGGTGGACGACATCAACGACCACCAGGTGCTCGGTATCGACGTCGAGGGCCTCGGGCTGATCGTCATCGACCCGTGCGGGCACCGTGGCGTCGTCAGCTCGATCGAACACATGCGGGCCCTCTCAGGCACCGACACGCTCTACGGCGTCCTTGGCGGGTTCCACACCGGGCACCCCGGCATCAGCGCCAATCGGATCGAGAACACCGCCAAGGCGCTCGCGGCCTACGCCCCGCAGCTGGTCGCCCCCATGCACTGCAGCGGATTCCGGCTCAAGAAGGCCGTCTCCGATCTCGTCCCGGACGCCTTCGAGATCATCACCGCGGGGTCGGTGCTCACCATCGGCGACGTGCCGGCCGAAGCCCGCACCTGGCGCTGAAGCAGCTTTCAGGCCCGGTCTGACAGGAATACCGCCGAAACCCGTGGCCCGAGCCGTGGCGCACGCCGGGCCCTGTGGACAAGCGGGACGACGCACGGGTGGCCCCGGTGTTCACCAGCGGTAACCGGCGGTTCGCACCCCGGGAGCGGAGCGGACTACGTAGTTCCCCGAACTACGTAGTGGATACGTGTTCATCCGAATGTGGATGGCAACCGGAGGGCGGAGCGTGGAGTGCATCTACAGGCACTCATGCAGAAATGATGTGACCACGATGATCGGCTGGGACTCCGATAGCCGTGGAGAGGGACTGCCGTGGGCAGTCCGACGGGCCGCCGAGACCGCGTTCGCGGTCATGCAGGGGCGCAGTGTCATGTCTGGTGCCGCCACGTCTGGTTATGGAGGGTAACCATGCAACTGCGCGAACTCGAATGGTTCACCGTCTTGGCCGAGGTCGAGCACATGACGGAAGCCTCATTGCGTTTGAACATCAGCCAGCCGACGCTGTCACGGGCGTTGGCCCGGCTTGAGCGCAAGCTGGGCGTGAAGCTTTTCGACCGCCACCGGAGCGGGCTGCGGCTCAACAAGTACGGGGAGATCTTTCGGGCCCACGCTCTGCGGGCCATGGACGAGATCGACAGAGGCGAGGAACGGATCGCCACCCTGGTCGATCCGGATCGAGGCTCGGTGTCGCTCGGATTCGTACATTCATTCGGTGGTTGGCTGATACCTGACCTCCTGAGCCGCTACCGCAAGCACGCGCCGAGTACGTCCTTCGAGCTGTGCGGTGGTGCCTGTGACACCGTTGTCGACGACGTACGCCGAGGGAACATCGACATCGGCTTTGTCGCTCCCGAGCCGGCCGCGGACGACCTGGACTGGTTTCCGCTCGGGCGGGAGCAACTGTGCCTCGATGTTCCTCCGGGGCATGCCTTCGAGGGCCGCGACCATGTGGCGCTCGCCGACCTGGCGCACGAGCCGATGGTCGCACTCGGGGCCGGGTTCGGCCTGCGCCAGGTAACGGACCGCCTGTGCCGAGAGGCGGGGTTCAGTCCCCGTGTCGCGATCGAGGTGACAGAACTCTCCACCCTCCGCGCTCTGGTGGCGGCGGGAATGGGTGTGGCTGTCGTGCCCGCATCAAGGCCAGGGCACACCCCGGGACCCCCGCTCCCCAGCATTCCGTTCAGTGACCCCGCTTTCCGCCACTACGGGGCGGTCACCCGGCGGGGCGGCCCGAGCGGGCAGGCCGCGCGACGCTTCCTGAGGTTCGTCTCAAGGAGCGCGCAGCGTGCGCCGCAGGCGGAGCTGCCGCCGGGCGAGGGAGCTCCGGGCGGAGTGCTTGCAGCAAGCGGGTAACCCCTGATCCGTGCAGGTCAGCTTGGGATCCACCGTCCGGAGCGAGACGCCGGGGTGGTTCCGCCTCTCGATCCGGTAGGGCCGGATGCCGCCGACGCGAGTGGTCGGCGGCATCCGGCGTCCTGTGCAACGGATGGGGCGCAGGGCGGTGGCCGGTAGGCGCAGATGGGTTTGCCCAGGTGGCGCGGCGGCGGAGAATGGCCTCCATGAGCAGGCACGCAGTCCCCTCTCGACCGTCGGCGACCCCTTCGACCGATCTGTTCGGGCGCGAAGGCGAGCTCGCCACTGCCCGTGACCTGTTCTCTTCCAGCCGCCTCGTGACGCTCACCGGCCCCGGCGGGGTGGGCAAGACCTCGTTGGCTTCCGCGATGGCGACCAACCTCGAACGGGCGTTCCCGGACGGGGTGTGGTTCGTCGAGCTGGGCGCCCAGCGGAGCCCGCACAGCATCGCGGAAACGGTGGCGACGAACCTCGGACTGAGTGCGGCACCGACCATGGACGCCGAGGAACAACTCCGCCGTCATACGGCCGGCCGCTCGATGCTCCTGGTCCTGGACAACTGCGAGCACGTACTCCCCGGATGCCGACAACTCGTCTCGACCTTGCTCACCGCCTCCGGCGAGCTGCGTGTGCTGACCACCAGCAGAGAGCCGCTGGGGATCAGGGGTGAGCGGGTGATCGTCGTCCGTCCTCTTCCGGTACCTCCGAAGAGCCGGGACATCACCGTGGGCGAGCTGCGTGACTATCCGGCCGTGGCGATGCTCGAAGCACGAGCCAAGGCCGTCAACGCCCAGTTCGAGATCACCGAGCACGAGATGTCGTCGGTCGCGGAACTGGTCGCCCGCCTGGACGGGATGCCGCTGGCCATCGAGCTGGCCGCGGCGAGACTGAGGTCCCTGCCGGTCAACGAGCTCCTGGACCGCATCAACGATCGATTCGCGCTCCTGAATCGTGGCGACCCCACCGCGACACCGCACCACCACTCGCTCGACGCGCTGGTGCGGTGGAGCTACGACCTATGCTCCCCGGAGGAGCAGCTGCTCTGGGCGAGGCTGGCTGCGTTCAGCGGCAGCCCCGATCTCGCGGGGATCCAAGCCGTGTGCGGGTTTCCGCCCCTGGAAGGCACTGAACTCCTCGACGCGCTCGACGGCCTGGTGTCCAAATCGATCCTCCTCCCTGAGCTCACCCGGGGAGAAATGCGCTACCGGCTCCTTGAGACGCTGAGGGAGTTCGCCCTGGAGCGCGCCCGGGGGAGCGATGACTACGTCCACGCTCGAAACGCGCACGTGGAGCACTACCGGGCCTGGGCGACACAGACGGCGAAGGACTTCTTCGGCCTCGGCCAGGCCGATTCCCTGCAGCGGTTGGAGTCGGATTTCACCAACCTCGAACTGGCATTCAACGGGCTCCTCCAGGACCCGGACCGCTCCCGTGACGCGCTGGAGCTCGCGTCAAGTCTTCGCTTCTACTGGATCACCGGCCATCTCCGCGAAGGCCGACAGTGGCTGGAAAGGGCACTGGCGACGGACCCGACCGATTCCCTCGAACTCGGCAACGCACTCTGGGCGGCGGCGTCCGTCGCATCGCTCCTCGGTGAACTGCCCAGTGCTGAGGGCTTCCTGAGGAAGGCCGACGAGATCGCGCGCAAGACCGGGGACCCGAGACTGGCCGCGCACATTGCCACGTGGACCGGCCAGTACGCCATGACGTCGGGGGACATCCAGACTGCCCGGGAAGCCTTCGACGTGGCCCGCGCAGGGCATACGGCTCTGTCGGACGCGGAAGGGCTGATGATGACGCTGTTCCTGCTCGGGTTCCTCAGGAGCGCGCTGGGAGACCACCAGGGGGCGTCGGAGGCCTGTCGGGAAGCCGTCGTACGGAGTGAGAGCCTGGGCGAGACGTGGGGCCGCTCCTACGCTTTGTGGGTGCTGGCCTTCGACGCATGGACACGGCAGGACCTGACCGTCGCCGGTGAGTTGGCCGAGGAGAGCCTCGAACTCAAACTCGGCTTCCGGGACGACCTCGGCACAGCACTCGTCGTCAACCTGATGGCCGGCATAGCCCTCGACAACGGCGACCCCAAGAAGGCGGCTCAACTGCTGGGAGTCGCCTCCGCGCTGTGGACCTCGCTCGAGACCCAGGCTCTCGGGCCTCTGGTGGGCGCGCGCTACGAGGCGATCACACGCGCCGTCCAGGGCCGGCTCGGGGAGAGCACGTTCCAACGTCTGCACGAGAGCGGGCGGCGTCTGGAACCCGGCCGGCGCAGGAGCCTCGCACTCGGCGGAGCCGCCGCCATTTGCAGTGATCAGGAGGACGCGGTGCCAGCGTCCGATCTGCTCACTCCGAGGGAGAGGGAGGTCGCGTTGCTCCTCGCGGAGGGCCTCAGCAATCGTTCCATCGCCACCAAGCTCGTGCTCTCCCCGAGGACGGTCGAGGTCCATGTCGAACACATCCTGGCCAAGCTCGGATTCCGCTCGCGAACCGAGGCGGGCGTATGGGCGGCCCAGGCGCTCGAGGGCAAGAAGTGAAGCTGCCGGGCTAGTCCAGCATCAGCGGTAGGTCGAGTCGGGTGCGAAGTTCGGCAGTGGAGATGCCGTACGTTTCCCGCACCCTGGCGCCGGAAGGACCGAGCTCGAAGACGGCGAGGTCGGTGTAGAGCCGGCTGACGCAGCCGACACCGGTGAGCGGGTAGGTGCACTCGGGCACCAGCTTCGGCGCGCCGGACGTCGTGAAGAGCGTCATCATCACGTAGACGTCCTTTGCCCCGGTCGCGAGGTCCATGGCACCGCCGACCGCGGGGATGGCGTCGGGCTCGCCGGTGTGCCAGTTGGCCAGGTCTCCGGTGGCGGAGACCTGGTACGCCCCCAGCACACAGACGTCGAGATGGCCGCCGCGCATCATCGCGAAGGAGTCGGCGTGGTGGAAGTACGCCGCGCCGGGGAGCTCGGTGACGGGGACCTTGCCGGCGTTGGTGAGGTCGGCGTCGACATGGTCACCGGTGGCGGCGGGGCCCATGCCGAGCATGCCGTTCTCGGTGTGCAGCACGATGCCCAGCTTCTCGGGAAGGTGGTCCGCCACTTTGGTGGGCCTGCCGATGCCCAGGTTGACGTAGGAACCGGCGGGGATGTCGCGAGCCACCAGGGCCGCCAGTTCGTCGACGGTCAGCGGTGCGCGGTCAGTGTGCTCGACGGTCCTCGAACCGTGGGTGATCGTCATCGTGCCCCCTGGACGGTGTAGTGGCGGGCCTCGACCGGGACGATCCGGTCGACGTAGATGCCCGGGGTGACGACGGCCTCCGGGTCCAGCGTGCCGACCGGCACGACCTCGCTCACCTGGACGATCGTCGTGGTGGCGGCGGTGGCCATGATCGGGCCGAAGTTGCGGGCCGTCTTGCGGTAGACCAGATTTCCCATCTCGTCGGCACGGTGGGCGCTGATGAGCGCGACGTCGCCCTTGATGGGGTACTCCAGGACATGGATCCGGCCGTCGATCTCCCGGACCTCCTTGCCCTCGGCGAGTGGTGTGCCCGCACCGGTGGGACAGAAGAAGGCGCCGATGCCGGCGCCGGCCGCGCGTATCCGCTCGGCGAGGGTGCCCTGCGGGACGACCTCCAGCTCGACCCTCCCCGCGCGGTAGAGCTCGTCGAAGACGTAGGAGTCGACCTGGCGCGGGAAGGAGCAGATCACCTTTCGTACCAAGCCCGCCGCGAGCAGTGCGGCGAGGCCGACCTCGCCGTTGCCGGCGTTGTTGGACACGACCGTGAGGTCCTTGGCCCCGTGCCGGATCAGCCCGTCCACGAGATCGAAGGGCATGCCGGCCAACCCGAAGCCGCCGACCAGCACGGTCGAGCCGTCCTCGATCCCGGCGGCCGCCTCGTCGACGGTCGTCAGCACCTGTGCTCTGCTCATGTCCGCGCTCTCTTCCGTCCGTGGGACCGGGAGGCTCCACGGGCTCCTCGCGGACCTGCTTGCTTTCTCACTTCGTGGTCTCCAGGTTCTCCAGCACGACCGCCAGCCCCTGGCCGACGCCGATACAGATCGCGGCGACGCCCCAGCGCTCGCCCCGCTCACGCAGCACCTTGGCGAGGGTGCCGAGGATCCGGCCGCCGCTGGCGCCGAGGGGGTGGCCGAGGGCTATCGCACCGCCCTTGGCGTTGACCAACTCCGGTTCGCGCAGGCCCTGCCGCAGCCACGCGTCGACACAGACCAACGACTGCACCGCGAACGCCTCGTTGAGCTCGACGGCACCGACCTGGTCCCAGGTGACGCCGGCCCGCTTCAAGGCGACGTTGGCGGCCTCGACCGGGGCGTAGCCGAACGCCTGCGGCTCAAGCGCGTGCGCGCCGCGGCCGGCGATCCGGGCGACCGGGTCGAGACCGATCTGTGCTGCCGCGGACTCGCAGCCGAGGAGCACGGCTGAGGCGCCGTCGCTCAGGGGCGAGGCGTTGCCGGCGGTGATCGTCCCGTCGGGCCGGAAACTCGGCTTGAGTGCCGCGAGTTTCTCCACGGTGGTGCCAGGCCGAATTCCCTCGTCCCGGAGGAGTTCCTGCCCGTCCACCGGAACGACGAGGTCGTCGTAGAAGCCCTCGTCCCAGGCCCGCGCGGCGAGTGTGTGCGAGCGGACCGCGAATTCGTCCTGCCGTTCCCGTGAAATGCCGTACTTCTCCTGGAGCTGTTCGTTCGCCTCGCCGAGGCTGACGGTCCATTCCTTCGGCATCCGAGGATTGACCAGCCGCCAGCCCAGTGTGGTGGAGACCAGGGTCGCGTCGCCGACGGGGTAGGCGCGGCCGGGCTTGGGGAGCACCCACGGCGCGCGGGTCATCGACTCGACGCCGCCGGTGAGCACGATCGTGGCGTCGCCGGTCTCGATGGCACGCGAGCCGATCATGGCGGCGTCGAGCGAGGAACCGCAGAGCCGGTTCACGGTGGTGCCCGGCACCGAGACGGGGACGCCCGCGAGAAGAGCGGCCATGCGGCCGACGTTGCGGTTCTCCTCACCCGCGCCGTTGGCGTTGCCCCACACGACCTCGTCGATGAGGGCCGGGTCGAGGGCGGAGGTCCTGGCGAGCAGGTGCTCGATCACGTGCGCGGCCAGGTCGTCGGGCCGCTCGCCCGCGAGCGCGCCGTTGAACCGCCCGAAGGGCGTCCGTACGGTCGAGTAGACGAACGCGCTCATGACGCCTCGGCGGGGGCGAGGACGATGTCGAACCTGACCCGCGTCCAGTCGCCGTCCAGCGGACGGCCGTCAGGGGTCGGGGTGCCCGCCGGCTGCCGTACGAAGTCCTTGACCAGCGAATCCTTCACCCCGAAGACGCTGTCCGATCCGAGCAGTTCGTCACCGCGTACGAAGATGTGCGTCACCAGCCGGCGCGTGCCCGGCGCGGTCACCATGAAGTGCAGGTGCGAGGCGCGCATGGGCGACCGGCCGACGGCGGCGAGCATCCGGCCAACGGGTCCGTCGTGCGGGATCGGGTACGGCGTGGGCGTGACCGCCCAGAAGCGGTAGCCGCCGTCCTCGTCGGTGAACAGATGGGCACGCCCGGCCACGCGGTCGTCGTCGTACTGCACGTCATAGAAGCCGTCGTCGTCGGCCTCCCATACTTCGAGGCGCGCGTGAGGCACGGGGTTGCCGTCGGAGTCGGTGACGGTTCCCTCGACCCAGCATGGCTGTCCCTTGGCACCGAACGCGATGTCGCCGCCGTGGTCGATGCGCGGCGAGTCCTCGACGAAGAAGGGTCCGAAGACGGTGGCCTCCGTGGCGTCGCCGTACGCCTCGTTGTTGATGGCGATGGTCTGCATCGAGGCGCCCAGCACGTCGGAGAGCAGGATGAACTCCTGGCGGGTGTCGGTGGTGATGTGGCCCGCGGCGGTGAGGAACTCTATGCCCGCCGACCACTCCGCCTCGGTGAGCCGGACCTCGCGCACGAAGGCGTGCAGATGCCCGACGAGCGAGCGCATGATCTGGTCGAGCCGGGGGTTCTCGCAGTTGTCGAAGGAGCTCAGCACGCGCTGGACGAGGGCGTCCTCGCGGGCGCGCTGCTCGACGGAGAGCTCGTGGGTGGACGTCATCGGGTCTCGCTTCCTTGCTTGGGTGAGGTACGTCGAAGACGCGGGTCGCGCGGCTCGTCCTGGCCGGTGCTGATCGCGGCTCCGACGAGTTCCATGGCCGCGTCCCACGTCACCGTGTCCGTCAGCAGCGTGCGCAGCTCGACGAACAGGGAGCGGTGCTCGAACGCGAGTACACCAACCAGTTGGTCCTCGCGGCCGTAAAGGATGATCGAGCCGTCGGCGGTCCGTCGGGCGAGAGTTCTCTCGTCCCCGCTGAGGAAACCGGCGAACTGTATCCGCACACCGTGTTGATCTGAGCAGAGGTAGGGAACGGTGGCGCAGCTCTCGGTGCTCCCACCATCGACGGATCTCGCCGCGTTCAGCCCGGCGATGCGGCCCTGTTCGGCCGCGTTCGTCCAATGCTCCCCGCGCATGTGGGTGCCGTAGCGCGGATTGGACCAACGGGCGACGTCGCCGGCCGCGAAGACGCCTTCGCGCGCCCTCAACTCCGCGTCGCAGACGATGCCGTTGCGGAGGGTGAGCCCGGACGACGTCAGCCATCCGGTCGAGGGCCGGCCCCTGTCACCGACGACGATCACGTCGGCCGGCACTACCGCTCCGCTGCTCAACCGCAGGAACCGGTCACGCCCGGCCTCCAGGACGTCGACGACCCCGTCGCCGAAGTACTGTGCCACCCCCGCCTCCTCGTGCAGGGCGGTGTACGACTCCGCGACGAACGCACCGAATCGGCCCAGGGGCTGAGGAGAGACATCGATCAGTGAGACGGCGCGGCCGCTCCGTGCGAGAGCCGATGCCACCTCACCGCCGGCGAAGCCCGCTCCGACGACGGCGACGGATGCCGAAGTGTCGGCCAGCGCGGCACGAAGCGACACAAAGTCCTCCCGCCGCCCGAGTGTGACGACCTTCGGCCGATCGGCCAGGAGCGCCGGAACAACGGACTCGCTGCCGCAGGCGAGCACAAGCGCTCCGTACGAGACGGTGCCCTTCCCGAGATGAAGTTCCCGGCATTCGATGTCGAGGCCGACCGCGCGGGTGCCCAGGCGCAGGTCCACGCCTTCGTCCCGAAGCCTCCCCAACGAACGCAGGGTCGTCGCGTCGAGGTCCGTTGGCCGGGTGAGAGCTGTCCTCGACGGTGGCGGCCGGTCGTACCGCGGCCGCACCTCTTCGCCGATCACCATGACCGAGAGCTCCGGTGAGACCTCCGCTACGGTTCGAGCCGCGTGCAGCCCGGCCACCGAGGCGCCGACGATGACGACGTCCCGGGACAGCGACCCGCGCACCTCAGCCATGCGTCCCACGCTGCCCCGTCGCGGTCGCTGTCCTGGAGGCGGCGCCCGGTCGGAAGGGGCCTACGACGACATCGTCGAGGTGGTCGTCATCGGCGGTGCGGGAGTTGGGCACGGGTCTCCTCCGGTGCGTGATCCGGGTGCGTCCATCGTGCGGTGCCGACCGCATGGTGTGAACCGCCGGGATCTTCCGCCGCTTCATTCACCAGGTGCATAGGAGATGGCGCGGAGAGGTGCGTCGGTGTCGGCGAAGGCGCTGATGGACGAGGTCCGGAGCTTCGTGGCGGATGACCAGGCGCAGCGGAGGTGACACACGGGGCACTGACCTTCTCAGTGATCACAGGGCGTCGCGGCTCGTGCCCGTTTCCCGGTCAAGGGGCCACCTGCGTTCCTGTCGGCGTGACCCGGCTCCGGCTCAGCCGGCCGGCTCGCCGGCCCCGTCCGCTGCGAAGAGCGCGGCAAACCGCTCGGCGATGGGAGTCACGATCCCGTCCTGCCTCCGCACAAGGCCCAGTGGCAGCTCGGGCCAGCCCCCGGCAACAGGGACCCGGTCCACGCCGGGGTGGTGCGCGGCCATCTCGTCGCTCATCACCGATACGCCCAGACCAGCGGCGACCAACGTGGCAGCGGTCTGCACCGTGGGGACGGGGATGATCTTCGTGGGGCTTCCGCCCGCGGTGGTGAAGAGGTCGTCGATGAGCCTGGAGAGGCTTCTCGCACCTGGCAGTCTTCCGGGCAGGATCCACGTCCTGTCCCTCAAGGACGCGAGGGGAAGAGGCTCGGAGACGCTGAGATTCCAGCTTTGCGGCACGATCAGGGTCAAGGGCAGCGTGGCAACGATCTCCACCGTGAAAGCGACGTCGTTGACGGGCGGCAACGGCTCCTGGGGCAGAACGGGAACCACGGCGAGGTCCAGGTAGCCATTGGCAAGGTTCTCGAGCTGAACCTGCGGCGTCGCGTCCATCAGCTCGAGCGACACCCGGGGATGCTCGGCCAGGAAAGATGCGACCCGTGTGCTCACGACCTGCCACAGCCCCATGGGCTCGGCCCCGACGCGCAGCTCTCCCTCGAGCCCTTGGCCGATCGCCCGCAACGTCGCCGAAAGCCGCTGCTCCTCGGCGATGAGGCGCTGGCCGGCGACCTGCAGGTAGCGGCCGGCCGGTGTCAGCGTGACGCCGCGAGGCATCCGGTTCAGCAGGGTGACGCCGAGCTCCGTCTCCAGCTTCGCCATGGACATGCTGAGGGGTGGCTGGGAGAGATGCAGGATCTTCGCCGCCTCCGTAATGGACCCGGCGTCCGCCACGGCGAGGAAGTACCTGATGCTGCGGAGATCCATGCATCCAGTGTATAGGTGCGCCCAATCAACAACATTGGACCAATGGCTCGCTCTCCAGCATCGTGACCTGAGGCTCGCGGTCGGCGTCGACCGACGGTTTCCGAGGCTGGAGGACTGGTGGGAGAAGAACAACAGGTGATCGTGGTGGGAGCGGGGCCCACCGGGCTCCTCAACGCACTTGGCCTGGCTCAGCAGGGTGTCGTCGTCACCGTGATCGAGCGGGCGCCGGGCCTGCAGGATTCCCCGCGGGCGATCGTCTATCACTGGGCGACACTCGGCGGCCTGGCCCGTCTGGATCTCCTCGACGATGCGAGCCGGGCCGGGTTCCTGAAACAGGACTACGCCTACCGCGTTCACCGGACCGGCGAGATCATCGAGTACGGGCTCAAGGCGCTCGACGGGATAGTGCGGCATCCCTACAACCTGCACCTCGGACAGGGCGCGCTGGCGCAGGTGATCCTGCGGCGGCTGGAGACGTTCGAGAACGTCCGCGTCCTCTGGGACCACGAGGTCACCGCGGTCACCCAGGACTCCGAAGGCGTCGAGGTCACGGTCCGCGCCGCAGGCGGCGACAAGGTTCTGCGTGCCGCATGGCTCATCGGCGCGGACGGCGCCGGGTCCAAGGTACGTGGTGAGACCGGGCTCGGCTTCGACGGCATGACATGGCCCGAACGGTTCGTGGCGACGAACGTCCGCTTCCCCGACGACCGCCCGGGCTGGGCGCAGTCGACGTTCTACGTCGACGACGTCTACGGTGCGATCATCGCCAAGATCGACGAGTCGGGCGAACACGGCCTCTGGCGCTACACCTACATGGAGGACGACGCGCTGCCCGCGGAGTCCGCGGCCGAGCGTCTTCCGCGATTCCTCGCCAACGTGTTCGGGGAGGACGCCGCGAAGGCCACGGAACTCGTCGCGATCTCGCCCTACCGGATGCATCAGCGCAGTGCGTCCTCCTACCGTGCGGGGCGGGTGCTGCTCGCCGGCGACGCGGCGCACGCCACCAATCCGGCCGGCGGACTCGGACTGACGATGGGTCTGTTCGATTCGTACGTCCTGAACGAGGCCCTCGGCGCGGTGGTTCAAGGGCGTGCCGACGAGAGCGTTCTCGACGTCTATGCGGATGTCCGCCGCCGCGCGTTCCTGGAAAAGGCGAGTCCGCGGGCTGCCGCGAACAAGCGACTGCTCTTCCACTCCTCCGATCCGGTCAAGCTCGACCAGGACCTTGAGGTCTTCCGGCGGATGTCCCGCGACCGCGAGTTCGCCGCGGAGCGCCTGTACTTCACGAAGACGTTGGAGACCCCGTCCCTGCTCGCCGTCTGAACGCGGTGTGGCGATGAACGAAGGATTCGGCATGAACCCCCTCGACGGACTCGTCGTTGTCTCCCTCGAACAGGCCGTTGCCGCGCCGTTCGCGACGCGTCAACTGGCTGATCTGGGAGCTCGCGTGATCAAGATCGAGCGCCCCGATGTCGGCGACTTCGCCCGCGGCTACGACGAAACGGTCCGCGGGCTCGCGAGCCACTTCGTCTGGCTGAACAGATCGAAGGAGTCGGTCGCGCTCGACCTGAAGAGCGACCACGGAAGGTCGGCCGTCGCGGCTCTGGTGAGCCAGGCCGACGTCTTCGTCCAGAACCTCGCGCCGGGTGCGGCCGAGCGGCTCGGCCTCGGCGCCGAAGCGCTCCGGGCGCTGAACCCTCGCCTCATCCACGTCTCGATCTCCGGCTACGGCGGCGACGGACCGTATGCCGGCAAGAAGGCATACGACCTGCTCGTCCAGTGCGAGGCCGGCCTGGTTTCCATCACCGGTACTCCGGACGAGCCTTCGAAGGTCGGCATATCCATCGCGGACATCGCCTCCGGTATGTATGCCTACAGCGGCATCCTCTCCGCGCTGATCCAGCGCGGCCGGACCGGTGAGGGGGTCGAGATCGAGATCTCGATGCTGGAGGCTCTCGCCGAATGGATGGGCTATCCGCTCAACTACGCCATGTACGGCGGGACACCGCCGGCGCGGACGGGCGCGCGACATGCGGCGATCGCTCCGTACGGGCCGTTCCACTGCGGTGACGGCCGGCAGGTCTTCCTCGGACTCCAGAACGAGCGCGAGTGGGTCACGTTCTGCGAGCGGATACTCGGCGAGCCGACGCTCGCCTCCGACCCGAGATTCATACGGAACTCGTCTCGAGTGGAGCACAGCGCGCAATTGCAGATCGAGATCGAGCGGGCATTCCACGAAAGCACGGCAGAGGAAGTCGCGGAGCGGCTTGAGGCCGCGGGCATCGCGAACGCCCTTCTGAGAGACATGGCCGGTCTCGGAGATCATCCACAGCTGGAGGCCCGAGGCCGATGGCTGGACTACGAATCGCCGGCCGGGACACTGCGCGCGCTCATCCCGCCGGCAACCTTCGTGGGTGCCAAGCCGGTCATGGGCCGCGTTCCGGAAGTCGGCGAGCATACCGATGCCGTGCTGGCCGAGTTCGGAGCGGTTCCGTTGGCAGAGCCCCCGACAGACACGGTCCGGCCGGCGCGATGAGCATGACGCACCCGCATCGGGAGAACGCCGTACAGTCGGCGAAGTCGCTTCTCTTCGTACCCGGTGATCGTCCGGAGCGCTTCGACAAGGCGGTCGACACCGGCGCCGACCTGGTCGTGATCGACCTTGAGGACGCGGTCGCGGAAGACCGGAAGGACGCCGCGCGCGCGTCAGCCGTCGAGTGGCTGTCGCGTGGTGGTCGCGCCTGCGTCCGGATCAACGACCCGTCGAGCCCGCTGTGCGGCGCGGATCTGGACGCACTGGCCGACGTCCCCGGGTTGATGGCCGTGATGCTTCCGAAGGCCGACTCACCGGAGTCGTTGACGGTTGCCGCCAAGCGCGCCGGCGTGCCGGTGATCGCCTTGATCGAGTCGGCGACCGGCATGGTCCGAGTCCATGACATCGCTTCCACCCCCGGCGTCGTTCGCCTGGCCTTCGGGCACCTCGATTACGCACTCGACCTGGGTGCCGACACCGGCTGGAGCGCGATGCTCCACGCCCGCTCGTCACTGGTGCTCGCATCGAGGGCGGCTGGACTGCCAGGTCCCGTCGACGGTGTCACGACGGCGTTGGACGACGCCCAGGCACTTCGGCGGGACCTGAGACGGGCCAAGGAGATCGGCTTCACGGCAAAGCTCCTCATACATCCCAGGCAGGTGCCCTTCACCCACGCCGCGTTCCGACCCGACGAGGAAGCGGTCCGCTGGGCCCGCCGCGTTGTCGAATCCGTCACCGGGGGCAATGCCGCCCGTGTGGACGGAGAAATGGTCGACGCGCCGGTGGTCGCCCGGGCGAGGGCGATTCTGTGGAACGCGGGCTGACCCCTTAGCCGACGTACCAACAGTCGAGCTGGTCTTTCTGCCGCGCGGTGTGCGCACACCCTCATGCTCCAGATGAATAGCTGGGCCAACATTTCCGGCCTCGCCAATTCCGACTCAAAGCAACACCCTTTGTTTACGGGTGATATCCGCCATGTGACAGGCAGGAGAAAACATGTCCCTCACCGCCGAGTGGCACAGTGACCTCGACCGCAAGCGCTTCTTCATCGACGGCGCCTGGGTCGACCCGAGTGGCGACCGCCTGCAGGACCAGATCGAGGCCGCCACGGGAGAGCGCATCGGCGTCGCCGCGCTCGGCACGGAAGCGGACATCGACGTCGCGGTCCGAGCAGCCCGACGCGCACTGGACGAGGGCCCCTGGGGCCGTACCACCGCGGCCGAACGCGCCGTGATACTGCGCGCGTTCGCGGACGCGCTCGAAAAGCGCGCTGGGGACACCGCCAACCTGGTCAGCCGTGAGAACGGCATGCCGATCGGGCTCTCGCAGATGTTCAACGGCGGGGCGCCCGCCGTCCTGCTGCGCATCTACGCCGACGTCATCGAGAACCTCCCGCTGGAGGAGGTGCGCCCGAGCATGGCCGGGTCGACGATCGTCCGCCGCGAACCGGTCGGCGTGGTCGGCGCGATCGTGCCGTGGAACTTCCCGCAGGCGCTGGCCATGTTCAAGATCGCGCCCGCGCTCGCCGCCGGCTGTACGGTCGTGCTGAAGCCCTCGCCGGAGACCGCGCTCGACTCGTACGTCTTCGCCGACGCCGCCCAGGAGGCCGGGCTGCCCGCCGGCGTGCTGAACATCGTGCTCGGTGACCGTGACGCCGGCGCCGCGCTCGTGTCGCACCCCCTGGTCGACAAGATCGCCTTCACCGGGTCCACCGCGGCCGGCCGCATCATCGGCCAGGAGTGCGGCCGGCTGATCCGCCGCGTCAGCCTCGAACTGGGCGGGAAGTCGGCCGCGATCTTCCTTGAGGACGGGAGCGTCGACACGCTGCTCGCGGGACTGGACAACGCGTCCTTCCTCAACAACAGCCAGACCTGTACGACACAGTCGCGCATCCTCATCGCCCGCTCCCGCTACGACGAGGTCGTCGAGGCCGTCGCGGGCTTCGCGGACGCGTACCAGATCGGTGACCCCCTCGACCCCACGGTGACGATGGGCCCGATGGCCACCAGCGGCCACCTGGACCGCGTCCTCGGCTACATCGAGACGGCCAAGAACTCCAGCGCCCGGCTCATCACTGGTGGTGGCCGTCCGGCCCACCTGGACCGCGGCTGGTTCGTCCAGCCCACCGTCTTCGCGGATGTCGACAACTCCGACCGGCTCGCCCAGGAGGAGGTGTTCGGCCCCGTCCTGGCGCTCATCCCGTTCGACGACGACGATGACGCGGTCAAGATCGCCAACGACAGCGACTTCGGTCTCGGCGGCTCCGTCTGGAGCGCCGACGAGGACCGCGCGCTCGCCGTGGCGCGTCGGGTCCGTACCGGCACGATCGGGCTCAACTACTACACCCTCGACCTCGGCGCGCCGTTCGGCGGATTCAAGGACTCGGGCATCGGCCGTGAACTCGGGCCGGAGGGCATCAACGCGTACCTCGAGTACAAGTCGGTCTACGCCTCGACGAAGTACCTCCCGGCGTGATCCGACCGCGAGAAACCACGACGAACAACGAGAGAGGACAAGGGACATGACGAGCCCTGTCGAGGTCGTCACCGCCTACTTCGACGGTGTCACCGCAGCCGATCCGGGAACCGTGGCCGACCTGTTCGCGCCGGACGCCGTACTGCAGAACGCCGCGGGCACGCTGACCGGTGCCGACGCGATCCGGCGGATGTATGAGAACGGCCTCGCGCCCGGCGCGATGAAGCCGACGCCCAAGCGGTTCGTCGTGGACGGCGAGCACGTCGCCGTGGAGATCGACCTGATCGCCAACGGGAACGCCGTGGCACTCGCCGACTTCTTCACGATCCGCGACGGGAAGATCGAGCGTCTCGTCATCTACAGCCTCACCCCCACCGACGGACGCCTCTTCGACAAGGTCGGCGTCGATCCCGACGCGAAGTAACGCGGCGATCCGGCGCGTCACTTCGCGCCGCCCCCCACCAATTCACAAGGAGAACCATGAAGGTCGCAGTATTCGGCCCGGATCGACGGGTCGGTGTGGTGCTCGAGAACACCGTCGTCGACATCAACGCCGCGTACGCGAAATACCTGGCGGAAACGACGGACACCGCCCGGCCGGTCGCCGAGGCAGCCGCCGCCGTACCCGCTCGGCTCAACGCATTCATCGAGGAGGGGGCGCGGGCCCTCGACGGCGCCCGAGCAGCGCTGGCGTACCTGACGGACAACGCGCAGGACGACCGTGGGGTGGCTGGGGAGCAACTCCGGTTCGCACTCGACGAGGTCAGGCTGCACGCCCCGGTCGAAGGCCCGTCCCGGATCCTCTGCGCGCTCGCCAACTTCGCCGACCACATGCTCAGCGCGGCTGAGAACTCTCACGGCGAGGACAATGAGGCCACCATCAACCGTCTTCTCGCCGGCGGGCCGAAGTTCTTCATCAAGGACCACCGCTCCGTGTCCGCGAGCGGCGATCCGCTGCGCTATCCGGCACGTACCGAACGGTTGGACTACGAGGCGGAGATCGCCATCGTCATCGGCAAGGCCGGTCGCGACATCAAGCGCGACGACTTCGCTTCGCACGTGTGGGGCTTCACCCTGTTCAACGACTGGTCGATCCGGGACAACGTGTCCTTCGGCCCCGATTTCGCGTACGCGAAGAACTTCGACTCCTCCGCGACGGTCGGCCCCTGGATCATCGTGAACGAGGGAACCGACCTGCAGGACATCCCCGTCGAATGCCGGGTCAACGGCGAGGTGCGCCAGAGCGGCAACACGAAGTCCATGGTGCACACCTTCGCCGCGCTCGGCGAGCACCTCTCCAGGGACACGACCCTGCTGCCCGGCGATCTGATCGCCAGCGGCACGCCCAAGGGCACCGCGGTCGACTCGACCCGACAGGAGGCGGACGGTTCCCACGCGGACACGCTGTTCGTCAAGCCCGGTGACGTCGTGGAGGTCTCCTCCGCCCTGATCGGCACCATCCGCAACGAAGTCGTCAAGCCGACCGACTGAGGAAAGAGCACATGACCAAGAAGCAGTTCCCGGTCGGCGGTGTCCTGTACGACCGTCCCTTCAAGATCCGGCGCCTCAACCACTTCGGCATCAGCGTCGACAACACCGGCGAGTCCGCCGCTTTCTACACGGACGTGCTCGGGTTCTCGGTGTCCGACGTGGTGGATGTACAGAAGACCGACCCGGGCCCCTGGCTCGACAATGTCCCCGACACGCGCCTGTTCTTCCTTCGGCACAACAGCGACCACCACACCTTCGTGATCATGCCGCGCCCGTGGATCGAGCACAGGGAGCCGCCGGCCCGTGCCGACATCACGGTCAACCAGATCACCTGGCAGGTGGGCACGCTCCGAGAGGTCGTCGAGGCGCGGATCTGGCTCGCCGAGCTCGGGCAGAAGATCGAGCGCTACGGCCGCGACCCCGGGTCGAACTGGCACACCTATTTCCCGGACCCGACCGGCCACATCAACGAGTTGGAGTACGGCATCGAGCAGGTCGGCTGGGACGGCCTGAGCAAGCCGGAGGTGATGTGGCCCTGGGTCAACGAGCACCCTCCACTGCCGTACAAGTCGGAGTCGACCGAGATCGCCGAAGCCCGCGCCGAGGGTATCGACATCACGTCGGGCCACCAGTGGCTGGACGAGCTGCCGAAGACGTACGACGTCGGAGGCGTGCTGCTGGCCCGGCCGTTCAAGCCGGTACGGCTCGGACCGGTGAGCATCTTCGTCGAGGACCTCGACGCGGCGGAGCGTTTCTACACCGAGCGTCTCGGCATGGTGAAGAGCGAGGAGGCCGAGATCGACGGCCATCGCGTCCTCTTCCTGCGGGTGAACACCGAGCACCACAGCGTGACGCTGCTCCCCCTGGAGTTGCGCGGCGCGCTCGGTGTCCGGGAGGACAGCACCATGCTCGCCTTCGGCGTGCAGGTCGGTTCCTACGAGCAGCTCCGCGCGGCGAAGGAGTTCCTGGAGGAGAAGGGCGTCAAGCTCCTCGACCTGCCGCAGGAGATCCACCCCGGGATCGACTACGTGATCCACGCCGTCGCCCCCGACGGCCTCGTGATCCAGCTGTACTACTACATGGAGCAGGTGGGCTGGGACGGCCGAGTGCGGCCGAAGGAGGAGCGCCGGAAGGTCCAGGCCGGTGTGTGGCCCGAGTCGCTGACGCCACTCTCCGACACCTATCACGGCGAGACCTTCTGGGGACCGCTCGGCTGACGTCCTGTCCCATCCACGAGGAAGCGAAGAAGCACCATGAGCCGAATAGTCATCAGCGGAGCCTCAGGTGACCTCGGGCGCCGGGTCACGAAGTTGCTGCTCAACCAGGACCCGGGCTCGGAACTGACCCTGGTGACCCGCACACCGGAGAAGCTCGCCGACCGCGCGTCCGCGGCCGTCTCCGTTCTGAAGGGCGACTACACGGAGCCGGAGTCGCTGGACGCGGCGTACCGCGGGGCCGAGACGCTCTTCCTGATCAGCGGGCTCAACCTCGGCCGACGGGTGGCGGAGCACCGCAACGCCATCGCCGCAGCTCAGCGAGCGGGCATCCGCCACATCGTCTACACCTCGGTCGGCGGTGGCGAGCACCCGACGAACCCCGCCACGTCGGCCAAGGACCACTACCAGAGCGAGCAGGACCTGCGGGCCTCCGAGATCCCGTTCACGTTCCTGCGCAATCACCTCTACGCCGAGATCGTCAGCAACATCTGGATCGCCCCCGCCGCGGAGAGCGGCCGGCTGGAGATGGCGACGGGGCAGGGCTCCCTGTCCCCGGTGGCCAAGGCCGACGTGGCCCGGAGCGCCGCCGCGGTGCTGCGCGACCCCGAGCGGCACGCGCGTGCCGTCTACGAGATCTCCGGCCCCGAACTGCTGAGCATGCACGACATCGTGCGCATCGGCTCCGAGGTGCACGGGGTGCCGATCACCTACGCGCCGGTGACCGAGGAGGAGCGGCTGGCCTTCTTCGACTCCGTCGGCCTGCCCCGCACCTACGACCCCGACATGCCGCCCAGCCCCGAAGGCCACATGTGGGCCAGCGACGAGCTGGTGTCGGCTGATCTCGCGGTCGCCGAGGGCTATCAGGCGCTCCAGTCCCAGCACGTGAAGCTGATCACGGGTCGTGAGGCCGAGCCGCTGCGCACGGTGATGGAGCGCGTCAAGTCCCTGCGCTACGACCAGATCGACGACGTGGCGTGACAACAGATCCGTCCGTCCTGCCTCCAGTGCCGCGCGGACTTGGTGTTCCGAAGAGTTTTGAGTGTCAGAGAAGGAGCTTCAACCATGAACGCTAACGACAGAGTTGCCGCACCCGTCGGTCCGGGCGTGCCGACCATTCAGGACGTCCCCGTGTACCCGGAGATCATGACCTACGGGAACATCCTGGGCAGTCTGCACATCTGGGAGGGCGACGGCTGGAAGCAGGAGTCGATGGCCTGGAAGACAGGTGTCTACCTGGCGTCGAACCTGAGCGGGCTGCCCGAGATGACGTTCCGCGGTCCGAACGCGCAGGAGCTCCTGTCGCGGGTGAGCATCAACAACGTCCACAAGTGGCCGGTGGGCAGCTCGAAGCATCTGGTGATGCTCGACGAGCGCGGGTTCATCGCCAACCACGGTCTGGCGGTGCGTGACAGCGAGGACTCCTTCCGCCATCTCGCCGCGATGCCGTGGCCGATCTTCAAGGCCCCGGCGCTGGGCCTGGACGTGGAGATCACGATGCGGGACATCTTCCTGTTCCAGGTCGCGGGTCCGAGCTCGCTGCAGGTCCTGGAAAAGCTCCTCGGTGAGCCGCTGCGCGATCTGAAGTTCCTGGGCATCCAGAAGGTCAAGGTTCCGGGGATCGACCCGGCGGCGGACATCGAGCTCTCCCGGATCGGTATGTCCAACACTCTGGCCTACGAGCTGCGCGGGCCCCTGGAGTACGGACCCGCCGTGTTCGACATGGTGTTCCAGGCCGGCAAGGAGTACGACATCAAGCGGCTCGGATGGCGCACCTACGTGGTCAACCACACCGAGGGAGGATTCCCGCAGCAGGGAAACTCCTTCCTGCCGGCCGCGTTCACCGACCCCGAGTTCGTCAACCACCCGGTGTTCGGGGCCAACCTTCCGCCGTCGCACGTGAGCAGTCCACTGACGGGCAGCGCCGAACCGGGCGACGTGCGCGCCCGGCTGCGGACTCCGTTCGAGGTGAACTGGGGCTGGATGGCGAAGTTCGACCACGACTTCATCGGCCGCGAGGCACTGGAGGCCGAGGCCGCGAACCCGCTCCGCAAGACGGTCGTGCTGCGCTGGAACAAGGAGGACGTACTCGACGTGTTCGCCTCGCAGTTCGAGCCGGGCGAGGAGTACAGGAACTTCGAGTTCCCCCTCACGCCGTCGGCCCCGGCCGCGGGTCACGCCGATCTGGTCACCAAGGACGGCAAGCAGGTCGGGATCTCCTCGGTGGTGGCCTACTCCTACTACTACCGGGAGATGATCTCGCACTGCGCGATCGACGTGGACCTGGCCGAGATCGGCACCGAGGTGGTCATTCACTGGGGAGACCACGGTTCCCGGATCAAGCCGATCCGCGCCACGGTCGAGCGGTTCCCGTACCTGGACCTGCCCAGCAACAAGGACACCGACCTGAACTCCATCCCCTCCGGAGTCGTCCCCCAGTAGGCGCAGCTCAGCAAAGGAACCACTCTCATGAATCTGCCTGCTCAAGACGCCGCTGACCGTGGACGACTGATCGTCCAGGGCGCCGACGGACCCGGGATCGTGTCGTCGGTTTCGTCTGTGCTGGCGCGGGTCGGCGCGAACATCATCTCGCTCGATCAGCACTCGACCGATCCGGCCGGCGGCCGCTTCTTCCAGCGCACCATGTTCCACCTGGACGGTCTGCCCGGTCGGCTGGCCGAGTTGGAGGAGGAGCTGGACAAAGACCTGTCCGCGCTGGGGCTGAGCTACCGGCTGGTGGAGGCGCGCAAACTCAAGCGTGTCGCGATCATGGTGTCGAAGACGGACCACTGTCTGCTCGACCTGCTGTGGCGGCAACGCCACGGCGAGATCCCCATGAACATATCCATGGTGATCTCCAACCACCCGGACCTGGGCGACGATGTGCGCGGCTTCGGCATCCCGTTCTTCCACGTGCCTGTCGCCAAGGACGGTAAGGCGGTCGCGGAGCAGGAGCACCTGAAACTGCTCAAGGGCAACGTCGACCTGGTGGTGCTGGCCCGGTACATGCAGATCATCTCGGGGGAGTTCATCGAGGAGCTGGATGTGCCGATCATCAACATCCATCACTCCTTCCTGCCGGCCTTCATCGGCGCCGGGCCGTACCAGAAGGCCAAGGACCGCGGGGTGAAGCTGATCGGAGCGACCGCTCACTACGTGACCGAGGACCTGGACGAGGGCCCGATCATCGAGCAGGACGTCGTGCGCGTCTCCCATGTGGAGACGACGGCGCAACTCCAGCGGCGAGGCGCCGACGTCGAGCGTCAGGTGCTGTCCCGGGCCGTGGCCTGGCACTGCGAGGACCGGGTGATCCGCGACGGCAACCAGACGGTGGTGTTCTGACCGGGCCGTGCGCGGTCCCCAGGCTCAAGAGAAACGAGGATGCTGAAGTGGCGGCACAACTACTGGACGGCCGTGCGGTGTCGTCGGCGATGCTGGCCGAACTGAGGGCGGAAGTGGTGGAGTTCGGCCGCGTGCACGGCCGAACGCCGACTCTGGTTACGGTGCTCGTGGGCGATGACCCGGCCTCGCACACATATGTACGGATGAAGGTCAACCGCTGTGGTCAGGTCGGGATCCAGTCGCGCCGGGTCGATCTCGACGCCGGCATCGACACCGAGGAACTGTGCCGTGTCATCGGTGACCTGTCGGCCGATCCCCAGGTCGACGGCATCCTGTTGCAGCATCCGGTGCCCGACCACATCGACGAGCGCGCCGCGTTCGAGGCGATCGACCCCGGCAAGGACGTCGATGGGGTGACCCGGGCGTCGTTCGCGGCCATGGCCTTCTCCGAGGAGGGGTTCGCGTCCGCGACGCCGGGCGGGATCCTGGCATTGCTGGACGCCTACAAGGTGCCGCTCGCAGGCAGCCACGCGGTGGTGGTCGGCCGTAGCGCCATCCTGGGCAAGCCCATGGGGATGCTCCTGCTGGGGCGTGACGCGACAGTGACGTACTGCCATTCGCGGACGGCGGACCTGCGCGAGCACGTCGAGCGCGCCGACATCGTCGTGGCGGCGGTCGGGGTACCGGAACTCATCAAGGGCGAGTGGATCAAGCCGGGCGCGGTGGTGGTCGACGCGGGGTATGCCGACAACCGGGGCGACGTCGAGTTCGACACGGCCGCGGAGCGTGCTTCCTTCATCACCCCGGTCCCTGGCGGCGTGGGTCCGATGACGATCGCGACCCTTCTCGTACAGACCGTTCGTGGAGCCCAGCGGCGGACAGCCGCTGCCGTACCGGCCCGCCAGTACGCCTAGACGAGCAGTTCCGATGTGGCTCGGTGGTCGGATGCGGTCAGCGATCGGGTGATAGGTGCGCCGATGGCGCGGTTGTGCCAGACGGCGCAGGTCATTGCCAGGATCCGCTGGGCCACGCGGACGCCGACCCCTTCGATGGCGCGGCCGCCGCGCTGTTCGAGGTCGAGCTGGCCTTCGAGGGTGTCGGTAACCGATTCGATCAGCTGGCGGACCGTTTTGAGCGGGAGTTCGGCGGCGATCTAGCCTTTGTCGGCCAGGATCTGCCGTTCATCGATCTTCGGGTCCAACAAGGTCCAGGTGACGGGCGGCCCGGCCGGGGGTGCGCACCAGGCGCAGATCGTAGTCCGCACACCATCGCGGGGTCTTCAAGCGGTCATCGGCAGGCACGTACAGTGCCGCCAAGAGGGTGTCCAAATCGGTCGTTACGACCCGATGTTGGACACCCTTCTTGCGTCTGTGAACCCTGAAATCGGAACTACTCGTCTCGCTAGGGCCTGTTCGTGAGTCCAGGGTTCGAGGGGCCGGGCATGTCACGTTGCCCGCGGCCACATCCGCGTGAGTGCGGTACGAGGGCAGTGCGGTGATCTCGTCGGGAGGCCACGCAGCGAACCTCGGTGGGAGGCTGGCCGGCGTCGTCAGCCGTGATGGCGCCCGGGCCGAGGAGCTCGCCATGGCCGTCGGCGTGAAGCGGAGTTCGATCAGCGCACGGGTGTGCTGGTGAGGCGATCGCTCGCGGAGACTAGTGAGTTCGGCCGAGTGACCCGGCGTGTCCCGACCCGGTACCGATGAGGGCCTGCCCGCCGGCGTCGACCTTCGCGGATGTGCGTGTCGGCGAAGACCGGGACCGACCGTGGTGAGGCCGACTTCAGTGAGGGCGTGCGGGGCACGCCTGAGCATGCCCTCACTCCTCACCCCTCAAGGCGGGCGGATATCCGATGTCAGTGGTGGCCGTAGCAAGAAACACCGCTGTCCCCGCCCGGCGACCGCTCGCGGTCAATCTGCCTTGCGGGGACAGCGTGCACGGTCGTGGACCGCTCCTCACTCGATCGGGTCGCCTGCCCATGCGGCGCGCAGTAGTGCCTCGAGGGCGGCCTGGGTCACCGGGCGGGGGTTCGACGGCGGGATCGCCGGGAGGATGATGCCGGCCGCTTCGGAGATGGCCTCCTCCTGGAAGCCGAGTTCCTTCAGCGACATCGGGGCCTCGACCTGCTGACGCAGGGCGTAGATCCCCGCAGCGGCGGTGCGGCCGTCGCCCACGGCCGCGGCGACGCGTGCGGCGGCGTCAGCGGCGTACGGGGCGTTGAACGCCGTGACGTAGCCGATCACGACGGAGTGCGTCTCGGCGTGCGGCATGTTGTAGGTGCCGCCGAGCGCGTGGCAGATCTTGTGGTGCATTCCGGAGCCCGCCGAGGCGAACGCGACGGCGGCGAGGTAGGCGCCGTACAGCGTCTGCTCGCGGGCCCCGATGTCATCTGGGTTGGTGTGCAGGGCGCGCAGACCGGGGAAGAGGGCTCGCAGCCCCTCTGTGCCCATCGCCTGGTTGATCGGGTTCTTACGGGGGGCCCAGAACCCGTCGACGGCGTGCGCCACCGCGTTGAGCCCGCTGGAGACGGCCAGTTGGCCTGGCAGGCTCGCCATCAGGGACGCGTCGTAGACGACGACCTTCGGCAGCACCCTGTCGTCGACGGCGGTGGTCTTGCGCCCGGCCTCGGTGAGGCCCCACACGTTCGTGGCCTCGGAGCCGGCGAAGGTGGTCGGCACGGCGACGATCGGCAGGCCGGCGTCACGGGCGACGATCTTCGCCAGGCCGATGGAGGACCCGCCTCCGATGGTGATGACCGCGTCGGCCTCCTGCGCCCGCGCGAGTGTGACGGTCCGCGCCGCGTTCTCGACCGGCACGTGCTGGACGATCTCGTGGACCCGCTCCACGACGGGGATCCGTTCGGCGATCGCGTCGGACAGCTCTGACGCGAACACGTCCGCGATGAGGAGGACCCGCTTCGCGCCGAGGCCCTCGACCGCCTCGACCGTGTTGGCGACCGCGGCGCCGGTGCCGAAGAGCACCCGCTGGCCCTGTGTCGTGTGGTCGAAGGTGATCGTCATGAGGTTGTCCTTGAGTCGTGGCCGTCGATGCGCAGCAGCCAGTCCACCAGGTGCGACGCGACCACGGCGGGAGCTTCGAGGGGCGAGAGGTGGCCGATCCCCTCCAGGACGCGCAGCTCCGAGTCCGGGATCGAGCCCGCCATCTCCTCGCTCAGCTTGAGAGGTGTGATCGCGTCCGCGTCGCCGACGACGATCAACGTCGGCACCGCCATCTTCGACGTCTCCGATGTGCGGTCACGACGGTTGAGCACCGCGAGTTGCTGGGCCTTGAAGACCTCAGGCCCCAGGTCACGGGCCATGGAGGCCGCGAGGGCCGTCACATCGGGTCGGTTCGGCGCGACGGCGCCGCTGATCCGGTCCACCGCCTCGTCGAACCGGCCGGACTCGGCCAGCGCGATGAGACTGGTGGAGCTCTTCCTGCGGTCGGGCGGTGCGGCGATCGCCGATGTGTTCAGCAGCGCCAGTCCTGCGACTCGCCCGGTCGCCCGGAGCACGACGTCCAGGGAGACGTAGCCACCCATCGAGATCCCGGCCAGGTAGAACCGGTCCGGCGCCTGGGCGAACACGTCGTCCGCCATGGACTCGATCGAGTCCCCGGTGGCCTGAACGATCAGACACTCAACTGCGATGTGCTCAAGGATGTGGTCGACGACCGGCTGCCATAGCCGGGCGTCGGAACCCAACGCGGGCACAAGGACCAACGGATACTGGAGCAACGGTCGGCTCCCCTTCTTGTCACTCGGTGGCACCGGACACGGCGGGTGCGGGGCCTGGGCTAGGAGGCGGCGCCGTCGACGCTCAGGATGGTGCCCGAGGTGAAGCCCGCGTCCTCGGAGACCAGGTACGCGACGGACGCCGCGATCTCGTGCGCCGTACCGGTCCGCCCGGCCGGAATGGCCGCCCGGATGGCGGCCTGGTCGGAATCGGGGAGAGACTCGAACACCGTCCTCACCCGGCCCTCCTCGGGCAGGATGAGTCCGGGGGAGACCGCGTTCACGGTGATGCCGCTGCGGGTGAGGTCCTTGGCGAGCTGCTTGGTGAAGCCGTTGATCGCCGCCTTGGACGTCGCGTAGGGCAGCAGTGCGCCGACCGTCCCGGACGGGCCGGAGAGACCGCCCGACACTGCGGACGAGAAGTTGACGATCCGTCCGTGGCTGTTGCGGCGCATGATCGGAACGGCGTACTTGCAGCACAGGAACATGCTCGTGACGTTGTTGCCCAGCACGGTCTGCCATGTCTGCGACGACAGGTCCTCGATGTCCCGGACCTGTACGGTCCCGCTGCCCCCCGCGGTGTTCACGAGAACGTCGACGCGCCCGAACTCCGCGTCGATCTCCGCGAACGCGCCCGCGACCAGTTCCTCACCGGAGAGATCCACCGGGATCGCTTTGACCGGGATCCCGGCGAAGTGGCTCTCGATCTTCTCTTTGGTGCGGTCCAGGCCCTCCTTCTGCAGGTCGAGAAGCGCGATCGCGAATCCCTCACCGGCCAGGCGGAACGCGATCTCCGCCCCCAGCCCCTGAGCCCCACCCGTAATGACGGCAGTCCGCCGGTTCGCCACGTCACCCATCACTGACACTCCTCGTTGATCGCACAACCACGACTCGTCCCTCGCCTCGGAATCACGGCGGGGTTCTTCAGCGCATGAACTCGTCGGCGGCCTGCCAGCGCAGTTCCCGGCGCAGCAGCGCCCGCAGCTTGACGAACTGGGCGCGCCGCTCGAAGGCCAGCACGCCGGCCACCACCTCGCCCCTGCGATAGAGGACGAGCAGGCCGTCGTCGGTGCTGCTCTCCACGATCTCCTCGTCACCGGTCAGATGGCCGGCGAACTGGATGCGGACGCCGTGCTGGTCCGACCAGAAGTAGGGCACGTTCGAGAAGTCGTCGCCCTTGGCCCCCGAGAGGAGTTTCGCGGCGTTCACTCCCGCGGCGCGCCCCTGTTCGGCGGCGCTCGTCCAGTGCTCGATCCGCATCGCGGTGTCGAACCGTGTGTTGGGCCAGCGGACGACGTCGCCGGCGACGAACACGTTGTCAGCCGCCCGGAGGGTGGCGTCGGCCAGGATCCCGTTGTCGAACGTCAGCCCGGAGCCCCGGAGCCAGTCGATCGATGGGCGGACACCGACGCCGACCACGATCACGTCGGCGGGAACCAGTGTCCCGTCGCCGAGCACCAGCTTGCGGCGCCCGTCCTCCTCGGTGATGTCGACGACGCCGTTGCCCAGGAACAGGTTGACGCCCGCGTCCCGGTGCAGCGCCGCGTAGGCGTCGGCGACCTGTCCGCCGAACCGGTCCAGGGGCTTCGCCGCCAGGTCGATGAGCGAGACGGTGCGCTTCGCCTTCACGAGCGTCGAGGCGAACTCGCCGCCGATGAAGCCGGCTCCGACGACGGCGACGGAGGCCTCAGGGTCGGCGACCGCCGCGCGCAGGGCGGTCGCGTCCTCGAAACGGCGCAGCGCGTGCACACGGGGACGACCGGCGAACAACGGCGGGACGATCGCCTCGCACCCGGTCGCGATGACGAGCGCGCGATAGGTCAGTGTCCCGTCGGGCAGGACGACGGTGTTCGACTCCGTGTCGAGCGACAGGGCACGTGTGTTGAGCCTGAAGTCCACACCGCGGTCGCGCAGGTCCGCCGCGAACGGATAGACCAGCGCGTCCACGTCGAGCCGGTCGTCCAGCGAGACCTTGGACAGCGGCGGGAGCTCGTACGGCAGATGAGGCTCGTCACTGATGACGGTGACGCTCAGCTCCGGGGCGTGTCGGGCGACGGCCTCCGCGGCCCGAAGACCGGCGGTCGACCCGCCGACGATGGCGACGTCGGTGGTGGATGTGGTCACGGTCTCAGGCCTCCGTGAGAGTGCACACGGCGGCGATGGTGCCGTCCGCGCCGCGTGCCTCGGCGCCGCGCCCCAGCCCGTCCGCGCCGGGGACGATGTTGATGGTCTGCGGCTTGGTCAGCGGTGAGACGAAGCGGTAGGCGAAGGTCCGGCCCCGCAGGCCGATGCCCTGGCGGCGGAGGTGCTCGCCCGACATGAGCGCCAGCAGGGGCCCGTGGATGACGAGACCGTCGTACCCCTCCTGCTTGCACCAGTCCAGGTCGTAGTGGATGCGGTGCCCGTTGTAGGTCAACGCCGAGAACCGGAAGAGCAGCCGCTCGTCGACCGCGAGGTCCAACGTCGGCCCGGCGGGCGCCGGCGGCGGCGCCGACGGGGTCGGCAGCGCGCCGGAGCCGGGCGCGCGGTAGACGATGTCCTGCTCCTCCCGGATCACCAGTTCGCCGCCCTGGAAGATCTCCTGCAGCACGGTCGTCAGCGTCAGCGGACCGGTCCGGCCCACCTTGTCGACGGAACTCCTGATCGAGGTCACCTTCGTCGCGGGTTCCCCGATCACCAGGTCGCCCAGCGTCGTCACCCGTCCGCCGCCGAACATCCGCCGGCGTCCCGGGCCGGGAGGCGCGGGGATTCCCGTCACGGGGTGCCCGTCCTCGCCGAGATCCCGCCCCGGGCTGCGCTCCAGCAGATACGTCCAGTGCCACAGCGGGGGCACGGGATCTCCCGCGGCGTGCGGGATCTCGATGTCCAGCGCCGCCGCCAGGGACTCCGTAGGCTCGGACGCGATGACCTCGGTCCGCTCGACGGTCTGCGTCATCTCGCTCGTCACCACGTCACTCCTCTCGTCTTTCTGCGCGAAGAGCGCGCAGCAGCTCCGACAGATCCGGAGCGGTGTCCAGGTTCTCGACCGCCCGCACCAGGTCGCGTGCGGCCCCCGGCCCGTAGGGCGCGAGCAGTGCCTGCGCCTTGTCCACGACCTCCGCGTGCGACAGCGGGTTCTGCGCCGATCCCTTGGCGTAGGTGGGGTTGCCGGCGAAGAGCGTCACCGACGCGCCGTCCGCGAGCTCCACGTCCAGTCGCGGCCCGTCCTCCAGCTGGATGTCGCTGTCGACGTGCATCGAGATCTTCTGGAGCGTCGCCCGGATGCCGGGCTCGTCGACGCGGGGCGGGTCGAACTGGTCCAGGCCGACGCTTCTGTTGTTCAGGGCGACCGCCACGGCGTACGGGAGGCTGAACTGCGCGTCGAACACCGTCTCGATGGGGTCGACCGACAGCATGTTCACCGCCGTCTCTCCGGCTGTGATCGATATACGGCGTACGTCCTCGGGCTTGAGATCCCGTGTGTGGATGAGCGCGAGGACCGCGTCGATCGTGGAGTGGCTTCCCCGGCAGCAGGCGTAGGGCTTGAGGTACGCGGTCGCGACGTTGAAGTCGACGCCGAGTTCGTGCAGCGCCTTCTCCGGGAATCCCTGTCCGCCGTTGTAGAGGGAGAACAGGCCGCCCCACTCGGCCTCGAAGATCTGCCGTGGGCCGGTGATCCCGGCGCGCGCGAGCAGCGCGGCGTCGACGCCGGTCTCCCCGGCCTTTCCGGGATGGATCCGCTTGGTCCACGCACCGTCCTCGATGAACGCCCAGACGCCGCCGGTGAAGGAACCGGCGATGCCCAGGGCGTCGGCGAAGCGTTCGGCGTCCAGACCCAGGGCCTTCGCGCCGGCGGCGGCAGCGGCGAGGCTGCCCATGGTGCCGCTGGAGTGCCAGCCCCGGTCGGTGTGCGCGGCGAAGCCGCCGAGTGACTGCAGGACGCGGTAGCCGATGTCGTACCCGGCGATCGTCGCCGCGATCAGTGCCCGTCCGTCGGCCCCGGTCGCCTCGGCGACGGCGATGGCCGTCGGCAGCACAGTGGACCCCGCGTGCCCCGGCCCGCCTCCGTCGTCGAAGTCGCGCGCGTGGGCCGACGTCCCGTTCGCGAGCGCTGCGTGCGACGGCGGGAGCAGGAACGGCGTCCCCCAGACGGTGCTCCCCGAAGTGGTCTGCTGCACGCTGGTCAGTGCGGTCCTGACCCGCTGCGCCTCGTCGGTGTTCACCCCGGCGAGGGCCACCGCGAGCGTGTCCAGGATGTTGTCCTTGACCCGCTCGACCTCCTCGGCCGGGATCTCGTCGAACGACAGGCCGGCCCAGTGCGAGGCCAGGCGCTCCGTCAGCGAACTGTTCGTGTCGGTCATCACGCCCGCCCTTACGGCCTGAGGTCCACGGCGAGCGACTTCACGAGCCACCGGCCGCCGAGCTGCCCGATCTCGGTGCCGTCCTCGTGGATGACGGCGTTCGGATAGTGATTGACCAGGTACGTGACGACCTCTTGCATCTCGACCTTCGCGAGACCCTGCCCGAGGCAGTTGTGACCGCCCGTGCTGAAGGTCAGCGGCTGGTTCTGTTCACGCCCGAACACGAACTCCGAGGGGTTCTCGAAGCGTGCCGGGTCGCGGTTGGCCGACCAGACCGCCACGTGCACGTCCGAGCCGGCCGGGATGACGGTTCCGTTCAGCTCGATGTCCTCGCCCGCGATCTTGCTCACGATCCCGGGCCGGGGGTAGAGGCGAAGCACCTCGACGACGGCGTCCGGGATGAGCGAGGGATCCTTGACGAGCTGCTGCCAGACCTTGCGATTGCTCAGCAGCGTCCACACCACCAGACCCGTCTGGTGGGTGGTGTTGACCGAGCTGGCCTCCAGCATGGCGGCGGCTTCGTTGAAGAGCTCGTCCTCGGTGAGCTTGCCCGCGTCGTGCTGGGCGATGAGGAACGACAACAGGTCCTCGCCCAGCCCCTGCGCGCGCTTGCTCGCGACGAGGTCCTTCAGGTAGTCGAACAGTTCGGCGTACGCGCTGATGATGGTCGACGTCTGGCTCCGGTCGCGGTTCAGCAGCGACAGCGTCCGCTCGGAGAGGCTCGCGACCTTGGGCGCGTCCTCGGCCGGCGCGCCGGCGAGGTGGCAGTACACCCGCGCGGGGAGGCGCTGGTCGATGGCACCGTGGAAGTCGACCGGCGCCGACGGGTCGAGGTCGGCGGCGAGGTCCTGGATGATCTCGCGCAGGACGTCGCGGATGTTCTCGACGGTCGCCGGACCCATGAACCGTGCCAGCGGCAGACGCAGCTTGAGATGGCGCGGGCCCTCGGCCATGATCATGCTGTTCGCGCGGAACTCGTGCACCTGGCCGTCTGTGATGCCGAATTCCTCCATCAGCGTGAGGGCGGCGTTCTTGAACCGGCCGTCACGCAGTACGGCCGTCGCGAGCTCGTAGCTCAGGACCGTATAGCCCTCGGAGCCGAGTGCGAGAGGGCCCTCGGGGAGGGCGCCGCCCGGGTGCGTGAGGGCATCGGGCGAAAACGTTTCGAAACGCGGCAGTGTAGTGGTCATGACCGGGAGATCGCCCCCAGAGGACAGCAGAGGATCGCTTCCTCGAGCTCGTCCGCTCGGTCGTCCTCGACGTTGGTCTTCAACTGCTCCAGCAGCCCGTCCCCGCCGATCTGGAACACATCAGGCATCAGTGCCGCACAGGTGCCGTTGGCATCGCACCGGGCGAAATCCACTTTGACCTCGACCATCTCGAAACTCCTTCCTTGCGGAGCCCTCCCGGTGGATGCGCGTCGGGCCAAGCGGTCGGGGGCTCCTGCTGTCCCTCAACACTGAGCCAGGCGGTGCCATCTCACAAATATAAAATTTGTGCGTCTTCGATATGAGAAGTAGATGGCTGGATGGGGGCGAGAGCGCCGTGGCGACGGCAGTGCAGCACTGGCGGCGGGCGTGGGCGATGGGGCCGGTGGCGGACGGATCGATCAAGCACTTGGTTCCCACATAGAGCCCTGCGTGCCGGCCGCAGGCCTGCAGCCGACGCGACCGGCACTTCAGGTCCGATCCGCCGGGGCCGACGTTCGGCAACCGCGGATGCGCCAGAGACGCCGGGTGCCGCTCGCCCGCGACAGAAGTGAGGCCGATGCCCAGGACGGCGCATGTCTTGAAGGCCGGGGCTCTCCACGGCGTGGACGAGATCCTCGCGGAGAGCGGTGGGCACCTGTTGTGCGCCACCTGTCGGTGCCAGGTCCGGCAAGCTGGGTCATGGCAATGTCAACGGAGGCGTGACTCCAGGCCTATCGGAGACGCCGCGGCTCGCCTGCCCCCGGACAATTGCAGCGGGACGGACCCGTCGGCTGCACATTCGGTCAGGCCGAGTGGATGAGCTGCTCGGCCCAGATGGTCTTGCCCGTGCGGGTGTAGCGAGTGCCCCACCGTTCGGTGAGCTGGGCGACGAGCAGCAGGCCGCGGCCGCCCTCGTCGCTCAGCCGTGCCCGGCGCAGATGTGGGCTGATGGTGCTGCCGTCGGACACTTCGCAGGTGAGTGTCTGCTCCTTGATCAGACGCAGCCGGATCGGCCCGGTGGCATAGCGGATGGCGTTGGTGACCAGCTCGCTGACGACGAGTTCGGTGATGAATGCAGTCTCGTCGTTCAGCCCCCATCCGGCGAGGCGGTCACAGACGCGCCGACGGGCCTCGGACACGACAGCGGGATCGCTGGGCAGGTCCCAGGAGGCCAGACTGTCCTGGCCGAGGCCCCGGGCGCGGATCAGGAGAAGAGCCACGTCGTCGGCTTCCGGATGCGGGAGCAGTGTGTTCAGGACGGTGTCGCAGAGGGCTTCGAGCGAGGGAGCAGGCCTCGAGAGTGCCTGGCGCAGGGCGCGGGTGCCTTCGTCGATGTCATGGTCGCGGCTCTCGTACAGGCCGTCGGTGAACAGGGCGAGCAGGCTGCCTTCGGGTATCTGCAGCTCGGCCGTCTCGAAGGGCAGGCTGCCCAGTCCGAGGGGAGGGCCGGCGGGCAGGTCGACGACTTCGGTGGTGCCGTCCGGGTTGACGAGGATCGGGGCTGGATGGCCGGCCCGGGCCAGGGCGCAGGAACCCGAGACGGGGTTGTAGACGGCGTAGAGACAGGTGGCGCCAATGTCACCAGGGATGGCGTCGTCGGCATCGGGTGGGGGCGCTGAATGGGTCACGATGTCGTCGAGGTGGGTGAGGAGTTCGTCGGGCGGCAGGTCGATGTCGGCGAGGGTGCGCACTGCCATACGGAGGCGGCCCATAGTGGCCGAGGCGTCGATTCCGTGGCCCACGACATCGCCGACGACGAGGCCGACCCGTGCTCCAGGCAGGGGAATCACGTCGAACCAGTCGCCGCCCGTGCCGGCGCTGCCGCCTGCGGGCACGTAGCGGGAGGCCGTTTCCACGGCCGGGTGGACCGTCGGTCCCCGCGGAAGCAGGGAGCGCTGGAGCGCCAGTGCGATGCCACGCTCGTGGGTGAAGCGGCGTGCGTTGTCCAGACAGACCGCGGCTCGGGAGACCAGGTCCTCGGTGATGGTCAGGTCGTCGGAGTGGAAAGGGTCCGGTGAGGTCGCGTACCTGAGGAGAAGGACCGTTCCGAGGACCACGCCGTGGGCCCGGATGGGCAGCGCGATCAGGGAGTGCGCCCCGAAGGCGTCGGCGTGGGCCGCGTGGAGGGGGTCCTCGGCCAGCCAGCGGACGATGTCGGGAGCCTTGAGGTCACGCACTTCCGCGGGGCCGCCGGCCAGGCAGCGGGCGAGGGGGGACGAAGGCGGTGGTGAGTGGACGTCGCCGGAGTCGAGTACGGCGCTGCGCGGAAGGGGGCGGGAGCAGCTCTGTGCCGCCCGGCGCAGTACCGCGAGGCCGGGCGCGGGCAGCACACCGCGGAGGACGACGTCCAGCAGGTCGACGCCGACGAAGTCGGCGAACCGCGGTACCACGACGTCTGCGAGCTCCTGGGCGGTGCTCGCCACGTCTAGGGTCATGCCGATGCGGGTCCGGGCTTCGCTCAGCAGGGCGAGTCGCCTGCGGGTGCTGTACTGCGTGGAGTAGTCCTCTGCGGCCATGCCGACCGCGCACACCCGGCCGTCCACGTCCTTGAGCGGGAAGATGTCGAGGCCCCAGGCATGTGCTCTGGTCTCCTCCGGAAGCCGTACGGACAGTTCGGTGGATTCGGGTTTGCCGGTCTTGCCCACCCGCAGGATCCGCCGCTCGATTTCCTCGAAGGGGGGCCCGAGGAAGAATTCGGTGACGCGTTGGCCACGGACCTCGTGATCGGGGAAGCCTGCCACCTGCTCGGCGGCGGCATTCGCGGAGAGCGTCCGCCCGTCGGGATCGAAGATCGTGAGGACTCGGGGCTGTTGTTCGAACATCCACTGCTTGAGGGTGTTGTCTTCCGGCGTCAGTGCTTCCGGCACCGGAAGGGCTGTCACCAGGGTGGCCTGCTCCTTCCGCGCGTCCAGCAGGGGGGACAGGTGGGCCCGGGTGTCCAGCAGGCGCCCGTCGCGGTGGCGGAACGTGAAGCCGTCGGCGGAGAGGAGATGGGCCAGGGGACGGCCGATGATCTCTGCTGGGGCGTATCCCAGAAGGTCCTGTGCTTCGCAGGTCCAATACGCCACAAGCCCGCGGCTGTCCGTTACGGCGACGGTGACGTCGAGGCTTGTCCCGTCCGGTTGGCGAGTGCGACGGTCGGGCAGCTCGCCGAAGTGCTCCATGGTGGCGTTCCTGGCCCTTCTGCCTCATGAACAGGCACCCTCCACGATCGTCTTGCAGGTGAGGAATGGCAAGGCGGACGTCGCAGGGGTGTGGCGATGTCCGCAGCCACCGACGAGGCCCGGCCCGGGCGGACACATGGCGTGTCCGTCCGGGCCGGGCCGGGCCGGGGTGTGGTGCGGTGTGGCTCAGAACATCGTGTTGTCGTTCGCCGAGGTCGCGGGCACGGCCTGCATGACGTCCCAGTGCTCGACGATCTTCCCGTTCTGCACGCGGAAGAGGTCGATGACCGACTGGCCGCGGTCGTCGGGGCCGGTGACGAAGTTGCTGTGGACGGCGACGAGGTCTCCCTGGGCGATGATCCGCTTGGGGATGGCCGTCGACTGCGGGTACGCGTCGAAGTAGGGGCCCAGCGTGGCCTTCAGCCCTTCGGGGCCGTCGGGGGTGATCGGGTTGTGCTGGATGTAGTTGGGGGAGTCGTACTTGTCGATGGCGGACAGGTCCTCGCGCACCATGAGCTGGTCGAAGAAGTCGGTCACCAGCTTCTTGTTGTAGGCGGTGAGCGACCGCGGGCCGAGCTGGTGGGTCGTCGGCTGGCTGAGCGTGGAGAACATGTCGTGGCCGTTGGCCGTGGTCGCGGGCACGTCCTGGATGGAGTCCCAGTGCTCGGCGATCTTCCCGCCCTGGAAGCGGTAGATGTCGAACTGGGCGCTGCCGAGGGTGCCGGGCACCGCGATGACGTTGGAGTGGATGACCACCAGGTCGCCCTCGGAGATGACATGCGTCACGTTGATCTTGGTGTTCGGGAACTGCTGGTGGAGAGCGGTGCCGAGCTTCTTGAACGCCGCGGTGCCGTCGGGGAGCGTCGGGTTGTGCTGGATGTAGTTCGGGAGCACGTATCGGTCGACGATCTTGGTGTCCCCCCGCTCGAACAGGCCCTTGAGGACGCCGACGGCGACGGACTTCTGGTAGGCGAGGCGGGCGCTCTCGCCGTGGCCGGCGGTGGCGTGGTGGCCGGTGTGCCGGACGGTGGCGGCCGACGGGGCGGCCGCGGCGGGCACGGCGACGGCGGCGGTGAGGGCTGCGGCCATGAGGGTGGCGGCGAGGGTCCTGCGGGTGGCTGCGGTGGTGGTCATGATGCTCAAGTCTCCGAACCTGGATAGAAAGACAGAGTCGCTGGAAGTTCAAATTTGAACCTTCGGTCTCTATGTAAGCACTAGGTGGTTGAAGGTTCAAGTTCTTTGGGGGTGATGTTTCAGCCCGGATCGTTCCGGGGCGAGGAGGTGGTGAACGTTCGGGCGGCGGGCCCGTGCACAGACTCCTGCTGGGGTGCCGGCGGATCACGGGCCCAAAGCCCGGTGCGGGGCTGGGACTCGCCTGTGCGTCGACCGAGCGGCGCTGTCCGGCGCCGAGCCGGGGCTACGTCAGCTGCGAGAACATGTCGTGGCCGCTGGCGGTCGTCTCGGGGACCTCCTGGAGCACGTCCCAGTGTTCGACGATCTTGCCTTCGCTGTTGAAGCGCCAGATGTCGACGACCGCCGAGTTCAGCGGCTTGTAGTACGAGTGGGCGACGACGAAGTCGCCCTCCGCGATGACCCGGTGAACCTCGACCTCTATCGGGCCGAGCTCACTGAAGAGGGCCCTCAGCGCCTGACGTCCGTCGGGGGTCTGGGAGTTGTGCTGCACGTAGTCTTCGACCATCAGGTCGTCGAAGGCGTTCACGTTTCCCGTTCGGAGTGCGGCGAAAACCCTCGCCACCGCCTGCTTGTTGCTTTCCGTGTCCGTCATGATTCCTCCTTGTGTTCGTCTGCCTGTCGTGATGGCTCAAGGCACTGCTCGAAGGCCGGGCGGCCGTCAGCCTCCGTCGTTCGGCATGCCGGGGAAGCCGTGCGGTCGTGCCTGGTGGCCGTGCCGGTCGGGTGGGCCAATGGCGTTGATCAGCGGATTTCGCCGGCGGTTTGTATGCCGCTCCAGCGGCTGGCCTCGGCTGCCAGGTCCAGGGGCTCGACGGGCGTGGTGGTCGCGTACGCGTCCCACTGGTCGCGGGGGAGCATCCACAGGATCTCGAATTCGTTGCCGTCGGGGTCGGCGCCGTAGAGACTCTTGGCTATGCCGTTGTGACTGGACTCTCCGGTGTACGCGCCGGCTTCGGCCAACACTTCGCGGGCGTGCTGGAGCTTCTCGATGGTGTCGACCTGCCAGGCCAGGTGGTACAGCCCGATCCCGCCGCGTCGCTTGGGCGGCGCGGACGGGCCGACGCTCATGAGGCCAAGATCGTGATCATTAACTGAGTCGGGCAACCGCAGAAACACGGCCTGGTCCTGGAAGCGCTCGGTGACGTCCATGCCGAAGACGGAGGTGTAGAACCTCTCGGATCGCGTCACGTCGGCGACGAACAGGACGGCGTGGTTGAGCCGCACTGGACTGATACTCATGAGCTTTTCCTTGTCTTGACTGCCCAGCGGTATTGCTGGCGGGTGCGGCTCCGGGGCGCCGTCGCTGACCCGGTCGTGAGGCTGTTCAAGGGATGCGGCGGCGTCACCGGCGCCGCATATCGAGTGGTGGTGTCACTCCGAGAGGGAGAATCCGCCGGTCCAGGAGGTCTTCTCGCCGGCGGCGAGGGTGAGTTGCAGGAAGCCGAGTGCCTCCAGCTCCCGGGCCCGCTTGAGGCCACCCGCGTCCACGGCTCGCAGCCCGGCGGCACTGATCACACCGACGAGCACCGCCTTGGCATCCGCGTCGTCGCCGGCGAGCAGCACGGTGGTCGGCCGCCCGCCCACCGTGCCGGAGGCCAGCGTGGCGGCGAAGTTGGTGTTGAACGCCTTGATGACGCGTGAGTCGGGCAGCGCGGCGGCGATCTCGGCGGCAGCCGAACTGTCGGCCGGGACGGTCAGCGAGTCGAAGGTCGCGAAGTCCAGAGGGTTCGTGATGTCGACGACGACCTTGCCGGCCAACTGCGCACCGCGCTGGGCGATGACCTGCTCGACTGCCGGGTACGGCACGGCGAGTACCACGATGTCGCCGCCGACTTCCCTGTCCACGTCGGAGCTACCGATCAGCTCCACGGTGTTGCCGCCCTTGCCGGCCAGCCCGGCAAGGGTCTGGCCCATGTTTCCGCTGCCAATGATGCTGATGTGCGCCATGACGACTCCCAGTTGGTTGTAGCTACAACAGGTTGTTGCTACAACCATGCCACGCCGAATCAGTTGTAGCAACAACTATTTTGGTGGCATACTGAGCGCATGGACACGCGATGGCTCACCCGGGAGCAACTGGTGGCATGGGTGCGGCTGGCTGCCGTGCTGGAGTTGCTGCCGACGGCCCTGGACGGCCAGATGCGGCGCGACGCTCAGCTGACGCACTTCGACTACTACGTGCTCGCCCTGCTTTCAGAGGCGCCCGAGCGCACGATGCGGATGGCCAAGCTCGCCCACAGCACCACGGCCACCCTCGCCCGGCTCTCCCATGTTGTGCAGCGTCTGGAAGGCCGAGGCTTGCTGGAACGCGTTCCCTGCCCGGGAGACCGCCGCGCCACCGACGCCCGCCTCACCGAAGCCGGCTTGCGAAAGGTGCAAGAGGCCGCCCCGGGTCACGTGACCTTCGTGCGAGACCACGTGATCGATGCGCTCACACCTGACCAGGTCACCCAACTCGCCGACATCACCCAAGCCATCCTGCAAAGGCTCGACCCCGACGCCAGTCGGGCCGACATTTACGGGTCGTACGACTCACTCGACTAGCCTCGCGCTTTTCCAAGTGTGAGAGGTGGCCGCAGGCCCTGCACAAGCGACTTGTCCGATGTTCGGTGTGCGCTGATCGAGCCGGTGGTCTCGGCACGGAATGCGCATCATCCGTCTTCGGTGGGAACCAGGGCCGCTGCGATCGGAGGGCCCGAGCCGGGTCATGATCGACAAGCGGGGCTGGGAGTGGACGTCCTGGGCCTGGTCATCGTCGTGACTGTGCATGCCGCCAGCGCCCTGCCAAGCCTGAAGATCCTACGTCGGTGCTGGTCGGCTGAGCCCGAGGAGGGGCAGTGGCTGCTCGAAGGGGCGGAGAGGCGTCTGGCGGAGCCCGGCGGCGATGTTGGTGTGGTCGGCGGTGCGGAGCTGGCTGATCGGGAAACCGCGGGGGTGCCGTGTTCTCCGGCCAGTGTCCGGCGCGGATCCTGGAGGCGTCCGGGCGGAAGGCGTTGTCCCGCACGAAGTGGAGCCGGTTTTCAATCGACGAGGAGACCGAAGAGGGCACGGCCGACCTGGAGGGCCCGGGGATCTCCTCCGACGCCGTCCCCCATGGCCTCGACCGCTTCTACCGAGCGGACAACAGTCCTCACGCGCGGGAGCGCCCGCGGCCGTGGTCAGGGAATCAGGACGATCTTGCCCCGGGTGTGCCGCTGCTCCAGCTCCGCGAAGGCGTCGGTCACGCGGTGGAGCGGGTATGTGGCGGCGATCGGAGGTTCGACGGCACCCGAGGAGACCAGACCGACCAGCTCCACCAGGATCTCGCGTGCGGTCGCGTTGTGGCGGCCGTCCGTCCGGGCACCGATCTCCGCCGCACGTTGCATGGCCACCGTCGTCTGGATGCGGTCCGGCTTGACGCCGAGCTCGACCGCGAGGTCGAGGTACTCCGGGCCGTAGAGGTCGATGAACGCGTCGATTCCATGGGCCCCTGCCGCGTGCTCAAGCCGCTCGCGAAGGCCGTCTCCGTACGGCACCGGGATCACGCCGTGCTTGTCCAGCCACTCGGCGTTGGCCGACGAGGCGATGCCGAGCACGCGCACGCCCCGAGCGGTGAGCAGCTGCACGAGGAACGAACCGACCCCGCCTGCGGCGGCGGACACCGCGACCGTCTCCCCGGGCTGGGGAGCGACAGCGCGCAGGGCCGCGTAGGCAGTGGCGCCGGCCATGTGCAGGGAGCCTGCCACCTCCCAGCTCACCTGAGGCGGTTTGGCCACCAACTGGGCCGCCGGGACGGCCACATGCGTCGCCTGCGTGGCTCCACCTGGCGTCCAGCCCAGCACCTCGTCGCCGACGGCCACCCCGTCCACCCTGGCGCCGATGGCGGTGACGACCCCGGCCAGGTCATTGCCTTGAGCCGACGGGAAGGTCACGGGGAACAGATCCCGGATCACCCCGGAGCGGATCATCGTGTCGAAGGGGTTGATGCCGGCGGCACGGACCTCGATGACGACTTCCCCAGGCGTTGGTTCGGGCATCGGAACGTCGGCTATGTACAGCACGTCACGCTCGCCGTACTGGTCGAAGCGCACAGCCTGCGCGGTTCGGTTCATGTCTTCTCCGTTGAGTGTCGGGTCGGCCCGGGAAGGCCGGGTGTGGCTGACGTCTTTTGCACGTCAGGGGATGATGACGGTCTTTCCCGTGGCGTGGCCGGCACGGGCCTTGGCGATGATGGCCGGGGCGTCGGCGAGCGGGACTTCGGCGTCGATACGGACGCGCAGCCCACCAGTGGCGGTAGGTTCGGCGAGTGTTGTCAGCGTCTCGGCGGTGGGCTGGTTGCCGAGGTTGATGCCGAGGATGCCGCGGGCGGCCAGGGCGTCGGGGTCGGTGGCGTAGTTGGTGCTGACCAAGGTGGAGCCGCTGCGGAGCAGATCGGCCATCGGGCTGATGTCGCCGCCGGCCGGGGTGACGAGATCGATGACGGCGTCGATGCCCTCGGGGTGCGCGGCGGCCACCTGCTCATGAGTGGGGGCCAGGGTGTGGTCGATGACGGTGTGGGCGCCGAGACCGCGCAGGTGGTCGGCCAGGCCGAGGCTGCCGGTGGCCAGAACGCGGGCTCCGGTCCGAGCGGCGAACTGGATGGCCGACTGGCCTACTCCGCCGCTGGCGCCGTTGATCAGAAGCGTGTGTCCGTCGGAGAGACGTGCGGCCTGGACGGCCTGGTGGGCGGTCACGCTCGCGGTGGGAAGCGCGGCGGCAAGCGTGAAGGAGAGGCCTTCGGGGATGGGGGCGATGCTGCCCTCCTGCTCGGCGAGGGTGTACTCGGCGTAGGAGCCCTGGCCCTGGAGCAGGCGCATGAACTGGCCGTAGACGCGGTCCCCTGGGCGGAAGCGGGTGACGCCGGGACCCGTCTTCTCGACGACGCCCGCCGCGTCCGAGCCCATGACCAGGGGGAAGGTATGCGCTACGGAGTCCTTGAGGGCGCCGTCCGTGACCTTCCAGTCGAAGGGGTTCACTCCTGCGGCATGGACGCGTACAAGGATCTCGCCTGGGCCAGGCTCGGGAGTGGGCAGGTCGACGAGCTCGGGCTGGGCTCCGAAATCGGTGACGACGACGGCTTTCATGCTGGTGCCTCTCTCGGCCGGTGGGGTGTCGCGTTGTCAGCGCCTGGGAAAGGGAGCCGGTGGGGTGGTGGCTGTGGCCTAGGTCTCCGGTGGCCCGGGTTTCCGTCAGGTGCAGGGGTCGGCCAGGGTCGCTGGGGGAGTGTTCGGTGCCGACGAAGAAAGGCGCCTCGCCGTTGCCGATGAACATGGGGCGGCAACGAGGTGGAGTCCGTCGGCGGGGCTGGGTGAGGAGCCGGTCGTGGCCATGTCCGTCACCCTTGACCAGCAGCCGACGAACGCCGCGGGCCTTGAGGTCCGTCAGCACGTAGGAGAGTTCGGGCGTGCTTCCGGCGTCGACGGTCGTGGCGGCTACACCGGGGCGGCGACGGGCCTCGACGGTTCCCCGGTGGTCGCAGTAGACGAGCCGGTCGGTGCCTTCCGTGGCGAAGGAAGCAGCCTCCTGCGGGTCTAGGCCTGCGGAACGGGGCAGTACGACTCGAGCGGGGCATGCCGACCGTCCCAGTGCGGGGCGCTCAGCGCGCCAGCAGTTGGAGTGCACCCGTAGGCGAGGGCTGTTCGAGCGCAGTGTGCCTGCCCCGATGAGGACGGCATCGGCCCAGGCACGGAGGATGTACGCCCGCTCCCGGTCCTCGGCGTTGAACAGTACGAGGTGCTGGTCTTCGGTGTCGTCGAGGGACATGGCACAGGAGAGCACCACATACGGATGTGCGGTCATGGGAGTGGCCGTTGCGAGGGTCAGTCGAGCACCGGCGCGAGGGCGATGGTGTGTCGGGTGTGCTGGACCTTGGCATGCAGGTAACGCAGGTTGCTGGGCGTGGTGTGCACGCCCGTGGGGACGGTCCGGGCGACCGAAAGGCCGAGGTCGTTCAGCTGCTGCGCCTTGTCGGGGTTATTGGTGAGCAGCCTCAGCTCGGTGATGCCGAGGGCGGCGAGCATCTGGGCGGCGGCCGTGTAGTCGCGGGCGTCCTCGGGCAGGCCAAGGGCCAGGTTGGCCTCGTAGGTGTCCAAGCCCCGATCCTGTAGGGCGTAGGCGTCGAGCTTGTTGTAGAGGCCGATGCCGCGGCCTTCCTGACGGAGGTAGAGCAGCACACCCCCTGCGGTGGATATGCGCTCGGTGGCCTCGCGTAGTTGGGGTCCGCAGTCGCAGCGGACGGAGCCGAAGATGTCACCGGTGAGGCATTCGGAGTGCAGACGCACCAGTGGGGTGGCAGCGGCTGCCGGCTTTCCCAGAACCAGGGCGACGTGCTCGGCGCCGTCAGCCAGGCCGTTGAACGTGATCACCTCGGCGGTCACGTGGTAGCCGTCCGAGAAGCGCAGCGGAATACGGACCCGGGTGCGCACGGTGGCGGCGGTGCTGGTGGTCATGGCGTCTCCCGTGGCGACATGTTGTTCAAATTTGAACTCTCACTCATGACGATAGGATGGAGTTTCAATTTGAACAATAGGGAGAGGTGTGACGTGGGCCATGCGCGATGGCTGAACGACGAAGAGAAGCGTGCCTGGAACGCCTTCAACACCGCGCACGCGCTGCTGTACCGACGGCTGGAGCAGAGGCTCAAGAGCGACGTCGGCCTGTCCGGCCTGCAGTACGAGATCCTCGCCCGACTCAGCGGGACCCCGAACCGGGAATTGCGGATGGCTGAACTGGCCTCCGCGCTGGTCAACTCCAAGAGTGGCCTGACCTATCAGATCGGGCAGCTGGAGAAGTCCGGGTTGGTGTGCCGGCGCTCCTGTCCAAGTGATGAACGCGCGGTCTACGCCGTGCTTACCGACGCGGGCATGGCTCTGCTGGAGCGGGCGGCGCCCGGCCATGTGGAGCTGGTCAGGGAATTGTTCATCGATGTGCTTACATCTGACCAGGTGCGGGCGCTCGCCGACGGGCTCGACGAGGTCAGCCGCCGCATGACGGACGGATCCGGCGAAGCGAGCCCTCCCGTGGCCGATGGGGCCGCATGCTCGATCTCTGGCGCTGAAGTTGTTGCCGACCTCGGCGTGTGAAGGCCTCGCTCATCGCGCATCCGAGCGGCCAGTGCCCGTCCGCGCCGGCCCCCTGCCTGCCGCTATGGAGTGCGCTGTCGAATGAAGCGGTCGGCTCGCTGGTCGGTGAGCCGGGCCTGAAAGACGGCGAGAGTGACCGTCCACCTTCAGGGCAAGATCAATGCCGCAGTATCCGGCAGCAATGGCGGCGACACGCACGCGCGCGTGTTCTTCACCATCGCCATGCCCAGGCTGCGGCGCATGGTCCTCGGCCCCGACAACAGTCTCGATGACCTCGGCGCGGACGTCGCACAGGCTGCAGGCGGTGGGTGGGCTTTCCGGACGAGAGTCGTCGTAGGACCGACATACGGCACCTGCGACGCACGCGGGCGTGCGAAAGGTCCGTGAGTGACACGGGTCCCGGCCGTGGATTTATGCGCTCATGGATTCGAGGAGCTGGGCGAGGTCAGCCCGAACGGCGCCCCCGGGTCGCCGGGTTCCGGGGGTGAGGATGTGCTGCAGGCGGCGAGGTGGAAGCCGGTTCGCATCCGTCGGCGGTCGGGAAAGGGACGCCCCGGGTGGGGCTGCTCTTGGCCACGGCTGATGGCACTGGGCCTCAGCTGGGTCGTGGGGGCGGTGCCCCGTCGGCGGATTGGGCAGGTTGACCTGTTGGCGAGCGACGTCAACGAGTGCGGAAGGTGCCTGAGAACATCACCACCGCGCGACATCATTCCAATTTGAACTATGATGGCCTTGTCTTCGGCGTGTGCAGTGTGTCGTGGGGCACGGAAGGAGGATCCCGCATGGCTGAGGTTGCTATGAAGCGGCGCAGCCGGATTACGCCCGAACGTGAGGCCGCGTTGTACCAGGTCGTGCTCAGTCTGCTCCGGGAAGTCGGCTACGACGCCCTCACCGTGGAAGCCGTAGCCGCGCGCACCCGGTTCAGCAAGGCCACGCTCTACCGCCAGTGGGGCGGCAAAGCCGAACTGGTGGTGAAGGCCCTCCAGCATGGCAGGCCGATCCGCATCGACGATTGCGATACAAGCACACTCCGGGGCGACCTGCATGCTCTGGTGGCCGCGCAAGGGGGCCACGCTCAGCAGCAGAACTCCGCGCTGATGCGAGGTTTGGCCACGGCGATCCCCCGTAACTCGAATCTGCGCGATGCGTTCCGAGAGCAACGAGTCGCCACAGAGGCGGCGACATTCCACCGCCTGCTGGAGCGTGCCGCGGAACGGGGAGAGATCCGTCTCGACGTTGCCGCCTTGCCCTATGCGGTACACATGACGCTCGGCGCACTCATCGCCCATGCCATGCTCAGTGAGCAGTCGTCGACCCAGGCTGTCCTCACCTCGTACATCGATGCCGTGGTCCTGCCCGCTCTCGGCGTTCCCTCCACCGACTCCCTGGCCAGCCGTGACGCAATCACTCAAGCCGCCGGGCCGACCACCCCAGCCTGCCGGGAAACGTGAAGCCCCTCAAATAGCAACTCTGGAGTGCCCTGGTTGGTTTTCGGACCGGCAAGATGCGCACGGGTGACCGTCGTCGATCCAATTATCCGGTGTGCCGGTGCGGTACTGAGCGGAATGTATTGCCGAACACGGTCACCTTTAGACCCTCTGCCGCCATCGGCGGGCGCGCGTAGGTGTCCCAGGTTTCGGAGAACCTGGCATGCCGCGAGAGGACCTGGACCGTCTTCGGGTCGTGGTGGCCCGGCCCGCCGAGAGTGGAGGTGTAGAAGCGCTTGAGGTGGTGGAAACGGGTGCCTTCGGGGAGGGCGGCCAGGGCGACGACCCGCCCCCACTTCAGATTGAAGTCGCTGCCCTGAACCGGCCTTCCGTGACGGTTCGTCACGAGAAGATCCTCTTCGGCCGATTCGGCGCGATCGCGAGCCCGAGGCTTGCGGGCGGCGTCCCGGAAGGCCAGCTCCGACTCCGAGAAGCGGGTCACGTGTGCTGCCAGTCGCTCGATCAGGAAATGATCCACGGGCAGCGTTGCGTAACTGGACTTTGTTTTGAGTGGCGCGGCTTTGCCGCGCTGCCGCTGCTCCTGGACGTAAAGGAGATCCTCCCGCCAGCCGACACGTGTTCGTGTCAGACCCAAGGCTTCGCCTACGCGCAGTCCTGCGCACGCGCCGAGCCACACCAGGACTTCGTAGCGTGGTTCGATCTCCCGCATGGCAGCGGCGGCTGCAGCCACCTGCTCGGGGGCCAGGGCGACTTCATGGCTCTCTTCGATCTCGGGAAGCTCGATGCGGGACACGATGTTTGCGGGCAGCGGAATGTCCTCGTCCATCATGTAGTGGATGAGGATGCGCCACGTCTTGAAAATCTGGACAATTGTGCGGGCTGATCTGAGGCTGGGTTTTTCCAGCAGATGATCGACGAAGGCCATCGAATCGCGACGCCGCAGCGATGCGGGCAGGTGATTTCCCACGAACGGGATAATGTGATTGCGGAGGTGGCTCTCGTAGGTGTTGATCGTGCTGGGTCTCTTATTCTTCTTCCGTTTGCGCTCGATCATCTGCGCGCCGAAGAATGAGACCCGTGCACCGCGCACCGGCTGGCTCTCGCCCGTCGCGGTCGCGTCTTGGGCCATCAGTTCCCCGAGCCGGTCGAGGGCTTCCTGCCAGGTGTCGAACGATTCTCTGCGTTCTTTCCTGAGGTGATCGACATATCGGGCCTGCCAGCGGAGTCCCCGTCCGTGGTCCGCTGACGGGTAAAGGGGGCGGTTCCTGGTCCCGCACTTGCAGGGTGCATCGCCTCGGTGGGGTTTCGGGTACGACTTGTGCCATCGGTCGAATGGCAGCGTCGGCTTGGCCATATGTTCTCGTTCACTGCTGCCGCGTTAGGGCCCTACCGCCGCGCAGGGGCTGCCCGTTTGTGCCGAGCGAGGTGCACGGGTGAGTGGCGCCGTAGCCGCGGGGGCTGCTCGTGTGTGCTCACGTGCAGGATTTCCAGCCCGAGGCTCGATTATGCACAGCTGTTCATGGTTCTGGAGAAGTTGCGCGAGTGGTGTCGCTGTGTGCCAGTACGCGAACCCTCACCAGATCCCCGACTCCTGTCCCTCGGTATGCAGATTCGACGCCTCAGGGAAGGCCGGGGATACAGCTTGGAACAGCTCGCAGAGCGCAGCGGGTTGAGTTTCCGTGGACTCATCTATATCGAGCATGGGCAGCGCAGCCCGAGTGTGCTGACGCTTCTGGATATCGCTGCTGGGCTCGATGTAGAGCCGGGGGAACTCGTCAACCACATCACCCGGGAGGAATCCGGCAAGCCCGGGTCTCAGTAGTCCGGGGGTAATCGAACGTCCGCGAATTCTTCATGGGGTGTGGTGAGTTCGTAGGGGCTGTTGGGCGTCGCGTTTCTTCCTGAGATCCACGCAGGCGGTGCGCGTGAACCCGCCGAGGCGCCCAATCCGCGCCCCCATCAAGTGACCGTGCGCGCAGGTGCCTTCCTGCTGTCAGTCGCGTCGGTCGCGAGGGTCCACCATCCTCTTCCTGCCGCGCGCCGCGATGACGGTCCAGCCCTGCTGCTGGAGTTGGGTATCTGACGTGTTCATTTCCAGCCCTGGGAGTGGATTCTCCTAACGAGACACAAGTGGTGTGACGAATCGTATGATGCGTCAGAACCGCGTAGGGTGGGGTACTTGAGGCGGTTGCAACCGCCTGGGCCATCCGGGGCCAGGGCCGCATTGCTCGGGGGACGTCGTTGTACCTTGCCTGTCTGTACGCGGAGAACTTCCGGATCTTCGGTTCGACACCACACAAGAACGGCGACACGGACGCCAGTCTGAGCCTGGACTTCGGTCCCGCCACGAACGTCCTCGTCGGCGAGAACGACAGCGGCAAGACAGCCGTCATTGACGCGATCCGCCTGTGCCTGCTGACCACAGCGGCTGACTATTACCGGATCACGCGCGACGACTTCCACGTCGGACCAGGCGGCCGCGCGGACGCCTTCAAGATCACCTGTGGTTTCAAGGACCTGACGACCGAAGAACAAGCGGTCTTCCTGGAACTGCTCACCACCGACGACGACAGCAACATCGCGCTCTACGTCACCGTCAAGGCGGAACTGATGGACCCGCTGCGCCCCCACCGCGTCTCGGTGACCACGCGCACCGGCCGCGACGGGCAGGGGCCGGCTCTGGACGGTGCCGCCCGCGAGCTGTTGAAGGCTACCTACCTGCGCCCCTTGAGGGACGCCGAGGCCGAGTTGCGCTCCGGCCGGGGATCGCGCCTGTCACAGATCCTCGCCGGCTACCCGGCCATGCGCGCCCAAGGTGACGACGACTTCGACGAGGAGTCCGACAGCGCCAGCACCCTGGTCGGCATCATGCGCCGCGCGGAACGGCACATCAGCGACAACGAGGCGGTGGCCCAGGCCCGCGACGACATCAATGCCGGCTACCTACAGAAGTTCTCCATCGGCTCCGACGTCCTGCGCGGCGAGATCGGCGTCGCCGGCGACGCCACGCTCGCACGAGCGCTGGAGCGGCTGGAGCTCACCCTGTTCGCGGGCAAGGGGGAGTGGACCAGACACGGGCTGGGCTACAACAACGCCCTGTTCATGGCGGCCGAACTGCTCCTTCTCGGCAACAGCGCGTTCGCACCCCTGTTGCTGATCGAGGAACCCGAAGCCCACCTCCACCCGCAACTGCAGACCCGCATCATGGACCTTCTGCGGGAACGCGCCGACGCCAAAACGGCTGGGAAACCGCCCGTCCAGGTCATCCTCACTACCCACAGCCCCAACCTGGCCTCGGCCATCCCGGTCGAACACCTCACCCTCGTCGCCCGTGGATCCACCTTCCGCCTGGCACCGGGACTGACCCGCCTCGACGAGGGTGACTACGCCTTCCTCACCCGCTTCCTCGACGTGACCAAGGCCAACCTGTTCTTCGCCCGCAGCGTCGCCATCGTCGAAGGCGACGCCGAAGCCATCGTCCTGCCCGCCCTCGCCCAGGCGGTCGGCCGATCGTTCAACGAATGCGGCGTGAGCGTCGTCAACGTCGGCGGCGTCGGTCTCTTCCGCTACAGCCGGATCTTTCAGCGCGACGCCGAGCAGATCCCGGTCGCCGTGGCCTGCATCCGGGACCGGGACCTGGTTCCCGCCGGTACCTCGGAGGAGATGCGCAAGAAGCTGAAGTGCTCGGCGGAGATGACCGCGCAGCAGATCACCGATCACGTTGCCGCACTCAAGGCAGAGGACAGCGGCCACGTGCGCACCTTCGTCTCCGACCACTGGACGCTGGAGTACGACCTGGCCGCCGCCTCCTGGACCATGGCGACCCTCATGCACCAGGCCGTCCGCGCCGCCGTCGCCTCCAAAACCACCTGGCCCACCGCAGAGAAGCTCGCCGACCTGGACCGTGCCGCGCATGAGGAGGTCAAGAAGTGGCGAGAGAGCAACGTGCCCCTGGAAAAGGCGGCCTTGGACATCTATGAGCCGCTGCGCATGAACCGGGGCAGCAAGCCGATCGCCGCCCACCACGCGGCCCGGCTCCTGCAGACCACACCCGTGACCGAGGACGATCTGCCGCCCTACCTCGTGGCCGCCTTCACCTACCTGTGCAGCGAGGTCTGAGCGATGACGGATCTCTACGCACCCGACGTCTTCATCAAGGACAAAGTCGAGGCACTCGCCCAGCAACTCGGCCTCGAACTGCCGCACCAGGAACAGTGGGACTTCATCCAAAGCGCTGAGCGCCTGGACCTGCAAGCAGCCCCCGGCTCGGGCAAGACCAGCCTGGTCGGGCTCAAACTCGCCCTGCTGGGCCAGGGATGGAACTCACCGACCCGCGGCATCTGCGTCCTGTCCCACACCAACACGGCCAAAGACGAGATCAGCAGCCGCCTCGCCATCACACCAGCCGGACGCCGACTGCTGCAGTACCCGCACTTCATCGGCACGATCCAGTCCTTCACCAACACCTTCTTCGCCCTGCCCGCCCTCCGAGCCCGCGGCATCGAAGTCCAGGCCGTCGACGACGACACCTACGCGGCCACGGCCCTGCGCCTGCTGGAACACCACCCCGCCTTCCGCACGCTGAACACCTTCCTCGGAAAGCGCCGCAACGGCCCCGCACTCGTGTCGGAAGCCCGCTACGTGTGCGACGCCGGAAAGCTCACCACGACGGGACCGGACGGCACCCAGCCGTTCAAGCCCGACACCCCCAGCGGCCGGCAGTTCGTGGCACTGAAGGAGAAGCTCACCGCGCAGGGCATCTTCCGCTACCACGACATGTTCACCCTCACGGAGCACCACCTGTTCCACCACCCACAGCTCGCCGAAGCCGTTGCCCACCGTTTCCCCTTCGTCCTCCTGGACGAGATGCAGGACACCAGTGACCTTCAGCAGCGCCTGCTCGACAAGGTCTTCGGCTCCCCGAGCACGGTCGTCCAGCGCGTGGGCGACGTCAATCAGCGCATCTTCACCGACGGACCCAGCGAGGCGCAGCCGTCGTCGTTCCCACTGCCCCACGCCGCCCAACTCCCCGTCAGCCGCCGGTTCGGCAGCAAGGTCGCCGCCCTCGCCAGCGACCTCACCATCCACCGCCGCCAGCGCATCGACGGCGCCGGCCACGACGGGACGATCGCCCTCCTGCTCTTTGACGACAACACCGTTGGCGAGGTCGTGCCGGCCTTCGAATGCATGGCAGCAGCCACGGTCCCCCGTCCTCTGCTGCTCGACAGCCCGCCGCGCGTTCTGGGATCCCGCCTCACCCGGGGCGGCGCGAAGGCCTTTCCACAGTCCGTCTCCTGCTACGTGCCCGGCTTCACCGCCGTGCCCAGCCAGGCAATCGGCAGTCTCATCACATCGGCACGCGTCGCCCAGGCACACCGGAAAGCCGGCGACAATCACGCAGCCGTCACACTCCTGTGGAACGCAATCCGTGACGTCGCCCGACTCGCCACCTCAGGCAGCCTGCCCCCGTTGAGACGCCTGGACCGAGACCCGGAAACCGCCGGAGGCAGGACACGCCTCCTCCTGCACGACATGCTGACGAGCCCCCTCGACAGCCACGCCGAGTGGGCAGTCATCACCGCCCGGCTGCAGCGGGTGCTGACCGACCTGACCCAGAGCCCCCTGAAAGGCGTCGCACGCCTGACAGATCCCCTCGCACACGTCCCCTGCACTGACCAGCCAGCCCCAGTGGCTGAAGCGTCGGCGGATGCGGATCACGGGGTGGTGCCGTCAGTTGCGGGATCGATCCAGAGCGCTAAAGGCGAGACTCACACGGCCACGCTCATCCTCGAATGCCTGGAACGCGGCGGCAAGAAGTACGACGTGCACGAGGTCCTCGGACTCTTGAGCCGACAACAGGACGCCTCCAAGGCACTGGTCACGGTCCAGCGTGCGGCGCAGCTCCTCTTCGTGGGAGCCACTCGCCCCACCCATCTGCTCGCCTTCGCCGCGCACCGCACGAGAGCCGAACCGTACGTCGAGGCGATGACAGCTCGCGGTTGGTCCGTTCACGACATCAATGCCCTCTGAGCGGCTCCGGGCCGTGCTCCTGCAGTGGACCGGGCCTCGCAGCAGCCCGCCGGTAGTTACGAAGGAGGGCTATGGCCGTGGTTGCGGTAGGGCACCTCGTCCGGATGCAGCCGTAGCCTCGCCAGTCGCCACGCGGCGTCTGCAGAGATCTCGTGGTGTCGGGTCTTGCGGATGCGGTGGGCGAGCAGGCTGGTGCGCGGGGCGAGGAGCCAGCGCAGCAGATTCAGGCTCACTCTGCTTCCTCGGCGGCGGTGACTTCCTCGGAGAGTTGCCGGTGGCCGAGAGTGGTCATCGCGCTGCCCAGGATTTTCAGGAAGTCGCGTGCGTTGTCTTCAGTGAGTTTGTTGATGAAAGTGTGCAGCGTGCGGGCGACGAGTACCCAGCGGGAATCTGGGTGCCACTCATGGATCTGTTGTACAAGCTCTTCGGGGTCGCTTCCCTCGGGTGGGCCGCCTAATCGGGGGGAGCGCTGGATGAGCGTGTACAGGCGTGCAGCGGATGGGTTCGCGAGAAGTTCGTTGCGGAGGAACTCCATGCGGGCGCGAGCCTGACGGCGGTCCATTTCGTCGAGCTCGAACTCATGACGGGCTCGTTCCATCAGGCGGGCGCCTTCCGCTGCGTCGTCGTCGACACGCAGGGTCGCGCTGATGTTGAGTAGTTCAACACCGTCACGGTCGAAGGGCAGTTGGTCACGTAGCGCCGCTGCGAGTTCCTGCTCCGCCGCACCGACGCGGAGCACCGATTCGCTGGCCAGCTGCTTTTCCACCAGGAGGCGGGCAGTGCGGCTTGCTGCATGCCGGGCGTCCGGGTTGGTCGGACCCTGCGCTGAGTGACGCCATTCGACGCGGATGGCCGCATCGAATGACAGGCCTGCATCACGGCTTCCCGGCCGGTCATGAAAGACGGATGTCCACGTCTGGCTGCTGGACTCGGAAGTGTGGTTGCGGCGCGTGCGGCGTCGCATCATGCGGATTCTATTTCGTTGTCGGCTTGAGCCAGAGTCTGCTGGAAAGTCTCGATGATGCCGTCATCGAGGAGTTGCGCGAGCTCGGTGTACACGGCGCGGTGGGCCAGCCCGGCGGATGGGAGCTCGATACGGCCTGCCGATTGTTCGAGCGCTGCGGCCTTGGCCCATTCCCGTGCGATCGCCCGCAGCCGGTCGCGGGCGTTCTCGCCTGATGTTCCCGTCGGGTCAGAGAGCTTCACCGCTGTGCTGAAGATCTTCAGCACGTCAGCATGGACGTGCGGATGGCTGAGCGCCGCATCCAGCCACAGACGCACGACCGCCGATGCCTGACCATCCCTTTCGAATCCTTGCGTGCCTTGGAGGAGGGCTCGCCAGCCGACGATGAGATCGGCTACGGGAGCTGTGAATTCCGCCTCGTCGCTATGGGGGAGGAGGGCCGGGAGCGTAGGAGCATCGGGGTGTGTCGACTCGGCCAGAGCCCTGAACGCTTCCTGCCCAGCCTCCAGTTTGGTCCCGCCGTCTCTGCACCAGTCGATGACGTAGCCGAAGAGAGTCCTGCGCGCGCTTGGATCACTCCACAGGCCGTGCACGGCCTTTTGGAGCGCTTGACGCACTTCCACGTCTTCCGAGCCAGCCGCATAGCGCAACCGCCGCAGCGCCTTGCCGGTGTAGAGGACGCCGAACTCCCCGGCACACACCTCCACGGTGGCCAACTGCTGCGCGGCGTTGTCGGTCCTAGCCCACTGCAGCAGCATTTCGTGGATATAGGAGCTGCTGGCGGGCTGCAGGCAGGCTGATGTGAGGAGTTCTACAACCGTTGTCCAGAGCGGTGTGTTGTGCCAGCGCCAGACCAACTGGCGCAGGGGTTCTTGCCGGCGATGACGTACAGCCCATCGCAAGGCGAAGCTCCCGATGCGCTCGGCCATCGCTTGCCGTTCTGCGTCAGTGAGCGTTTCGAGCGCTGCTTTGGGCTTCTTCAAAGGGGCATCGGCCAGCCACTCCAGGAATTTCACCCGTGACAGGGGTCGGTCCACCCAGAAGTACTCCAGTGCCGCGTCGTCCCATTCAGGGCGGTTGAAGGTGACGGTGTCGTCGGCCTGCAGTTCGGCCCCGATCGAGTCGACCATCTCAATCACGCCAGGATCCTGCTGCCCCTTCAGGGATGGGTCACCGTCTCCGAAGACGGATGCCAAGGTGGCCGTGCTGGCGTAGACGTGCGCAACGGACGCTCCACGCAGGGTGGCGCAGGCCAGCAGGAAGTTGCGCTGGAAGCTCGTACGGCCGGACTCCTTGTGCCAAGACAGGAGTTGGGGACGCCAGTTGTTACGGGCCGCGATGACGCTGAGGACCTGTCGGTCGAAAGGCGTGTCGGCGCCGTTCTTCCGTTTACGCGCCAGGGCCTCCAGGTTGGGCAGGCTGCTGTCGCGTGCATGGTGCGCGTCCAGAATGAGACTGACGATCTCCAGGGCCTCCACCGGGGGCTGGCCGTTCAGCAAGGCGACGATGTCGTCATCGGTCAGCCAGCGATCGACCGGTAGGTCAGGCGGCCCCTCCGCGCTCAGCCATTTGTGGGCGATCTCCAACGGCGACGGCGCCCCCAAGGAGGGTTTGATCCCGTCGGGTGCACTGTCACCTACCCGGCGCCACTGCTCGGGTGTGGTCAGCACCACGAGCCGGGCACCGCGACGTTTCAGCGTGTACTGCAAACGCTCGATCGTCGCACCGAACGTGCTGGCCACCTTGAAACCGTCCTCATCGGGCGGCAGTTCGAGTAGGTAACCGCGGTTCTCCACCTGTGGTAGGCGGCGCAAGGGAAACTCCAGACCACCGCCGAAGCCGAGCGGACCCACACGCACGGCCGGAAACTCATGACGCAGCTCCGCGAGGAGCGCGCACGCGGTGGCCGTGCGACCTGTGCCCGGCTTCTGAGCTAGTACCACAACAGAGCCGGGATTCCTCCACCGCTGATAGACATCGTCGAACGAGTCGCCTCCCTCTGGGCGCACGTAAACGGTGCGGAGTGCATCAAGGTAGGTGTCCGAAAACTCGTTGTGGTCAAGCGGGTTCTCGAAACTCGCGTTGACCTTGAGGACGTTCATTTCGCCCAGGTTGAGCAGAGCCATCTGCCGAAGACGCTTGACCGCCTCTGTGTCCAATAGGGACTTGAGACGCTCCTGCAGCTCGTCATCCAGGTGCAAGCTCGCGTCCGGCGGTAGCGTGGCCGGTGTATGTGGCGCGTCCGTGGGCTCTAATGCACCGGCATCGTCCCAGCGTGGGCCTTCGGATTGCTGACCGTTCTCGTGAGGGAGCCCCAGCCCATAGTCCTGCTGATCAGTCACCCGTACCCCCGTGGTGTGCCGCTCCCGGAATCCGACTTATCCTGCGAGCGCTATCCGAGAGTGCCGTCGATTTCGAGTGCAGTGAGCTCGCCGCCCTGGCGCACAACCTTGGTCCGCTGCTCGATGTCGGCCGACGCCTCGGCGGTTACCCGCCCAACCCTGACCGCGCGGACCACTCCGTCTGCCTCGACCTCTTCAACGCTCTGCCTCACCCGCACACCTGGCGCAGAACGTCGTTCACCGACGAAAGACAGAGACTGTCCGTAGATCGTTTCCAGGTCGTCTCGTAGCTCGCTCATGGTGTGTAGCAGGTGCTCGTCATCGACCCGAATCAAAGTGGGATTGCGGTGGTAGACAGCCAATTCCCGGGCGACTGCTTCAAGCCGGTGAATCCGCGCCTCAGTCAGTTCCTCGTCGCGGATGGACAGCGGAACCGAAGGTTCAGCTAGGACTGGACTTGCTGTCGAATCGACTGAGGCATCGGGGTTATTTCCACCGCGACGGTCGAGAACGGCGCCGAGACGTCCGAAGAGGAACGCGAATATCTGCGGCATGGCTGAAGTGGCCACTGTCGCTAGCGACAGCTGATCTCCCATTGCATCCCCCGAACAGTGAACTTAGGTCACGGCAAGGCCGCAAGATCTCATCAAGGCTACGAGTGTCCATGAGCCGGAGACAAAGGTGTATTCCCGCCAAACATGTAGCCGTCATATTCAGTCAAGGGAATTTGTGTTCCCGGTCCCGGCTCTAGATTCGCACGAGCGTTCTTGATTTGTGGTGTGGGTCAATTGCTGTGCTGTCTGAGGTTGAAGTGCGTCGGCGGTGACGATCCTTCGGCGTGACGGAGGGAAGGGGGACTGGGTGACGACGGGGTAAGTGGCCCGAGTGAATGGCGCAAAGAGTGCGCTGAAGTCGCCCGCAGGGGGCTCGTAGGGGCAGGTTGTTCGCCGCGTACCTGGCTGTGCGCGTCGGTGAGCCGCTGGCCCTTCCCCTGCCGCTTGGACGTGGGAGCCGCCGAGTTGCTGGCTGGCGGGGTGGTTAGGTGTGTTTCATGCTCCTCGACACGCCGGAGTGGTTCACTCTGGCGCATGAAATACTGGTCGTGGTGTAACTTCCTCATCGTGAGTGAACACCAGGATGTCATCGCGGAGTTCGGCGACGCCGGTCTCCTGGCTGGCGCGCGCTGGGCGTATCTGGCGGCTACCGCTCGGGCTCTGGAGACGTACTCCGAGGCCGACGGTCACGACGCGGCCTTGCTGGGCAGCCTCAGGTACACGTTGTTCCGTGATCGCCTCGACCGCGTGTTCGCTTGTGAGCGTTACGCGGTGCGTTCCGGCAACGACGACGCCGACCTCGACCTGTTGTACGACCAGCTGTCGGAACGGGACGTCGACTCCATGCCGCAGCTGGATGCGGGGCTGGTGCGACGAGCCGACCTCAATGGCAGCCCCGGCTGGGCGCACGGTGAGCGTCGATTCCTGCTCGCCTCATGTGACTTCGGAGAACTTGACCGTCTGCCATGGCCCCGCAAGAGCCCGACCAAGCAGCAGGTAGCCAGGCAGCGCACCCCCGAGCCACCGCAGCCCTCACTGTTTGAAGTTTTGGAGGCAGAGGAGTTCGGCGGCCTGGAGATGCTGGCGACAGAGCCGGAACTGGACCTCGAAACGTACGTCGTGGCCCACAGTCTCGACCCCCTCAGCGGACGGATTGAACTGGTTCTCGGGCGCCCTCGCCTCAATACCGGCGGGGGACAGGCATGGCACTGGCGGCACGACATCCTCAGCACACCGCCGTCAGACGGTGGACGCCGCACGGATGACACGCCGCTGCCGACCGGGCCGAGCACGGTGCCGGATGCACCCGTTCGCCTGCGCCGGCCCATGGAAGAACGCCCAGGCAACCGTGCTAGTGGTGAAGGGTGAGTTCTCGTACGTCTACGCTCGACCGGGCGGCGGAGGTCGCCGCGCTCTTCGACAGTGCCCGTCTCAAGATGGCGAGGCACCTGGCGGGCTTGCGCAAAAGCGATCTAGCCGCTCTGGTCGACAAAAGCCCAACCGCGGTGGCGGCCTGGGAGTCCGGAGCCAAACGGCCTACCCCCGCCGCAGTGGCGCAACTGGCACTGAGTCTGTCAGTCGACCCTGGGTTCTTCGCGATCCGTGCAGAGGACGTCGCCGCCCTCTGCACGGCACCGCACTTCCGCTCGCTCCGCTCCACCAGTCAGCTGGCCCGAGACCAGGCCTACGCCTACGGTCAGCTCGCCGTGGACATCACGAACAGCCTTGAACGGCACGTTGAGTTCCCGGATCCTGCCGTTCCCAGCTACCCCGTGCCAGTGGACGACCCAGACGGCGACGGCCCGGAACGTGCCGCTCAACTCCTCCGCCAGGAGTGGGCGATGGGGGACGGACCTGCCGGACACATCGTCAGGATGCTGGAGAACCACGGCGTGCTCGTGGTCTTCAGCCCCCCGCAGACAGCGTCAGTGGACGCCTACTCGTTCGACAGCAAACTGCGCCCCGTGGTCGTCCTCAACCCAATCAAGCGGGACTACTATCGGCAGCGCTTCGACGTCGCGCATGAGCTGGGACACCTGATGATGCACAGCGACGCAGAGCCCGGCGGGCGCATTGTTGAGGCCCAAGCCCATCGCTTTGCTGCCGAGTTGCTCATGCCGGCCGACCAGATCCGACACCTGCTTCCCGCCACCATGGGCGGCACCGCGTGGCAGACACTGGCCCGGCTCAAAGAGCAGTGGGGCGTCAGCATCCAGGCACTTCTGTACCGTGCGCGATGGCTCGGCAGACTCAGCGACACGTCCTACCGCAACGCCATGACGACCATTTCAGCCCGTGGTTGGCGCCGGAACGAGCCGGGCTTGATCAGCGCTATCGAGCAGCCGTCCCTCTTGCCAAGAGCTGTGGAGTTGCTGACGCAAGAAGGCATCGACGAGTCTCAACTGGTGACCCAGTGCCGCATGCCGACGGAGCTGTTCCGCACGGTGACGTCCCGGACGCCGGACAGCGAATCGCCTACCCCGGCGCCGTCGCCAGACAGCCGCCAGCAGGCGAGCGGACGAGTGGTCTCCCTGCTGGAACACAGACGGCGGCCCTAGCTCCCCAAAACTGCGCAAAAGTAACACCGGCTCTCATGGGGAACGCAGCTGGAGCAACCTGATCGTCACTGTCCACTGACGTCCAGCCCCTTTCGTCTCTCGTCCTTCGAATCGGGCGGATAGCCCTTGGCGCGCAGCCAGCTGTCGAGGGCGAGCGCGACGATGTCGCCGTGAGGGATGTCGGTGTCGGCGTTGCAGCGCCGGATGCGGCGCTGGAACTGGAGGACCTCGGGGACGGCGTAGTTGAGCTGCCCGCGTTTTGTCTGCCGGTTACTGATGACGTCCATGGTGTCGGCGTGCGGCGTGAGGACGTCGTCGGACGGCTGGAACTCGGCGTCGAGGGCGTCGGCGATTTCACGTAGTCGGGTGGCATAGGGGGAGCGATCAGGCACGAGAGCTGCTCCGGTCGGTCTGGCTAGGCGGATAGCTATCCGCCTACTGGGCTATTGGAATAGTCGGCAGGGGCGGCCGCACCCCGACATGGGGGCGGCCGCCTCGTGTACTGCGGGCGGGTTCAAAACCCGCGGGCGGTGAGCCACTCGTCCAGCGCGACGGAAACGATGTCGCCGATGGGCAGGTGGTCGAGTTCGTTGTCCAGGGCGAAGCGTTTGATCCGCTTCTTTAGCTTCAACGCGGCGGGGACCGACGAGTCGAGACTCTCGCGTGTGATGATGCGCTGGTTGAGGACGACGGCGGCCTCGGGGATGTTCTCGGGACGACCGGGACCGTGGGCGTAGGGTGCCCCCTCACTGGGCGCCTCCTGCGCCCGAGCGTCCTGCGCCTGATGGGGCGCAGGACCGTCGGGCCTGAACGGGAACGCCGTACCGGCCGCCGCCGGAGGGACCGCCGGGCGGATGGCCACCTCGGCGGTCGGTGCCGTGCCAGAAACTGCGGACGCGGCGTGGGACGGGCTGTGCTGCCCACCGGGTTCGGCTGCTTGATTGGGCTGCCTCCCAAGCACTCCAGACTGGGGAGCCGAAACCACTGGTGGCGGCTGCCGCTCGGCCAGCCCGTCGGCGGATTCCGTCCCCGCCTCGGCAGCCTCGACGGTTTCTGTCAGATCCTGAGCCGGTGCCTCGAAGGCAGCGGCCGCAGGAGCGTGCTGAACCCGCGGTGTACCAGCGCCAGCCGCTTCGCCCTGCGCGGTGGCCTGTTCGGCGGCGAACTGCTCGGGGGTGAGCTCGGCGGTTGGGGGAGGGGGTGGCGGGGTCGTCTTCTTGGCCCCGCCCAGAGTGCGACCGCCGGTGCGGCGGGCCGGCGGCTTCGGCCTCTCGTTCTTCTCGCTCATGCGGTGAGTTCCTTCATCAGGTTGGCGTATTCGCTCAGTTCGGTGGGGATCTCGCCGAAGGCCTCCATGTAGTGCACCCAGGAGTGGATGGTGGTCTCGGCGAGCGGGAACGGCTCGTCGCGGTCCGGGCCGATGCCCTCGCCCTCGGCGGGCTCCAGCAGCTGCTCCTTCGCCCGGCCGGGCAGGCTGGTGCGGTCGTCGGCCTTGACCATCACCACATGGGCGGTGACGTCGTGCTCGTTCCGGGCGGCGGCGCGCTCGGCCTCGTCGAAGGTGGCCACGAGCTTGCGGCGCTCGATCTTGGTGGGGGCGACCGGCACGAGCAGCAGGTTCGCCTCGGTAACAGCCTCGTGGAAGATGCGGGCGCTGCCGCCGCCGGCGTCGACCACGATCGCGCCGAACTCGGCACGCTTGGTGCGGATGTACTCGGCGATGTCGTCGAACGGGTAGCGCTCGACCACCAGGTTGGCGGGGATCTCGAAGTCGGCGGCCTGGGCGACTTTGAACCAGTCGTAGGCGGACTGGCTGGTGGCGTCCGCGTCCAGGAGCAGGGTGGGCAGGTCGAGGACGACGGCGTAGTAGAGGGCGATGAACCAGGCGGAGGTGGTCTTGCCGGTGCCGCCCTTGAGCATGCCGACCACGATCACGAAGGCGTCCCAGGCGCTGGCCGTGGCCGCGGCCAGGGTCTTGGTACGGGTGTTCTCACTCACGTGTGCTTGATCTCCTGAATCGGGAAAGGTGCGTTGACTTGCGTGCGTCGGCGAGAAGGCCGACGTTCGGTGGCGGCTGAGCGCGGGCGAAGGAGGACCCCGAGCAACGCTGTATCCGGGATGGCTTGCCATCGGTCCCGCGGTCTGTCGGGCCCGGCCGGGGACCCGTGCGGGGGCGCTCATGGCCGTTTCCTTGGGGTGCGGGCCGGGCCGTGGTGGTGCTTGGGCCGCATGGGGGTGCCCGCTTGGTGAAGGAGCCGGTAGACGGTGCCGATGGAGTAGTTGCACTCCGCGGCGAGGTCCGGCACGGTGGCGCCGGCCTCGTACCGAGTCCGCAGGGACTTCGCGAGCTTCATCCGCCGTGTGGTACTGGCTGCGGAGCGGATACGGAGCGTCTGCTGGGTGGTGCGGGGCGTGCCGCCGGCCTCGATCAGCAGCCGCCGAGCCACACGTCGCGTCACAGACCCGGCCGCAGCCAACTCCGCGAGCGTGGCGCCCTGTTGCTCGTAGAGGCGGCGCAGACGGGCCGCGAGGTTGCGGCGGGCTTGCCCGTCGCGCAGCCGTCGCGTCTGCCACGAGGAGCGCATCACGGTCCCGGCCTCGTGCAGCCGGTTGAGGACCGTGCCGTACGACAGGCCACTGCTCGCCGCGAGTTGGTCCACGGTGGAACCGGACTCGTACTGCTCCCGCAGTGCTTGCGCGGTGACCTGATCGTCGTGATCGGCCCTGGGTCGAGGGGGTGGGTTCACGCTGCGGACTCCCATTCGCTGCGGGCTTCGGCATGGGCGGCGGCCAGCTCGTCGTAACTGCGCTGGTCGGCGGGGGTGATGAGGATCAGCCGTCCATCGGTGGCGATCCGCCAGTCGGGAGCGGCGCTGCCGGTGACCGGATCGAGGACACAGCCGTCCGGGGCGTGCCACGCGGTGGGAACCTCGTCGGGGCGTGGCGCGGGAACCACGACCTGGCGCCCGTCACGGACGATCACCACGGCCTTGCTGCGGTGCTCCGACAGCCGCTCCAGCGCCCGTTGGTACGCCGCGCGCTCGGCGGCGTGCACCGCCTTGCGCCGGGACGCGACGCCCGCGGTCCCGTGCCGCGTCGCGACTGCGTCCCAGCCGCGGGCCGGCTCGGAGATCTCTTCGGCCGCAGCCCCCGGAGGGCGGTCACCGAAGCCCTCCAGAGCATGAGGTGCCAGGGTCCAGGTCTCACCGCTGTGGTGGACAAGGCCGTGGTCGGCCAGGCGCCGCAAGGTGCGGTAGAGGGTGGCGCGGGAGACGGAGGACGAACTGACAAGCTCGGCGACCGTCTGCGCCGCACGGACGTGCAGTGCACCGATGATCACCAGTGCGGCGCTGCCGAGACCGCGGTGGGCGAAGGCGTCGTGGCCCATCAGCTGGCCGATGACGGTGGAGTCGAAGTCGGCCGTTGTGCCCGTCTCAGGGGTGGGCCACTCCTCAAGTGCCAGGTCGGGGGGGTACTGAGTGGTCCGGAAACGAGATTGCGCTACGGGGATGCTGTGGCGGTCGGGGCTGCCCTCGGCGAGATACCAGGTCGAGCCTTCGCGGCCGTGGCCGACGCGCAGACGCCGCAGCCAGCCCCGCGGTTTGAGGACGGTCTCGTAGACGACCCGGAGGGTGGTGCGGGATATCCCCGCTTCCTCCGCGGTCTGCCGCTCGCTGGCGTGGTGCAGGGGACCGCCCGCGATCTCGGCGAAGTTCAGATGCGCCCGCAGGACCCGCAGCGCGGTCCGCCCACGTTCCCCACGCCAGGGCGTCGTCTCGATGCGGTCGCGCAGCGCGGCGAGAACCTCGTACGCGTGGTGCCGCGATTCCAGCACCGTCGTGCTGCTGACCGCGGCCAAGGCGCTGGCCCATACCCGGCCGATGTACGCCAGGGCACGTGATTGCCCGGAGCGCAGCGCGATGCTTCGGGCGTGCCGCCCGCCTGAGTGATCGGGGTGCAGCAAGAGCTGGGTCAGCTGGTCGACGGTGCCGCTGGCGCGAGCGACGTGGCAGGCGATGGCCGCCGTGATGCGGTGCCCGTGTTCGGCCGCTCCCTGACGGTTCCCGCGCAGGGATACGCTCTGGCCGTCGGAGGCGAGCTTGCTGTAACTGCCCGCCGCGTAGCGGCCGGTGAGATCCCCGAGCAGGATGAGATCGGCTGCAGCCGTAGGCAGCTGGTGAAGACCCAGTCGCTCGCCTGGGTGAAATGGCCGTCGGAGAGAACCTGTCTGGTAGGTGCTGTGTGGCACTGTGGAGCCGTCCCGCAAGGACAGAGACGCCACCCAGGCCCGCTAAAACCACGGGTGGTGTCCGGTACCGACCTCCAATCGGTGCCAGCGAAGCCTCCAGGATGGCCATCCTGGAGGCATTCGTATGCCTGGCTCCGGTGCTGGAGGCAGGCGTCCCCATCGCGGCTCGACCGAGATCGATTCCGGGTGCCGTCAGCGGCTACACAGCCTGATCAACGCCGTCTGACCTGGGCCGACTCGGACCAAACAGAGGGCGAATGCCTCTGATCGGCTCCGAGCAGCTCGGTTCGAATCGGGGTCGAATCAGAGCGGTTTCCTCTGACTGCCTCCGGTCGCCTCTGCAACCCGACCTAGCAGGTCACAGCCGATCCGGCCCGAAAAGGTGCAGGTCAGGAAGGTGTGTCAGGAATACCCGGCGTACAGCCCGACTCGTCTGCCGCTGTCCGATCCGGTGCGCCGCGTCCCCCTCGGCGGTCTCGGCGGCATCGTGCCGTGGAACTTCCCGGCCCTCCTGGCGGCCGAGAAGTCCATCCCGGCGCTGCTCGTCGGCGACTCCATCCGCGACCGCTCATCCGCGGAGCGCCACAGCCGTGCCCCGGGCAGCCCCGCCCCGTGTTCGATTAGGTACCCGATTACGTAGTTCTGCCGACGTCGGCCAGCCCGGTGGTCCGTAGCCTCCGCTAGCGGGTCGATGAGTGAGGGACGGAACTGTTGGACGGCGCGGGGCGGTTGATCGATGGGCGGTTCGAGTTGGTGGAGCGGCTCGGGGCCGGGGGTATGGGGACGGTGTGGCGGGCTCGGGATGTCGCTCTGCGGCGCGATGTCGCCCTGAAGGAGGTCCGGCCCGTCGACCCGCGTATGGCCGAGGCGGACCCCGGGGGCGTACGCGTCCAGCGTGCGCGGGTGCTGCGCGAGGCCCGTGCCCTCGCGCGGCTCCGGCATCCCCAGGTGGTGACCATCCACCACATTGTGGAAGAGGAGCCCTGCCCCTGGCTCGTCATGGAGTTCGTGCCCGGGGGCTCGCTCCAGGCCCGGCTGGAGAAGGACGGGCCGCTGGAGCCCCGCCAGGCCGCCCGGGTCGGCCGTGATGTGCTCGCCGCGCTACGGGCCGCCCACGCCGCCGGCATCCACCACCGCGACGTCAAACCGGCGAACATCCTGCTGCGGGAGGGCCCGGCGGACAGCCCTGTCGCCGTGCTCACCGACTTCGGGATCGCCGGGCTCTCCGACGCGTCCCCGCTCACCGGTACCGGGGAGTTGATCGGCTCGCCCGAGTACATGGCCCCGGAGCGCATCCGGGGGGCCGACGACGCCCCGGCCGCCGATCTCTGGTCCCTCGGCATGACCCTGTACGTCTCGGTCGAGGGCACCAGCCCCATGCGGCGCGGCACCAGTCTCGCCACCCTCGCCGCCGTACTCGACCAGCCGGTACCGCCCCCGGCCCAGGCGGGCCCCCTCGCCCCGGTCCTGTCCCGCCTCCTCGTCACGGACCCGGACGCCCGCCCGGACCCCGCCGAGTTGGATTCCCTGCTCGCCGACGTGGCCTCCGGCGGTGGCACGAGGGGTGATGCGAGTGGTGGTACGAGGAGAGCGGGGGCGTCGTCGTCGCTCGTCTCAGGTGTGGGGCGCGATACCCGTGACACCCGTGACACCCGTGACATGTGCGGTAACCGCGACGCGACTGAAGCGGGCGTTCCGCCCTCCTCCCGTCCCTCCACCCGGCCGCTCCCCGACCCCTCCGACACGTCCCCCCGACGTGACTCCCGGCGCTCGCGCGTACCGGTCATGGCCGCCGCCTCCGTCGTCGCCGTGGCCGTGGTCGCGGCGGCCTCGTACCGGGGGCTGATGTCCTCCACCGACACCGCCGCCTCGTCGCCCGACGGGGCCGTGGCCACCGCGACGGTCACCGCGACCGCCACGGGGCCGTCGGCGAGCGGCACCGGCGCCCAGCAGAGCCCCGGCGCCGAGGACGAGGCCGAGGACGGGGCGGACGAGGCAACCGGTGCCGACTCCGAGGACTCAGGGGATTCCCAGGGTTCGAAGGGGAGCGGCAAGGACTCCCGGGGGCAGGGCACGGCTGCCGACGGCGGTGCCGCCTCGGAGGAGACCTCCGCCGGTGGCACGGAGGACGACGACGATGCCGCCGCCTCGCCCGCCGCGATCAGCCCGGAGAGCTTCTCCGGCAGTTGGATCGTCAAACTCGACCAGACCTGGGCCGACTCGGGGACCGCGCAGCGGGATCAGCACCTTGAGGCCGCGCGGGCGCAGGTGCCCGACGCGCAGGTGCTGCTCAGCAGCAACTTCCAGTCCATGGGCTCGGGTTACTGGGTGATCTATGTGCCCCGGTCGTTCGACAGCGGTACCGCCGCGATCGAGTACTGCGCGACGCTCGGGCGCACCACCAAGGGGTCCTGCATGGGCCGCTACCTCAGCCATGACTCCGCGCATCAGCCGCTGATGTGCGAACCGGACGGGGAAGGCGGCACCACCGGCCGTTGCACGGGCCCCTGACCCTGAGACGGGGTCCTGGCACCGGCTCCGATACGGAACCCGAGCGGATTCTTCGGGTCCGCGAACACCCCGAACGCCAGGCCGCCTGGCCGGAATCCGCCCCCCGGCGCCGGGTCCCATGGCCGACGTCCGCCCCAAATGTCGGGTCACGTATCTGAAACCCGACGGCAATCCGCCGCACAAAACGTGTCGCATCCATTGACGTCACTCCCACCCCACCCTTACCTTCTGGCCGAAGTTCCGTACAGCGTTCGCAATTTCGAACATTTCTGTCCGTCCGAGCCGCTCCCGGAAGGGACTTGCCGTGATCCCCACCCCCGCCCCACGCCGGTGGACGACCAGACGCCGGTCGACTCCCCGTCACTGGCTGACGCTCGGGGCCGCGCTGCTGGCCCTGGTCGCGTCACTGCTCTCCGTGCAGACCGTCACCAGCTCGCCGTCCGCCGTCGCCGCCGACGGCAAGCCGTACACCAACCCGGTCAAGTCCGAGAAGGGCGCCGACCCCTGGCTGGAGTACTACAACGGCAACTACTACCTGGTGACCACCTCGTTCACCGGTGAGCTGACCATGCGGAAGTCGCCCACGCTGGCCGGGCTGAGCACCGCGCCCAGCGTGCAGGTGTGGTCGGACAGCACCTCCACCCGCAACTGGAACATGTGGGCGCCGGAGATCCACTTCTTCGACGGCAAGTGGTACCTGTACTACTCCGCCGGGCCGCGTTCCTCCGCCTGCTGCGACGACCAGCGCACCCATGTACTGGAGAGCGCCGGGTCGGACCCGATGGGGCCGTACACCTACAAGAACACCCTCAGCGGCTCCAACCTCAACCCCAACGGCTGGCTCATCGACGCCAGCGTGCTCAAGCACAACGACAAGCTGTACCTGGTGGGCAGCGGTTCGGCCGGCGGCAGCCCGCAGAGCCTCGTCATCGCGCCGCTCAGCAACCCGTACACCCTCGCCTCCACCACCTTCACCGTCATCTCCAGCCCGACGCTCAGCTGGGAGACGCAGAGCGGGCAGGTCAACGAGGGGCCCGAGCCGCTCTACAAGGACGGGCGTACGTTCCTGATCTACTCGGCGAGCGCCTGCTGGGGCCCCGACTACAAGCTCGGCCAGCTGGAGCTGACCGGCTCCGACCCGCTGCTCGCCTCCTCCTGGACGAAGAAGCAGACCCCCGTCTTCCAGCGCAGCGACGCCAACAGCGTGTACGCGCCCGGCCACAACGGGTTCTTCACCTCGCCCGACGGCACCGAGAACTGGATCGTCTACCACGCCAACGACTCCGCGAGCGACGGCTGCGACAACGGCCGTACGACCCGGGCGCAGAAGTTCACCTGGAACGCGGACGGCACTCCGAACTTCGGCACCCCGGTCGCCCTCGGCACCACCCTCGCCGGCCCCTCCGGTGAGACCGCGACGACCCCGACCGCGTACACCATCGTCAACCGCAACAGCGGCAAGTGCCTCGACGTCAACGGTGGCAACACCGCCGACGGCACCAACATCTTCCAGTGGACCTGCAACGGCGGCGCCAACCAGAAGTGGCGCATCGAGGACCGCGCCGACGACACCAGCCGCCTCGTCAACGTCGCCACCGGCAAGGTCGCCGACGTCGCCGACTGCAGCGCCGCCGACGGCACCGACATCCGGCAGTGGTCCTGGCTGAACAACAACTGCCAGAAGTTCCGCATGGTCTACCTCGGCGGCGACTACGTCCGGATCGTCAACGCCTCCACCGGCAAGGTCATGGACGTCGCCGACTGCGGCACCGCCAACGGCACCGACGTACGCCAGTGGTCCTGGCTCAACAACAACTGCCAGCAGTGGCGGCTCGTCCCCACCACCGCCTGAACCACGACCGCCTCAACCAGGAGACCAGGAGAGAACACCCATGAGACGTCTCGCCAGACGCGTCCTGGTGGCCGCGGCGGCCGCGTTCGCCGTACTCACCACCGTGACCACCCCCGCCCAGGCCGCGGCCCCCGCCTCCCCGGCCGTCACCTTCACCAACCCGATCGCCCTGCAGCGCGCCGACCCGCACATCTTCAAACACACCGACGGCTACTACTACTTCACCGCCACCGTCCCCGCGTACGACAAGATCGTGATGCGGCGGGCCACCACCCTCCAGGGCCTGTCCACGGCCACGGAGACCACCATCTGGACCAAGCACGCCAGCGGCACGATGGGCGCCCACATCTGGGCCCCGGAGATCCACTTCATCGACGGCAAGTGGTACGTCTACTTCGCGGCCGGTGACGCCGACGACATCTGGAAGATCCGCCCGTACGTCCTGGAGACCAGCGCCGCCAACCCGATCACCGGCACCTGGACCGAGAAGGGCCGGATATCCCTGCCGCTGGACACCTTCTCGCTGGACGCCACCACCTTCACCCACAACGGCACCCGCTACCTCAGCTGGGCCCAGAACGACCCGGCGGTCGGCACCGGCACCAATCTGTACCTGGCGAAGATGTCCAACCCCTGGACCATCAGCGGCAGCCCGGTGATGATCTCCAAGCCCGAGTACTCCTGGGAGACCGTCGGCCACCGCGTCAACGAGGGCCCGGCCGTCATCCAGAAGAACGGCAAGGTCTTCATGACCTTCTCGGCCAGCGCCACCGACGCCAACTACTGCCTCGGCCTGCTGACCGCCGACTCCACCGCCGACCTGATGAACCCGGCCTCCTGGGCGAAGACGTCGACGCCGGTCTTCAAGAGCAACGACGCCACCGGCCAGTACGGCCCCGGCCACAACACCTTCACGGTCTCCGAGGACGGGAAGTCCGACATCCTCGTCTACCACGACCGCGACTACAAGGACATCAGCGGCGACCCGCTCAACGACCCCAACCGCCGCACCCGCTACCAGAAGCTGTACTGGAACGCCGACGGCACCCCCAACTTCGGCATCCCCGTCGCCGACGGCGCGACCCCGGTCCGGCTCTCCTCGTACAACTTCCCCGGCAAGTTCATCCGCCACTGGGAGTACCGGGCCAAGCTGGAGGCGGACGTCACCAACCTCGCCGACTCCCAGTTCCGCGTCGTCACCGGGCTCGCCGGCAACGGCACGGTCTCCCTGGAGTCCGCGAACTTCCCCGGCTACTACCTCCGCCACAAGAACTTCGAGGTGTGGGTGGAGAAGGACGACGGCACCGCGCTGTTCGACAACGACGCCTCCTTCTTCCAGCGGTCCGGCCTCGCCGACTCCGCGGCCGGAGTGTCGTACGAGTCGTACAACTTCCCCGGCCGCTATATCCGCCACTACAACAACCTGATGTACACCCAGCCGGTCAGCACCGACCTCGACCGGCAGGACGCCACCTTCTACAAGGAGTAGGAGGAGTAGAAGGAGTAGAGCGTCATGGACGGATAGGCCGCCTGCGCGTCACCCCAAGAGTCGGATCACCCCGAGAGGCCGATCACCCCAAGAGGTGCATCACCTCCGGAGGTTCGGGGTGGCGCGCAGATGGCCGACCGTCACGAAGTGGTAGCCGCCGGCCTCCAGGGTGTGCAGGATCTGGGGGACGGCGGCCACCGTCGTCGGGTGGATGTCGTGGAGCAGGATGATCTCGCCGGGGTCGGTCTCGGCGATCACCCGCTGGGCCACCCGGTCGGCGTCACGGTCCTCCCAGTCCCGGGAGTCCACATCCCACAGGACGGACGGCAGCGGCCGGGCGGCATTCCGTACCCGCTCGTTGATCGACCCGTACGGCGGACGGAACAGGGTCGGCTCCGCACCCGTCGCCGCTCTGATCTCGTCGCTGGTCCGGACCAGTTGGGAGCGGGCCTCCTCCGTCGTCAGCCTCGTCAGCCGCTGGTGGTTCCAGGAGTGGTTGCCGATCTCGTGCCCGGCCCGGGACTGCGCCCGGACGACCGCGCGATGCACGGCGGCGTTCTGCCCGACGACGAAGAACGTGGCCCGCGCCCCGTACTCGGCGAGATGGTCGAGCAACTCGGTGCTCTCCGGTACGGCGGGCCCGTCGTCGAAGGTCAGCGCCACGCACTTGACCCGCGAACAGTCGGTGGTGTCCTTGCCCGGGGCGTCGAGGGCGGGCACGGTCGGGGTGGGGGAGCCCGTCGCGGCCAGGTCGAGGGCGGGGCTCGGATCGACGGCCTCCGACCGGGCCCGTCTGCCGAACTCCGACAGCCACGGGGTGACTTTCGCCTTGTCGAGGATCACGTCACCGGCGACCCGGAGACCGCCGTCGGGGGTGAACGCGATGTCGTCCAGCGGGAGTCTCCTCGGCAGCGCCGAGACGAGGGCGGCACGGTGGCGGCGCTCGATCAGTTCCGGCGCCGCACGGTACGCCTTGCCGGCGCCGTCGTACCAGTACGTCTTGGCCGACGGCCCCTTCTGATCCCGGCTCGACAGCCGTACGCCGACCACGTCGCCGGAGGCCACGAGGACGGCGAAGCCGATGTTCAGCTCCCGGGTCGCCGGGGCGCCGGAACGGTCGGAGTCGTCGCAGTTCGTCGCGCGGGTGGTGTCGTCGGTCGCCGCGCCGAGGAAGTCAGCGAGGCGCTTGTCGACGTCCTTCTCCATGGCCGCGGTCAGGGCCGGGGCGCCGGGTACGTCCGGGTAGCTCGTCGCCCAGGGGCAGAAGCGGCCGTTGCCGCTGTCGTTGACGATGTCCAGGCCCTCGATCGTCGCCGGGTCGATGGTCGTACCGGCGGCGGCCTTGGCGGGCGGACCGCCGAGGGCCGGCGCCGACCGCGGCACCGTGGGGTCGAGGGAACAGGCGGTCGTCAACGTCAGCGCTCCGGCCAGGAGGAGGGCGGAGGCGGTGGAGGTGAGGGTGCGTGGGGTCACCGCCCGATCTTCTTGAGTGAGGCGGCGATCGACGTGCCCTGCCGCCGCACCGGGCGCGCGATCACCCTCGTACGGAGTAATCCGGGCCGCCCGCCCGGGTGCCGGGGCCTGCTCGGCGGGTTCCGGGGCCTACCCGGCGGCGGCCCGCACGCGCTCGTACAGCACCGGGTCGTGCGCGTTGACGATCACCAGGTCGGCGTCGGCGCGGTCGTGGAGTTCGGCGAGGCGGGCGTGGTTGGCCCGGACCCGCTTCAGGTCGTAGGCCACGAACCGTTCCATCAGGCGCAGGGCGGTGGGGGCGGGGGTGGGGTCGCCCAGGGCGCTGCGGTGGAAGAAGGCGTCGCCGGTGTGGAGGACCCAGCGGTCGCCCGAGTCGACGGCGACACAGGCGTGGCCCCGGGTGTGGCCGGGGAGCGGTACGAGGACGAGTCCGGGGGCGACGGCGTCCAGCTCCCTGGCCGCCGCGAAGCCGCGCCACGACTCCCCGCCGGGGCCGTGCTCGACAAGCTGTGGGCCGTGGGCCCACTGGGCGGAGCGGTAGCGGAAGCGTTCCCGGGCGGAGGGGGAGGTGACCGCGCCCAGCAGCTCGGCGGAGGTCAGGTGCACCTGGGCCCGGGGGAAGTCGGAGAGTCCGCCGATGTGGTCGAAGTCGAAGTGGGTGACCACGATGTGGCGTACGTCGTCGCGGGCGAACCCCAGCCGCTCGATCTGCCGGGCGGCGGTCTCCTCACGGTCGAGGACCGGGCGGATCAGCCGCCGGCTCGGGCCGAGCCGCCGTCCGGGTTCCGCGATGTCGTCCAGCCCGAACCCCGAGTCCACGAGGACGAGTTCCCCGCGGTCGGTCTCGATCAGCAGCACATGGCAGACGATCCGCCCGGCGCCGGGCGCGAGCATCGTGCCGCAGTTGAGGTGATGCACCTTCATGACCGCCTCCTCCGTGGGGCCCCACTGGTCGGTCGCAGCGTAGGCCCTCACGGGGAGGGCGGCGGTCTTGTTCGCGCTCACATGGCGTGCAGCGTCTCGCGGGCCCCCTTGATGAAGTCCTTCAGGGCCTTCCAGAACGGGGAGTAGCAGGCGTCGAAGCGGGCCATCGCCTCCGTGTCGCCGGCGATCATCGCCTCGATGGCCTTGTGGAAGGGGCTCGTCGACCGCCGTGCGGTGTTGGCGAGATCGGCGACCTCGTCCGGGCCCTCCAGCGACACGATCCAGGTGCGGTGCCGCAGCGTGGCGTACTCGTCGCGCTGCCGGTCCCGCAACTCCCGTAGCTCCGCTATCTGTTCGGGACCGAGTGTGCCGCCCTCGGCGGCCCGGATCACGTCGGACACCTTCCAGTGCACATCGCTGAGCCGCTGCGCCTGCTCGATGAAGTCCGCGTACGCACGGCGGCGGGCCTCCCGCAGCCGTTCCACGCGCTGGGCGTCCACCGTCGTGCCCGACTGGATACGGGCCGCCCGCGCGGTTCCCCGGCTTGTCACCCAGCTGGCCAGCACGGCGGTTCCGGCGGTGAGGGAGGCGATCCAGAACGCGTTGTCAGCCATGGCGCGACTCCAGTGAGCGGCGTTCGACCTTCGCCAGATGGGCCGTGAAGACCGCCTGGGCGTCCGGGGTGAGCATCCGCAGGGCGATCAGCGCGGTGATCACGACATCGCACAGCTCCGCCTGTACGTCGTCCCAGGTGTGGGTCGTGCCCTTGCGCGGGTTGGACCCGGTCGCGCCGATCACGGCCTGGGCGACCTCGCCGACCTCCTCCTGGAGTTTCAGCAGCCCCAGGAGCAGCGGTTCGCGGCCGTCATGGAGGCGGTTCGACTCCACCCACGCGTGCAGGAGGGAGATGGAACGCCACAGATCGTCGGGGGAGTCGACGGCGTCGGCGGGCTCGGGGGCGGCGCTGGTCGTGGAGGCGGAGGGTGCGGCCGGGGCGGCCGAAGCGGCCGGGGAGGCGGAGGGTGCGGCCGGGGCGGCCGGGGAAGCGGAGGATGCGACTGGGGAGGCCGGGGACGCTGGGGACGCTGGGGAGGCCGTGCGGTCAGCGGGCTGATCACTCATGCCCGCAGCCTGTCACGCCCGTACCGGTCATACGGCCGAACGTCGAACGGTCACTCCTCGAACAACGGTTCCTGCGTCCCCTCCTTCTGCCGCCGCACCCGCTGGTTCCGCGCGCCCACGACCAGCGCCGTCCCCGCGGCCGTGCCGGCGAGCGCCACCGGCACCATCCAGCCCCGGTCGACGACATGACGCAGGGCGTGGTCGAGGGAGAGCCGGCCGGGGCCGCTGATCGCGAGGCCCGCGGCGGCGAGGCCCAGGGTCGCCGCGTACTCGTAGCCGCCCTCGGCGTTGAAGAAGCCGTTGGGCGCGTGCACCGCCGCCGCGCCCGCCATGCCACCGGCGGCGGTGGCACCGGCCGCGGGGGTCGCGAGGCCGAGGGCGAGCAGGGTGCCGCCGCCGGTCTCGGCCAGCCCGGACGCGACGGCGCTCGCCCTGCCGGGGGTGTACCCGACGGACTCCATGAACTTCCCGGTCCCCTCGATCCCACCCCCGCCGAACCAGCCGAACAGCTTCTGCGTCCCGTGCGCGAACAAAACCCCGCCCGCGCCCAGGCGGAGCAACAGCAGCCCCAGATCACGTCGGTCGAAAACGGTCATCGCGAACTCCCGTACAGGCAGAGGACGAGGATCAGGTCCGGAGAGAGAACAGGCCGTACGAACTCCCCTCCCGCCTCCCCTCCCGCGTATCCACCGTCGCACCTTCACACCCGTCCGACCCGCCCGCGCCGCCGTTCGGGTGGCGTCGGACGGGGAGCCGGTCCGGGGGTACGCCTCCGGTGGCGGGCCCCCGCGAACGGTGTGAGTGTGACCGGCATGACGATCGCACCAGCGAAACTCCGTGACCCGGCCGTCCGGGCCTTCGTCAACGCGGTGAACGCGAACGACGAGGACGCCTTCATGACGCTCTTCACCGACGACGCGACGATGGCGGACGACGGCTCCGACCGGAACCTCGCCCAGTGGGCCGACCGGGAGATCTTCTCCTCCCACGGCCATATCGAGGTCCAGCACGAGTCCGACGGCGGCCGCGCCCTCGTCGCCGACTACCGCAACGACACCTGGGGCGAGATGCGAACCGCCTGGCGCTTCCAGGTAACGGACGACGGCAAGATCTCCCACTTCGAGACCGGCCAGGCGTGACTACGGCGCGTTGGCGGGCGGGACTGCGACGCCCCGGCGGGCGCGACCACGACGCCCCGGCGGGCGGGATCACGACGCCCTGGCGGGCGTGACCATGGCGCCCTGGCGGGCGTGATCGCGGCGCCCGCCGGGCGTGATCGCGATGCCCTGCCGGGCATGAGCGCGGCCCCTGGCCGAACCCGACCCCCGGCCCCTGGCCGGGCACGGCCCCGACCCCCGGTCGGGGATGACCGTGCCCCCTGGCCGAACCGGACCGCGTCCCCCGGTCGGGGGCGACGGCGACTCTCGGCCTGTACTGGACTGTGACCCCCGGCCGACCCCGACCTCGGCACCCGGCGGAACCGGACCCCGCCCTCCGCCCGACTCGGACCCCATCCCCCACCCGCCCCCACCCTCCCCGCAGGGCTTGCCTTGGAGTGGGCTTCAACTTCTAACGTCTCGGGCATGGAGACGAACACCTACACCAGGCGGCTCGGCCGCAGTGATATCCAGGTCAGTGCCCTCGGCTTCGGGTGCTGGGCCATCGGCGGTGAGTGGGCGACCCCCGACGGGCAGCCGCTCGGCTGGGGCAAGGTCGATGACGAGGAGTCGGTACGGGCGATCCACCGGGCCCTCGACCTCGGCGTCACCTTCTTCGACACCGCCGACACCTACGGCACCGGCCACAGCGAACGCGTCCTCGGCCGCGCCCTCGGCAAGCGCCGCGCGGACGTTGTCGTGGCCACCAAGTGGGGCAACCTCTTCGACGAGACCGCCCGTCTCTCCACGGGGCAGGACGACTCCGTGGACCACGCCCGCCGCGCCCTCACCGCCTCCCTGGAGCGCCTCGGCACCGACTACATCGACCTGTACCAGTTCCACCTCTCCGAGGGCGACCCCGAGCAGGCGGACCGACTCCGGGACCTCTGCGAGGAGTTCGTCCAGGAGGGCCTGATCCGCTCGTACGCGTGGAGCACCGACGACCCCGAGCGTGCCGCCGTGTTCGCGAAGGGCCCGCATTGCACGGCCGTACAGCACCGGCTGAACATCCTCCAGGACGCGCCCGAACTGCTCGCGCTCTGCGAGGAGTCGGACCTCGCCAGCATCAACCGCAGCCCGCTCGCCATGGGTCTGCTCACCGGCAAGCACTCCGCCGGACGCGCCCTGGAGGCCGGGGACGTCCGCAACACCCCGCCCGAGTGGCTGCCCGGCTTCACCCCGCAAGGCGGTCCCGACCCCGAGTGGCTGGCCCGCGTCGAGGCGCTGCGCGAGATCCTCACCAGCGAGGGCCGCACCCTCGCCCAGGGCGCCCTCGCCTGGATCTGGGCCCGCAGCCCCCGTACGGTCCCCATCCCCGGCTTCCGCACGGTCGCCCAGGCCGAGGAGAACGCCGGCGCCCTCGCGAAGGGGCCGCTCACCGAGCCCCAGTTGGCCGAGATCGACCGAATCCTGGGACGGTGAGCGGCCCGTACGCCTGATTCCGGAGGCGGTGAGCGGCCCGTAGCACCGGAACAGCGCTCTTCGGACGGCGCGTCAGGAGGCGTACTGCTCCTGTTCCGTCAGTGTGAGCTGCCCCGCCTTGATGGTGGCGAGGCGGGGCGCGCGCCTGGCGATCGACGAGTCATGGGTGACCAGGACGAACGTGAGGCCCTGGTCCCGCCACAGGCCCTCCAGCAGGGCCATGATCTCGTCGCGGGTGCCCTCGTCGAGGTTGCCGGTGGGCTCGTCGGCGAGGAGTACCTTCGGCTCCTTGACCAGGGCGCGGGCGATCGCCACCCGCTGCTGCTGGCCGCCGGACAGCTCGGACGGGGCATGCCCGAGACGTTCGCCGAGGCCCACCGAGCGCAGTGCCTCGGCGGCCCGCTCGCGCCGTTCGTTCGCCTTGACGCCGAGCGGGACGAGCGCGGTCTCGACGTTCTCCTGGGCGGTGAGCGTCGGGATGAGGTTGAAGGATTGGAAAATGATCCCGATTTTTTCGGCGCGCAGCCGGGTCAGCTTGGCCTCGCTGATGGAGGCGAGGTCGACGCCGTCCAGCTCGACGCTGCCGGAGGAGGGGCGGTCCAGCCCGCCGATCATCTGGAGCAGGGTGGACTTGCCGCCACCGGTGGGGCCCTGGATGACGAGCTGGTCGCCGTCCTCGATGACGAGGTCGATGCCGCGCAGCGCCTCGACCGTCTCCTTGCCCCGCGAGTAGCGCTTGGTGACGCCGCTGAGCTTGTACATGGGTTGGTCCTTGGGTGAGTTGAGGGGCTGGGCCGGTTACGACACGCTGCGCAGGGCGTCCGCCGGGCGCATCCGGGAGGCCCGCCAGCCGCCCATGGCCCCGGCGATCAGTCCGCCGGCGATGGCGAGGCCCGCCGCGAGCGCGATGGTGGACAGGGAGACGGGCGCGGAGAGCGCGATCTCCAGGGCGTTGGAGGTCTGCTGGCCGGGGGCGCCACCGCCGCCCGGGCCGCCCCCGCCGGGACCGCCGCCCATGCCGCCGCCGGTGCTGCCCAGCTCGGCCTGGAGGGTCGGGCTGATCGCGGTCACCGTGTAGGCGGCGGCGAGGCCGAGGGCGATACCGAGGACGCCGCCGAGCAGCCCGTTGACGATGGACTCGCCGACGACCTGCCGGGTCACCCGGCGGCTCGGCCAGCCCAGCGCCTTCAGCGTGCCGAACTCGCGCACCCGGCGGGACACGGCGGAGGAGGTGAGCAGCGCGGCCACCAGGAACGCGGCGGCGAGCACGGCGATGGACAGCCACTTGCCGACGCTGGTGGCGAGGTTCGAGGCGGTGGTCAGGGAGCCGGAGACGGTCTCGGCGAGATCGGCGGACGTGGTGACCGTCGTCCCCGAGATGTTCTTCTGGATCGTCGACTTCACGGCGTCGATCTGCTGGGAGTCGGTGGCCTTGACGTAGATCGTGGTGACGGTGTTCGCGGAGTCGGCGAGGGTCTGGGCCTGCTTCAGCGGCAGATAGACGTCGGTGGTCGACTCGCCGCTGTCGGGGGTGGCGATCCCGATGATCGTGTACTTGGTGCCGGAGATCTTGATCTTCTCGCCGACGGTGTACTCGTTCTCCTTGGCGTACGACGTGCTGAGCACCGCGACCTTGGCGTTGGTCTGGGACGCGGTGAACGTGCTGCCCTTGGTGATCTTCGAGGTGGCGAGGGGGCCGAGGTCCTGGTGGGTGACGTCGACACCGGCGACGGAGTAGTTGTTGACGCCGAAGGAGGCGCCGCCGCCCTCGACACGGGGCTGCGACTGGCCGCCGGTGGTGCCGCCCTGGCCGCCACCGGGACCGCCCTGGCCCTGCTGCTGGGTGGAGGAGGTGTCGTCGGTCCGGGCCTCACCCTGGGTGAAGGAGCCGTCGACCTTGATGACGTTGAGGCTGAGGGCGCCCACGGCCTCGGCGACCCCGTCCTGCTTGGCGACCTTGGTGACCAGCGAGGACTTCAGGGTCTGTCCGCCCTGGGTCATCACCCGGTCCGAACTCTGCTCCTCGCCGTCGCCGTTGGCCGTGGCGTCGAACTCGAACCGGGGCCCGCCCTGCTGCTCACCGTCCTCGCCCTCGGAGGGGGCCTCTCTAGCCTTGGTGACCGTCATGTCGGTGCCCAGACCGTAGAGCGACTGGAGGACCTTGTCCTGCGCCTGCCGCATCCCCGCCGAGACCGAGTTGACGGTGATGACGAGCGCGATTCCGAGCGCCAGACCCAGGGCGATCACCAGAGCCGCCTTCTTGCGCCGGCCCAGCTCACGCTTGAGATAGATGCCAAACATCCCGTTCCTCGAAGGTTCTTGGCGCCCGCTGTGGGCGCGGCCACAAAGTAGGGAGGAACTGTTGGCCTGGCGTGAATAAGAAATGTGTGAAGCCTGAGAAAGAGGGGCCCGACATCAGATTTCGATAAGACAGCGAATTCCTAGGCTGCTGCGGGCCCATTCCCAGGAAAAGCCGCTGGAATACCACCCGGAGAAGAGCGGTACGGCGGGCGGCCGTTCCATGTCCCGGTGCTTACCTCGCGGTCCCACGCGAGGTCCGCCCCCATCCGGAACACGGAACGGCCGCCACCTCCCCCCTCGGTGTGGTCGGTGGAGCCGCCTCCCCCAAGTGTGAAGCTCTTGTGGAGGAGGTGTTGAGCATATGCCGTTCACGTGCCCGAATGGACCGGAGTAACAGCCTCCGTTTGTGCAAGTTGAGTCGTGGACGAACGTCGCCGCCGCCGGTGGCGGGTGGGTCGGCCCCGCTCCCCGTGCCGCTCGCGGGGTGGCTCAGCCCCGGCCCACGTACGGCATCGTCGTCGCCATGACCGTCGCGAACTGCATGTTCGCCTCCAGGGGCAGCTCCGCCATGTACCGGACCGTGCGCGCCACATCGGCCACATCCATCACGGGCTCGGGCATGAGTTCCCCATTGGCCTGGAGAACGCCCTTCCGCATCCGCTCGGTCATCTCCGTCGCCGCGTTGCCGATGTCGATCTGACCGACCGCGATCCCGTACGGCCGCCCGTCCAGCGACAGCGACTTCGTCAGGCCCGTCATCGCGTGCTTGGTGGCGGTGTAGGCGACGGAGTGCGGGCGGGGTGTGTGCGCCGAGATCGAGCCGTTGTTGATGATCCGGCCGCCCCTCGGGTCCTGCTCCTTCATCTGCCGGTACGCCGCCTGCGCGCACAGGAACGCCCCGTTGAGGTTGACGTCCACGACATGACGCCAGGCCTCGTACGGCAACTCCTCGACCGGCACCCCGCCCGGCCCGAACGTCCCCGCGTTGTTGAACAGCAGATCCAGCCGCCCGAACCGCTCGCGCACGGCCTCGAACAGGGCGTCGACGTCCTCGGGGCGTGAGACGTCGGTGGGGACGCACGGAGCGTCCCGGACCCCGGTCCCGGCCTCGACCGCGGTCTCGGCGAGCTTGTCCTCCCGGCGTCCCGCGAGCGCCACCGACCAGCCGCCGCGCAGCAACTCGACGGCCACGGCACGGCCGATGCCGGAGCCCGCACCCGTCACGATCGCGATCTTCGTTTGCTTGGTCCTCATGGGCCCGCAGCGTAAGGCGTGAGGGAGGGCCCCCGACCCTCGGCCACGCCATGCGGAACTCATCAGTCCGCCACCCGCCCGTTGTGCGGGTGACACAAGATCGTCGAACCTGGCCACTCCAATGCCAAGGACAACTACCGCCAGGAGAGGGCCAGATGACACTCGCAGCCCATAGGTCGACGCCGTCCCGTCCGTCGCACTCGCCCGAACTCCGCGCCGCCGCACGCCACTTCGACCGCCGCCGCTTCCTCACCGTCACCGGTGCCGCCGCCGCGCTCGCGTTCGCGACGAACCTCCCGGCCGCCGGCACCGCGGCCGCCGCCCAGCTGTCCGCCGCCGCCATCACCGAGAACCCCTTCACCCTGGGCGTGGCCTCCGGTGACCCGCTGCCCGCCTCCGTACTGCTGTGGACCCGGCTCGCCCCGGCCCCGTACCAGCCCGACGGCGGACTGCCCGCCCAGCGCGTCACCGTCCGCTGGGAACTGGCCCACGACGCGAACTTCCGACGGATCGTCAGACGCGGCTCCGCCACCGCCCACCCCGAGTTCCACCACACCGTCCACGTCGAGGTCGGCTATCTCGACCCCGGCCGCGAGTACTACTACCGCTTCCGCACCGGGACCTGGATAAGCGAGACCGGCCGCACCCGCACCGCCCCCGGCCGAGGCCACCTCGGCACCAACACCGGGATCTCCTTCGCCGCCGTCTCCTGCCAGGCGTACCACGACGGCTACTGGACCGCGTACAAGCACCTGGCGGAGGAGGACGTCGATGTCGTCTTCCATCTCGGGGACTACCTCTACGAGTACGCCGTGAACTCCGCCGGCGGCAGACGCGCGTACACCGACCGCGTCCTGCCCGACCTCTTCAACCGTGAGACGACCACCCTGGAGGACTACCGACTGCGGTACGCCCTCTACAAGTCGGACCCCGATCTGCGCGCCGCCCACGCCGCGCACCCCTTCGTCGTCACCTGGGACGACCACGAGACGGAGAACAACTACGCCGACGGCATCCCCGAGAACGACGTACCCCCGGAGGAGTTCCTGCTGCGCCGGGCCGCCGCGTACCGCGCGTACTGGGAGAACCAGCCGCTGCGCACCCCGCAGAAACCGAGCGGTCCCGACATGAAGCTCTACCGCCGCTTCCAGTGGGGCCGCCTCGCCCAGTTCGACATACTCGACACCCGCCAGTACCGCTCCGACCAGGCGAACGGCGACGGCTGGCAGCGCCCGACCGCCGAGTCCGCCGACCCGTCCCGCACGATGACGGGCGCCGCGCAGGAACGCTGGCTGCTCGACGGCTGGGCCAAGTCCGACGCCGTGTGGAACGTTGTCCCCCAGCAGGTCACCTTCGCCCAGCGCCGCAACGCCACGACCGCCGACTACAAGCTCTCCATGGACTCCTGGGACGGCTACTCCGCCTCCCGCGACCGCGTCCTCGCCGGCGCCGACGCCGCCGGCATCGAGAACCTGATGATCCTCACCGGCGACGTCCACAACGCCTACGCCTACGACCTCAAACAGGACTTCGACGACCCCTCGTCCCGCACGGTCGGCACGGAACTGGTCGCCACCTCCATCAGCAGCGGCGGCGACGGCACGGACCGCCCCACGAACTGGTCCACCTACACGACCGCCAACCCCCATATGCGCTTCTACCAGGGCCGCCGTGGCTATGTGGCGGTCGCCCTCGGCCGCAAACAGGCCCGCGCCGAATTCCGCGCCGTCCCGTATGTGACGACCCAGGGTGCCGGAATCACGACGGTGGGCGCCTTCGCGCTGGAGGCGGGGAAGCCGGGGCTCACACAGGTGTGAGGGGGAGGCGGTGGCTGCCCGCGCCCGCGACCATCGGGGCGCGGCAGCCGCCGTACGGACAGCGGGGTTCAGCTTTCGACGCCCTCCGGTGTCGTACGTCTGTTCCAGGGGCGGCACAGGGCGAGGAAGCAGGCCGCGGCGACGAGTGTCGCGGTGACTTGGACGACGGCCATCGGGACGGCGGTGTCCTCTCCCGCGACGCCGACCAGTGGTGACGCGATCGCGCCGATCAGGAAGGACGACGTGCCCAGCAGGGCCGACGCCGAGCCCGCCGCGTGACGTACTCGCATCAGGGCGAGTGCCTGGGTGTTGGGCAGGGTGATGCCCATCGCGGACATCAGTACGAACAGGGCCGCCGCCATCGGTCCGAGACCCACCTCGCCGAAGACGCCCAGCGTCATCAGCAGCAGCGCGGTCGCGGACACGGCGACGATGACGAGGCCCACCGCGAACACCTTGTCCAGGCTCACCCGGCCCACCAGCACCCTGCCGTTGATCTGGCCCATGAGGACGAGGCCCACCGAGTTGACGCCGAAGAGCAGGCTGTACGTCTGCGGGGAGGCGCCGTAGATCTCCTGGATCACGAACGGGGAGGCGCTGATGTACGCGAACAGCGCGGCGAAGGCGAACCCGCCCGCGAGTACGTACCCCATGAAGATCCGGTCGGTCAGCAGTCCGCGCATCGCGTGCAACGTCTCGCCGATGCCGCCGCCGTGGCGGTCGGCTGGGGCGAGCGTGTCGGGGAGCTTCGCCCAGACCACCGCCATCAGCGCGACCCCGATCACGGTCAGCACGACGAACACGCCCCGCCAGTCCGTGACCCGCAGGATCTGACCGCCGATCAGCGGCGCGACGATCGGGGCCACCCCCGAGACCAGCATCAGCGTCGAGAAGAAACGGGCCATCGCCTCGCCGTCGTACAGGTCGCGGACGACTGCCCGCGCGATCACGATCCCGGCCGAGCCCGCGAGGCCCTGCACCAGCCGGAACGCGATCAGCGTCTCGACGGTGGGCGCGAGCGCGCACAGCACGGTGGCGACGACGTAGACGGCGAGGCCGAGCAGCAGGGGGCGCCTACGTCCCCAGCGGTCGCTCATCGGGCCGATCAGCAACTGGCCGAGGGCCATACCGGCGAGGCAGGCGGTGAGGGTGAGCTGCACGGTGGTGGCGGGCGCGCGCAGCGAGTCGGTGACCTCCGGCAGCGCCGGGAGGTACATGTCCATCGCGAGGGGCGGGGTGGCGGTGAGCCCGCCGAGGAGGAGGGTGACGAGGAGACCGGCACGGCGGGCGGCGGTGGGGTGGACGCCGGTGGGACGGACGCCGGTGGGGTGGGGCCCTCGGAGGCTGGTGTCGGTGGGGGTGTGATCGCCGGGCGGCGGTTGCACGTGTCCGTGACCGCGCTCGGCCGGTGCCGAGCCCGGTATGTGCCCCTCGGGCATGTGCCCCTCCCTTTTCGTCGAGTCCGCAACCTATGCTCTCAGCTCGTACGGCGTGCAGAGCGGGAACGGGAGCGGAATGGCCATGGCGAACGACGAACGACCCGTGCGTTGGGGAATTCTGGCGACCGGGGGGATCGCCGCGGCCTTCACCGCCGATCTCGTCGATCTGCCGGACGCCGAGGTCGTGGCCGTGGCCTCGCGCGGCGAGGAGTCGGCGAAGGGGTTCGCGGAACGGTTCGGGATACCCCGGGCGTACGGCGACTGGCGGGCGCTCGCCGAGGACGAGGACGTGGATGTGGTGTACGTCGCCACCCCGCACTCGGCGCACCGGGCCGCCGCCGGGCTGTGTCTGGAGGCCGGCCGGCATGTGCTGTGCGAGAAGCCGTTCACCCTGAACGTGCGGGAGGCCGAGGAACTCGTCGCTCTGGCGAAGGAGCGCGGACGGTTCCTGATGGAGGCCATGTGGATGTACTGCAACCCGGTCGTACGGCGGCTCGCGGGGCTGGTCCGGGACGGCGCGATCGGCGAAGTGCGCAGCGTGCGGGCCGACTTCGGGTTCGTGGGCCCCGTCGCGCCGTCGCACCGGCTGCGGGACCCGGCGCAGGGCGGGGGCGCGCTGCTCGACCTCGGTGTGTATCCGATCTCGCTCGCGCAGCTGCTGCTGGGGGAGCCCTCGGACGTCACCGCGAGGGCGGTGCTCTCGGACGAGGGCATCGATCTCCAGACGGGGGCACTGCTCTCGTGGGAGAGCGGTGCCATCGCCGCGGTGCACTGCTCTCTCGTCGGTGACACCGGCACCACCGCCTCGATCACCGGCTCCGAGGGCCGTATCGACATCCCGGACGGCTTCTTCACCGCCGACCGCTTCGTCCTCCACCGCCCCGGCCGGGACCCGGAATCCTTCGCCGCGGACCCCGCCGACGGGCCCCGCAACAGCTTCCGCCACGAGGCGAGGGAGGTCATGCGGGCCCTCCGCGCCGGCGAGACCGAGTCCCCGTTGGTCCCCCTCGACGGCACGCTCGCCGTGATGCGCACCCTGGACGCGGTGCGGGAGCGGATCGGGGTGCGGTATCCGGGGGAGGAGCTGGTGAGCGAAGGTTCGTTCGTTTAAGCGGGGGAGGCGGCTAACTGGGGGAGGCGGCTAACCGGGGGGAGGCGGCGGTGAACGAAGGTTCGTTCGTTTAGCCCGGGTCAGGTGCTCGTGAGCGAAGGTTCGTTCGTTTTAGCCGGGTGACGGCTCAGCGCATCCGGGGCCCTTCCGTCAGGAGCCCCACGAAGTGGTCCACGAACTCGGTGATCCAGTCGAGCCGCGCTCCCGTGCGGGCGACGCGGAAGCCGTGGCGGCGGGCGTGGAAGGCGGCCTGGACGGCGTGGAGTTGGGCCCAGCGGTGGACGCGTACGGGGTCGAGTTCCGCGGACTCGGCGAAGAGGTCCAGTACCCGGTGGACGGCTTCGCGCAGGTCGTCCGCCTCGATGAGGCTGAGCGCCCGGGACTTGAGCAGGGTGCCGCCGTCGTACGCCGGGTCGCCGACGTAGCCCTTGGGGTCGACGGCCAGCCAGGGTTCACGGTCGGCGCGCAGGATGTTGCGGGCGTGGAGGTCGCCGTGGACGACGGTCTCCGGCTGGTCGTGCCCCAGCTCGCGCAGCGTGGCCAGGGCCATGTCGACCGCGTCGCGCGACAGGGTGTGGGTCAGCTCGGCGGCGTCCGTGCGAAGCTCCTCCGCCCAGCCGTCGACGCGGTCCCGGAGCCGGGGCAGACCGGGTGGCGCGGGTACGGCCAGCCGCCGGTTGAGCCGCGCGGCGACGGTCACGATCTCGTCCTCGTCGGCCGACTCCGCCAACGTCGACGTCCGTACCCGCTCCAGCAGCATCGCGAACCGCGCGTCGTCCCGCCGGTACAGCCGTACGGCCCCACATCCGCCCCACGTCTCGAACGCGTCCGGCTCATGCACATTGCCGGGGTGCGGGAAGGACACCTTGAGCACGGCGGCGGAGGCCGGGCCGGGCTCCTCGGGGGCCTCGGCGGCGCGGCCATCGCCCCGCTGCCGTACCGGGACGATCAGCCCGACGCCCCCGTGCAGGACCTCCCCGTCCGGCTCGTACCCCCATCGCTCCAGCAACTCCGCCACGATTCCCGGCAGTTCGGCCAGCCACGCGGCCCCCGGCTCGCCCTCCCGCCCGACCGTGGTCCGTACGAACGAGTCGGGTACGTCGATCATCAGGCCCCCTTCGATCATCCCCGCACCCTACGCCCCCGCCTGTATCCCCCACCCTGTACGACGAGCGGGACGACCCCTCGCCCGCTCGTAGAATCACCATGTGAACGCCCCTCTCTCCACCGCCCCCGCCGACACCCTCCGCGCGGCCCTCGCCCGGCTTCTCGACGGGCTGCCGCCGAAGGCGGCCTCGCAGGCGGTGGAGCGGCTGATCGCGAACTACCGGGGGCGGACGCCGACGGACGCACCCGTGCTGCGGGACCGTTCGGATGTCGTGGCGTACGCGGCGTATCGGATGCCGGCGACGTTCGAGGCGGTGGGTACGGCGCTGGAGGCGTTCGCGGCGGCGGTGCCCGGGTGGGCGCCGGGGAGCCATGTGGATGTCGGCGGGGGTACGGGCGCGGCGACCTGGGCCGTGAACGCGACCTGGGCCGGTGAGCGGCCGGTGACCGTACTGGACTGGGCCGAGCCCGCGCTGACGCTGGGGCGGGAGATCGCCGCCGCGAACCCGGAGCTGAAGGCCGCCGAGTGGCAGCGCTCCCGTATCGGATCGGCGCTCACCATCGAGAGCACCGATCTCGTCACCGTGTCGTACGTCCTCGGCGAGCTGACCGCCGCCGACCGCGCCGCCGTGGTGGACGCCGCCGCGACCGCCGCCCAGGCCGTGGTGATCATCGAGCCGGGCACCCCCGACGGTTACGCCCGCGTCATCGAGGCCCGCGACCGTCTGATCCGGGCCGGGTTCCATGTCGCCGCGCCCTGCCCGCACAGCGCCGACTGCCCCATCGTGCCCGGCGAGGACTGGTGCCACTTCTCCGCCCGGGTCAGCCGTTCCTCCCTGCACCGGCAGGTCAAGGGCGGCTCCCTGGCGTACGAGGACGAGAAGTTCGGCTACGTCGCCGCCACCCGCTTCCCCCCGACCCCGGCCCCCGCCCGCATCATCCGCAAGCCCCAGATCCGCAAGGGCCAGGTCCTCTTGGACCTCTGCGAGACCGGGGTGGGGCCGGAGGCCGGGATGGAGACCGGGGTGGGGCCGCAGGCCGGGACGGAGGCCAGGACAGAAGCTGGTGCTGGGATCGGGGCCGGATTCGGGGAGGCCGAGCCCGTCCTCACCCGGACCACCGTCACCAAACGCCACGGCCGCCTCTACCGGGCCGCCCGCGACGCCGACTGGGGCGACGCCTGGCCGCCGCCGGCCGGGGACCACGACCGGGACTAGAGCGACCCGGGGGTTGACGACCAAGGGGTTGACGATCAAGGACTGGAGCGGCCCACGGGTCACAGACGGTCCGGCCGGACGTGAAGAGGCACAACCGCCGTGCAGCTGCCGCCCACTTGGCCCACCGGCCCCACTGACAATGATCGGGACCCACGTCCGGCGCGGGCCTGGCCCGTCCCGGTGCTCGTTGCCGTCCCCGTCCCTGCCACCGGCCCCGTCCCGGTGCTCGTCGCCCCTGTCCCCGGCGTGGGCCTGGCCCGTCCTGGTGCTCGTTGCCGTCCCCGTCCCTGCCACCGGCCCCGTCCCGGTGCTCGTCGCCCCTGTCCCCGGCGCGGGCCTAACCCGTCCCTGTCCTCGTCGCCGTCCCCGTCCGTGTCCCCGCCCCCGTCCCTCCCCCCGGCCACGCCCACGGCCGTAGCTTCTCCGGGTTGCGGATCGCCCAGATTTGGCTGACGCGCCCGGCGGAGATGTCGAACGACGCCACGGTCATGACGACGCCGGCCCGTTGGGCCACCAGGCCGGGCAGCCCGTTGACCGACCGCTGAAGGAGTTCGAGTCCCGGGGCCTTGTCGGCGATGGCCACCATGTACTGGGCGATGCGCGCGCCGCCCTCGACCGGGCGGAGGACGGTGCCGGCCAGGCCGCCGCCGTCGGCGGTCATCACGGCGGCCGGGTCGAGGAGGCCGACGAGGGCCGCGATGTCCTTGGCCTCCCACGCCGCTTTGACATGCCTCACCACCTCGGCGTGGCCGGACGCCGTCACCGGCGTGCGCGCGAGGCTCACCCGGCGGCGGGCGGAGGCCGCCAGCTGCTTGCAGGCGGCGGGGGTCCGGTCGAGAACGGCGGCGATCTCGGCGAACGGGTACCGGAAGACGTCGTGCAGGACGAACGCCACCCGCTCGGCGGGCGTCATCGACTCCAGGACCACCAGGAAGGCCATGGTCACCGACTCGTCCAGGACGATCTGGTCGGCGGGGTCCCCGGGGCCGGTGGCGGCGGCTCCGCCCGCGTGGTCCCACTCGGTGCGGTCGGGCAGCGGCTCGGGCAGCCACGCGCCGACATAGCGTTCACGGCGGGCCCGTGCCGAGCCGAGCAGATCCAGACAGATACGGCAGGTCACCGTCGTCAGCCAGGCGCCGGGGGAGTCGATCTCCTCCCGCCGGCCGCGCGGCAGCCCGTACCAGCGTGCGTAGGCGTCCTGTACGGCGTCCTCGGCCTCGGTCACCGAACCGAGCAACCGGTAGGCGACATTGACCAGTTGACGTCGCTCACCGACCGTCCCGTCCGCGCCGGTCCCCACAGTCCCCATGCTTCCGGCCGCCCCCTCGCCTTACCTTTCGCGGGCCCGCGTCGTCGAACCGGTGAGACCTTATCCATCCACTGCCGGAGGGCCGCTGCCCGAAGGCGGACAAGGGGACTGTGACATGGCCACTCAGGTGACGACGACGGCGAACGCGCGGCGCGGCGCATCGTTCCTGCGGATCGCGATCGCCCTGCAGACCCTGACCATCTTCCTCCAGGCGGTCTCCGCCGGGCTGCTGCTGACCTCGTCCTACGGCGAGACCCCGCACAGCGTCGGAGCACGGGTGATGTACGGGGCGTCGATGCTGTACGTGCTCGCGGCGGTACTGGCGTGGAAGCCGGGCGGCGGCTCGTCCCGGCCCATCGGGCACGCGTCCGGCTTCCTCGCACTCGCCTCGCTCCAGGTCGTACTCGGCATCGCGCACGTCCCGTCGGTCCATCTCCCCCTGGGCGTCCTGATGTTCGGCCTGAGCCTGCTGGCGTTGGCCCGACGCTGAGCGAGACGGACCGACGCTGAGCGAGAGGGACCGACGGTGAGCGAGACGGACCGACGCGGCCCGGACCGGGGCGGCTCGACGCGACCCGGGGCGGACCGAGCCGGACCGGCTACTCCCGCTGTTCCTCCCGCTCCTCCCGTTGCTGCTCTCGCTGCTGTGCCCGCGCCTGCTTCTCCTGGAGCTTGCGCAGCAGTTCGCGTTTCTGGGCCCGGGGGTCGGGGGCGCCGCCCACGCGGTCGTTGTTCCGGCCGGCTCGTAGGGCCTTGCGGCCCAGGTTGCTGCGGGTGCCCCCGACTCCCAGCATGTTTCCGGCTCCACCTCGGGACATGGGGTCCGTCTCCTCTCGATCGATGGACCTCGGGACGAAACGATCCGTCTCGTCCCGTACGCATACCAGCGTCAGGCGAGACGCAGCGTCTTGTCAACCTGTTAAATTCGGGGGTATGGCCAAACAGACCCCCGCGAAGACCGCCCCCGACTCCGCCCGGCGCAGTGAGAAGTCCCGCCGTGCCATCTACGACGCCGCCCTCGCGCTGATCGGCGAGGTCGGGTACCAGAGGACGACCATCGAGGGCATCGCGGCGCGCGCCGGGGTCGGGAAGCAGACGATCTATCGCTGGTGGTCCTCGAAGGCGGAGGTGCTGCTGGAGGCGTTCCTCGATCTGCAGGACCAGGCCGCGGAGGCCGCCGCGCCGGGTCAGGAGCCCGAGGAGTACGCGATCCCCGACACCGGGGACCTCGCGGCCGACCTGAAGGGCGTCCTGCGGGCCACCGTCGACGAACTCCTCGATCCGAAGTTCGAGGCACCCTCGCGCGCCCTCGCCGCCGCCGGCCTCGTCGACGAGAAGCTGAGCGCCGAATTCGTGGCCAAACTCCTCGAACCCCAACTGCAGTTCTACGTCCGCCGGTTGAGGGCAGCCCAGGAGGCGGGCGACATACGCCCCGACCTCGACCCGCGGATCGCCCTCGAACTCTTCGTCTCACCGCTGGCCCAGCGCTGGCTCCAGCGCAGCGGGCCCCTCTCGTACGAGTACACGGACACCCTCGTCGACTACGCCCTGCACGGCCTCGCCCCCCGCTGAGCACCGGCCGGTCCCCGTTCCCCGCAGCCGCCGGCCGCCGTCGGACGCTCCCCGGCGCTCCCGGCGCCGCCAGGTGTGACAAATCCGACCGGGCGGGCCCCGGCGCCCGGATCGCGGTCGATCACCGCGGTCCGAAAATCCCGCCAAAGCATGGAATGGCCCACCATCCCTGTCCGGGCTCCGGCATCGCCCCACCTACCCCGGATGTGGGCTCTGGCCACCCGGAGCGCAGGATGGTGGGACCATGGAGCATGCTGTCCGCACCACAGCGAGGCGAGGCGATAGATGAGCGCGACGTTCGGCGGCCGGACCGGCCGGCAGGGCAGGATCTCCGAGTGGCTGCGCGCCCGCCGCACAGGCCGCCCGCCGCAGGAGACCGCCGACGACGCCGGTCGTGAGGGGCTGCTGCTCGCCGCCGCCGCTGCCGGGCTGCCGCTGGCGCCCGCCGCGTACCCGTCCGGTTACCGCTGTTCCTGCGACCGCGTCGGCTGTCCGACCCCCGCGCGGCACCCGGTGTCGTTCGCCTGGCAGACACAGTCGACCACCGACCGCGCCCAGATCGAGCGGTGGGCCCGGCACCAGCCGGAGGCCAACTTCATCACCGCGACCGGCATGGTCCACGACGTACTCGACGTACCGTTCGAGGCCGGGCGGGAAGCCCTGGACCGGCTGCTCGCCGCCGGGATCGACGTCGGGCCGGTCGCCGAGGAGGAGTCCGAGTCCGGTGAGGGACGGCTGCTCTTCTTCACCCTCACCCGGGGTACGCCGGAGGACGAGGACGAGTGGTGGCCCTGTGAGCTGGACTGCCACCCGGAGACCATGGACGAGCATCCGGGCCTGCGCTGGCACTGCCGGGGCTCGTATGTCCTCGTCCCCCCGGCCCGGCTCCCCGGCGACCTCACCGTCCACTGGGTACGAGGCCCCGAGCACCCCCTCCCGGACCCCCTGACCCTCCTCGAAACCCTCACCGACGCCTGCGCCCGCCACGCCACCGACCAGCCGGCCCCCTGGCCCCTACGCGGCTGAATCTCCCGGACGGTCCCCCGCGGCCTACTCCCCCTTCGCCCCCACCAGTCCCCCCACCTGGCTCAGGAACGTCACCTGCTGGTCCGAGGCCGTCTTCGCGGGGTCCAGTACCGCCTGGTTGGTGATGAACTCCAGGGTGAGGGACTGGGTGGGCTCGCCCGTCATCAGGGCCTTGACGGCCGCGTCGTCGACCGGGATGTCCACGCCCTGCGCGGCGGTCTGCTTCTCGTAGTGGCGCATGGTGAAGAAGACCAACGCGCCGCCGTCCTCGGTGCGCAGGCCGAGCGGGGCGTAGTCGCCGTTCGTCAGGGCCTCGTCGATGTACTGGCGGACGATGCCGGGCCGCTCGGAGTTCCGCTGCCGCTGGGTGCGCTCCTCGGACGTGTACGGCCCGTCCGCGAAGATCGCGCTGTCCTGGGCCAGATACGTCACGTACTTGTCGGGCAGTTCGGCGGGCGCTATCGACAGCGCCGGGTCATCGGGGGAGACCACCTGCGCGTAGCCGTCCGCGTCCTTCTGGAACGTCGGCATGTCGTCGGCCGCCACGATCGTCAGGAACGACACCTCCCACAGATCGTCCAGCCCGTCCCGGGTGAAGACGAACAGCCAACGATCCGTGTCCCGGCCCTTGTTGGCGGCGGCGTCGGCCACGAACCAGCGCGGCCACGCCGCCTTCTCCGGAATCGTGTACGTGACGTCGGTCAGCTCCAGCGGCACATGGTTCGGATTGCCGCTCGGGCTGATCTTCGCGCCCGAGCGGAGCTTGCCCCCGTCGATGTCGGCGAGGGCACCGGTGACCCGATTGGCGTCCAGGGACTGGTCGTACGCCTTGTCCGCCGCGTTGTACGCGGTGGTGAACTCCTTGAGCGCCTGCGCCGCCTCGCCCCGGGTCGCCGTGGGAACGATCTCCAGATCGCCGCGGACCACCACGCACCCGCTCGCCGTCAGCGACAACACGGCCACCGCCGTCGTCAGTAGGAGGCCCCGGCCGTACTCACGAAGCCTTCGTGGACTGCGAACCCCGCGACGAATCCCGCGACGAACCCCGCGCACCGTGCTCATCAGGAACCTTCACCTTCCCCTTCCCGGAGGCGAACCCTACCGGGGCGAGGAACAGCGCGAGCGTCGGGATCAGATACAGGAGCCAGACCGTGACTTGGAGGACCGTCGGATCGGGCTGGAAGTTGAACACGCCCTTCAGCAGGGTGCCGTACCAGCTGTCCGGCGGGATCGTCCCCGAGATGTCGAACGCCTTGTCCGTCAACCCCGGCAGGAAGTCCGCCTCCTGGAGGTCGTGGAAGCCGTACGCCAGCACGCCCGCCGCCACCACGACCAGCATGCCGCCGGTCCAGGTGAAGAACTTGGCGAGGTTGATGCGCAGGGCGCCCCGGTAGAACAGCCAGCCCAGGACGACCGCCGTGGCCAGGCCCAGCAGTACGCCGATCAGCGGGGCCTCGGTGCCGTCGCTCGACGCGCGTACCGACGTCCACACGAACAGCGAGGTCTCCAGGCCCTCCCGGCCCACCGCCAGGAACGCCGTCGCCACCAGCGCACCCGTGCCCATCGTCAGGGCCGTGTCCAACTTGCCGTGCAGCTCCGCCTTCAGATGCCGGGCGGTGCGCCGCATCCAGAAGACCATCCAGGTCACCAGGCCCACCGCGACGATCGACAGCGAACCGCCGAGCGCCTCCTGCGCCTGGAACGTCAGCTCCTGCGAGCCGAATTCGAGCACACAGCCGAAACCGAGGGCGAGCCCGACGGCGACCCCGATACCGATCCAGATGGGGCGCAGCGCCTCCCGGTGGCCCGTCTTCACCAGATACGCGATGAGGATGCAGACGACGAGGCCGGCCTCCAACCCCTCGCGCAGCCCGATCAGATAGTTCGCGAACACGGCCCTAGGCCCCCTTCGAAGACGGCTCGGACGATGACGGCTCGGACGGTGTATCGAACAGCGCCCGGCCCCACCAGTCGTCCGCGTCCCGGACGCCCGGCGGCACCGCGAAGATCGCCGAACCCACGTGCTGGATGTACTCGCCCAGGGCATCCGTGGCCAGATTGCGCTGGATGGGGATGAACCCGGTGCGCACGTCGCGCTGGTAGGCGAGGAAGAACAGGCCCGCGTCCAGCCGGCCCAGGCCGTCCGTGCCGTCGGTGAAGGAGTAGCCGCGGCGCAGCAGGGTCGCCCCGTCGTTGGAGTCGGGGTGCGCGAGCCGGACGTGCGCGTCCGGCTTCATCGCCTTCAGGAACGGCTCGTCGCGCTCCTTCGCCTTGCCGACCGGCGCGCCCTCGCCCTTGTCCCGGCCGAAGATGTCCTCCTGCTCCTGCAACGAGGTCCGGTCCCAGGTCTCGATATGCATCCGGATGCGCCGGGCGACGAGATACGAACCGCCGGCCATCCACGCCGGGCCGTCCCCTTCGCCCACCCACACGAACTTCCTCAGCCGGTCCGTCTCGGTGCCCGCGATATTGCGGGTGCCGTCCTTGAAGCCCATGAGGTTGCGCGGGGTCTGGGCCTCGGGGGTCGTCGACGAGGTCTTGCCGAAGCCGAGTTGTGACCAGCGCACCGACACCTTGCCGAAGCCGATCCGGGCGAGATTGCGGATGGCGTGCACCGCGACCTGGGGGTCGTCCGCGCAGGCCTGGACGCACAGATCGCCGCCGCTGCGGGCCCGGTCCAGGTTGTCCCCGGCGAACTGCGGCAGATCGACGAGCGCTTCGGGCCGCCGGTCGCCGAGCCCGAACCGCTCGAACAGCGACGGCCCGAACCCGATGGTCAGCGTCAGCCGGGACGGCTTCAGACCGAGCGCCTCACCGGTGTCGTCCGGCGGAGCCTCCGCCAGACCCCCGTACGCGCCCTCCCCGACCGCCTTCCCGGCCGTCATCCGGCGCGCGGCGGCCGTCCACTCCTTCAGCATCGCCACGAACTCGGCGCGGTCGTCGGTCTCCACGTCGAACGCGGCGAAGTGCAGCCGGTCCTGCACCGGGGTGGCGATACCGGCCTGGTGGGTGCCGTGGAAGGCGACGGGGCCACCGCTCGCGGCGGGGTCGGTCTCATCGCCGCCGCGTGCCACGGCGACGGCGCCCCCGGCCGCGGCGGCACCGAGCGCCAGCCCGGCCCCGCCCCACCCGATCAGCGCCCGGCGCGAGGGGGCCTGGGCACGTATGTCGTCCCCGCCGGTCCTGCCGTCCCCGCTGCCCTTGCTGTCTTCGCTGTTCCTGCTGTTCCCGCTGTCCGAGTCGGTCATCCTCGCGCCCCGTGGCTACTTCACGACCGCGGCGGCCAGCTGGGACAGCGGCTCGGCGAGGGCGTTCACCGCGTCGGACAGCTCCTTGCGCTCGGTCTCGCCGACCTTGTCGTAGGAGACGAAGTCGTAACCCGACTTGTCCTCGCGGTACTTGTCGAGCAGCGTGTTCAGCGCGGCGAACTGCTTGTCCAGCTCCTCGGTCAGCTCGGGGTCGTTCTCGGCGGCCACGGCCTTCAGCAGCCCGTACGACTCCTCCGCACCCTCGACGTTCGCCTTGAAGTCGACGAGGTCGGTGTGCGAGTAGCGCTCCTCCTCGCCGGTGACCTTGCCGGTGGCGACCTCGTCGAGGAGTTCCTTGGCGCCGTTGGCCATGGAGGTCGGGGTGATCTCGGCCTTGCCGACGCGGCTCTGCCAGTCCTCCAGGTCCGTCACCAGCTGATCGGCCAGCTCGGAGTCGCGGTCGGTGAGCTTGCCGTCCTGCCACAGCGAACGCTCAAGGCGGTGCCAGCCGGTCCAGTCCGTCTCGGGGTCCTGGCCCGCCGCCAACCCGTCCTCGCGCACATCCACCTTCGGGTCGATGTCACCGAACGACTCTGCGACCGGCTCGGTGCGCTCCCAGCCGATCCGGGAGGGCGCGTACGCCTTCTTCGCGGCCTCGATGTCGCCGTCCTTGACGGCTTCGGCGAACACCTTCACCAGCGGGAGTGTCGCGTCGGCCTGCTCCTGCGCGTACTTGCGGTAGGCGGCGACGGCCTTGTCGAGCCGGGGGTCCCGCTCGGCGACCTTCCCGCCGCCCGTGGCGGTGACGTCCTGCCGTATGCCGTCGCCCTTCATGCCCGGCTTGCAGGCGATCCGGTACTGACCGGCCTTCACCTCGGCGGTGACCTTCTGCTTGGTGCCCGGGCCGATGTTCTCCCGCTCGGTCACGACCCGGTCGTCGGGGAAGAGGATGTAGACCTCGGTGACCTTGGAACCCTTGTTCTCGATGTCCAGCTCCACATGCCCCGCCGGGAACTCCTTCTTCGACACCTCGCACTTGGTGTCGGTGGCGGTCACCGCGATCACCCCGTCCTCGCCGGCGCTGCTCTTCTCCGTGCAGCCCGTGACGACGGCGAGGGCCGCCACGGTGGCCGCGGCGGTGACGACGGTGGATCTGAGGGGGCGCATTTCGGCTCCAAGGGAGTTCACCAGGTGTGCACAGGAAAGGTGAGGCCGCCCCAAGTTATCTGAGGCTAACCTCACCAAATGCTGTGCCTCCAGTGAAACCGTCTCCCCCGGACCGGGCGAGCACGGCCCGATCACGGTGGCTCAAAACAGCCCCCATATTCCGGTCAAGCGCGGGTCAAGGGCGGCATTGGGTCATCAAGAGCGCCATTGAGTGATCAAACCAGCCTTGATGATCAAGAACCCCGCTTCGGTGTGATCAGGACATCACCGGTCCGAGGATGCGGAAACACCTCCACCGGCTGCCGGTACACCTCCGACAGCAGTTCGTCCTCGAACACCTCACCGGGCGGCCCGTCCGCCGCGACGACGCCGTCCCGCAGGATCGCCACCCGGTCCGCGTACGCCGCCGCCAGCCCCAGATCATGCAGTACGACCACGACGGCGTCCCCGGCCCGCGCCCGCTCCCGGCACACCCGTAGCACCAGCTCCTGATGCCGCAGATCGAGGGCGGCCGTCGGTTCGTCCAGCATCAGCAGCGGCGCCTTCTGGGCCAGCACCCGCGCGAGCGCGACCCGGGCCCTCTCGCCCCCGCTCAGCGCCGAGAAGGGCCGCGCCGCGAAGCCGCCGACCTCCGTGAGGGCCATCGCCTCCGCGACGGCCCGGTCGTCCTCCTCGTACGCCCCCGGCTGCCGCGCCCAGGGCGCCCGCCCCATCCGTACGACCTCCGCCACCGTGAACGGGAACGACAGCGCCGCCGACTGCGGCAACACCGCCCGCCGCAGGGCGAGTTCGGCGGCCGACCACTCGCCCACCGGCCGACCGTGCACCCGTACGACCCCGCCGTCGGGCGGCAGATCGGCGGCCAGCGCCCCCAACAGGGTCGACTTCCCCGCCCCATTGGGCCCGACCAGCGCGAGCACCTCCCCGGCACGGGCGACGACATCGACCCCGCGCAGCACTTCGCGCGAGCCGAGCGACACACGCAGGGCGTGGGCCTCCGCGAGGACGTCACCGGGGCAGGGGGGCGGTGGGGGAGCGGCAGCGGCGGCGGCACGGAAGCGGCGTCCCGTGAGCAGTTCTCGTACGGGGTTCGTTACGAGGTTCATGGATTTCATGCCCAACCCCCTTGCTTGCGGCGGGTTCTGCGGAGCAGCCAGAAGAAGAAGGGACTGCCGATCAGGGCCGTGAGGACGCCGAGCGGGAGTTCCGCCGGGGCGACGATCGTGCGGGCGGCGAGATCGGCCGCCAGCAGGACGACCGCGCCGCCGAGCGCGCTGCCCGGGATCAGGAAGCGGTGCCCCGGCCCGGCGGCCATGCGCAGCAGATGCGGGATGACCAGCCCCACGAACCCGATCACCCCCGACACACTCACCGCGGCGGCCGTGAGCAGCGCGACCACGAGGATCAGCACCACCCGCAGCCGCTCCACCTCCACCCCGAGATGCCGCGCCGGCCGCTCACCGAGGGCCAGCAGGTCCAGCTTCCGGGTGTAGAGCGGGGCGACGGCCAGCCCGATCACCGCGCACGGCAGCACCGCCAGCACCTTCGGCCAGGTCGACTGGGCGAGCGAGCCGAGCTGCCAGAAGGTGATCTGGTTGACGGCGGCGGTGTCCTCGGCGAGGAAGATGAACAGACCGATGGTGGCCCCCGCGAAGGCGTTCACGGCGATACCGGTGAGGATCAGGGTCACCACCTCGGTACGCCCGCCGGACCGGGACATCGCGTACACGACGAACACGGTCACGAGCCCCGTGACGAACGCGAAGACGGACACCGTCCAGTTCCCGAGGAAGGTGATCCCGAACGCGATAGACGCGACGGCCCCCACGGCCGCGCCGAGCGAGACCCCGATGACACTGGGCTCCGCCAGCGGATTCCCGAAGACCCCCTGCGTCAGCGCTCCCGCGCACCCGAGCGAGGCACCGATCAGCAACGCCAGCACGATCCGGGGGAACCGCACGTTCCAGAGCACGGACTCGGGAACGCGTTCGAGGGCGGAGCCGCCGAGGCCCAGTCGATGCGCGACGGAGGTCACGACATCACCGGTGGGGATCGGATAGGCCCCGAGCCCCCCGGCGAGCGGCACGAGGAGGAGAAGGGCGGCGAGGAGGCCGAGGGTGAGGAGGAGGGGGGCGCGTCGGCGGGGCCGGGGGAGAGGGGCGGTGCCTTCACCGGAGACACCGGCCGCGACCGCGGAATCCTCGGCCACTGGCCGGTCCGGGTCGTGCCGTTTGCGCAGTACGGTCACGTCGTTCCTCTCGGGGCTGGTGGGTCGAATTAGCTTAGGTGAGCCTTACCTCGCTGGGCGGGTCGGCCCGGTCGCCATGGCGTCGCCGTCCGACCGCGACCCGGCGATGCGGGCGAGGTCGCGGCGAGGTGCTTCAATGCGGGCGTGACTGACTTCGATGTGCTGAGGGTGTTCTGCGGCCCCGGCGGTGGATACGGCAAAGAACTGGGCGTCGTACGCGAGGGCTCCGTGATGCCCGACCGCACCGACCGCCAGCAGTTCGCCGCCAAACTCGGCTTCAGCGAGACCGTGTTCGTGGACGACCCCGAGCGCGGTGTCATCGACATCTACACCCCCACCCTGCGTCTGCCCTTCGCGGGCTACCCCTGCGTCGGCGCGGCCTGGCTGCTCGACGTACCCGAACTGGTGACCCCCGCCGGAGTCGTCGGGGCCCGCCTCGACGGGGAGTTCAGCTGGATCGAGGCGATGCCGGAGTGGGCCCCGCCGCGCACGTTCCGCCAGTACGGCTCGCCGGCCGAGATCGACGACCTGGAGGTCCCGCCGCCGGGCGAGCGAAGCGAGATGGGGGTCCCCCCGGACGGAGTCTGGGGGAGGGTCTACGCCTGGGCCTGGGAGGACGAGGCCGCGGGCCGCATCCGGGCGCGGGCCTTCCCCGGCCGAGACGACGGCATCGACGAGGACGAGGCCACCGGCGCCGCAGCCCTCCAACTCACCGCCCAACTGGGCCGCGCCCTGAACATCGTCCAGGGCACGGGCTCCCAGATCCTGACGGCACCGCAGCCGCACGGCTGGGTGGAGGTGGGGGGGAGGGTGTTCTTGGAGCGGTGAGGAGGGGGCTGCGTCCTAAAAAGAGGGGCGCAGCCCCGTCTTTTAAGGGGCGCGGGGCTGTATCGATCTGCGGCTGCCGCCGCGTGGGCGCGACCAGCCCCCACGCACCCGCAGTGAACGAACGGCCTCGCAAGCGCAGCGCTCACGCGCTCAACGGAAACTCCTCACCCAACGCCCGGAACACAGCAGTGTTCAAACTGAACGCCCGCTTGCACTCACTCACGATCCGCTGCTTCTCCAGATCATCCGCCCGCACCCGATCCAGCAGCTCCCGATACCCCCTCTTGAAGGCGGCCGGATTCGTGATGTCCTCGAACACATAGAACCGGACCCCGTCGCCCTTCTTGGCGAACCCCCACGTCTTCTCGGCCCGGTCCCGGATGATCTGCCCACCCGAAAGATCACCGAGATACCGCGTGTAGTGGTGGGCCACATACCCACCGGGCCACTCCCGGGCGCACTCGGCGACCCGCTCCGCGTACGCCGCGGTCTCGGGCAGCGCCGCGAGCGTCGACCGCCACCCCGCCCCGCGCAGATGCGCGAGGTCCCGCTCCAGCGGGGCGAGCCGCATCAGCTCCGGCTGGATGAACGGCCCGGCGACCGGGTCGTCGGCCAGCTCGCGCGCCCCGCTCTCCAGCGCCTCGTACACGAACCACAGCTGCTCCGTGTAGCGCGCGTAGGCGTCGACGCCGAGTTTGCCGCCCAGCATGTCGCCCATGAACGTCGTGCTCTCCGCCTCCGTGTGCTGCTCGTGGGACGCGATGCGGATGAGCGTGGAGAACGCCGTGACCGAGTCCGTGGCGGAGCCGCTGCCGGGTGCTGCCGACGCGTTCATGAAGGCCTCCGGTGCCGAAGAGGAAGGATGAGAACCTGTCGCGATTTTCTATGGTTAGGCTTACCTAAGTCAACAGGTTCCCGACTCCCTGTCGGTAAAAACGCTACCCCGCCTCCCGATCCCGTTCACCTCGATCACGGAAGAAAAAGGCCCGCCCCCATGGACAGAACCAGGGGGCGGGCCGGACAGACGGTCTGAGGTAGGCCGTGGGCTACGGAAGCGTGAGGATCTCCGCCCCGGTCTCGGTGACCACCAGCGTGTGCTCGAACTGGGCGGTGCGCTTGCGGTCCTTGGTCACGACGGTCCAGCCGTCGTCCCACATGTCGTAGTCGTACGACCCGAGCGTGAGCATCGGCTCGATCGTGAACGTCATCCCGGGCCGGATCACGGTCGTGGCGTGCGGGGAGTCGTAGTGCGGGATGATCAGCCCGGAGTGGAACGACGAGTTGATCCCGTGCCCCGTGAAGTCCCGCACGACCCCGTACCCGAACCGCTTGGCATACGACTCGATGACGCGCCCGATGATGTTGATCTGCCGTCCGGGCTTGACGGCCTTGATGGCGCGGGTGAGGGCTTCCCGGGTCCGCTCGACGAGCAGCGCGGACTCGTCGTCCACGTCCCCGACCAGGTAGGTGGCGTTGTTGTCCCCGTGGACGCCGCCGATGTAGGCGGTCACGTCGAGGTTGACGATGTCGCCGTCGCGAAGGACCGTCGAGTCGGGGATGCCGTGGCAGATGACCTCGTTGATCGAGGTGCACAGGGACTTGGGGAAGCCTCGGTAGCCGAGCGTCGACGGATAGGCGCCGTGGTCGCACATGTACTCGTGGGCGACCCGGTCCAGTTCGTCGGTGGTGACGCCGGGGGCGATGTGCTTGGCGGCCTCGGCCATGGCCCGGGCCGCGATCCGCCCGGCGATCCGCATCGCCTCGACCGTCTCGGGTGTCTGCACCTCCGACCCGGTGTACGGAGTGGGCGCGGGCTTGCCCACGTACTCGGGTCGGCGGATGTTTCCCGGGACGGCACGGGTGGGGGAGAGCTTCCCCGGTGCGAGCAGCGACTGGCCAGACATGCCAGCGAGTTTAACCAGCGGCGGTGGGGGACCATGTGGGTGGCGATCCGTCGCGATCGGCGGTGAAAGGAGCTCACGTCATGCCTCTGTTCAAGCGGCGCACGGCCGGCAAGCCCGGCGAATGGTTCTACTGCCTGGAACACAAGAAGGTCGAGGAGGGCCCCGACTGCCCCGGCAAGGACCGTATGGGCCCCTACGCGACCCGCGGGGACGCGAACCGAGCGATGGAAACGGCCCAGGAACGCAACGCGGAATGGGAAACCGACCCGCGCTGGCACGACACCCCGACGCCGGAGGACCCGCACAACACCTGACCACCCACCGCCCGCCCCAACTCCCGCGCAGACAAGACGCGGACGGGCACCCGCAGCCGCCAACGGCGAAAAACCTCCACGGGAAACCCGCACGTGTGACCTGGCCGACACGGGTGGCGCGCGGGCGGGCAAGGTCTGTACCCGCACCCGCCAACGGCGAAAACCCCCACACCGGACCGAACCAACCCACGACCCAAGGAGCTCCACGTGCCCCCCACCCCAGAGACCAGCGTCCCCTTCCGCGCCGGCACCGAGGGCTACGCCAGCTTCCGGATTCCGGCGGTCGTCGCCACGGCGTCCGGCGCGCTGCTGGCCTTCTGCGAGGGGCGGGTCGGCGGCCGGGACGACTTCGGGAACATCGACATCGTGGTGAAGCGGTCGACGGACGGCGGCCGCACCTGGGGCCCGTTGCGGGTCGCCGCCAAGAACGGCGACGACCTCGCGGGCAACCCGGCCCCGGTCGTCCTCGACACCGGCCGTATCCTCCTGGTCCACGTCCGCAACGCCGCCCACGCCACGGAGGACGCCATCCGCCGCGGCACGGTGAGCGCGGCCGACGGCCGCCGCGTCTGGGTGCAGCACAGCGACGACGAGGGCGCCACCTGGTCCGGCCCCACGGAGATCACCGCGACCACCAAGAAACCGGAATGGCGCTGGTACGCCACCACCCCCGGCCACGCCCTCCAACTGACCACCGGCCGAGTCGTCGTCCCCGCCAACCACTCCCTCCCCCCGACCGGCACCGACAACGGCACGGAGGGCCAGTACAACGGCGGCCACTGCCTCCTCAGCGACGACGACGGCGTCACCTGGCGGCTCGGCCACGTCGACGACAACACCGACGGCTACATCAACGCCAACGAAACCACCGCCACCGAACTCCCCGACGGCCGCGTCTACTTCAACACCCGCAACGACTCCCCGGCCCCCGGCACCCGCGCCGACGCCTACTCCGAGGACGGCGGGGAGAGCCTGGTCAAACCGTTCCGGCCGCAGGCGGGCCTCACCGGCCCGGTGGTCGAGGGCAGCGTCCTCCAACTCCACGACCCCGACCTGCTCCTGTACTCCGGCCCGGCCGACCCCGGCTTCCGCGCCCTGATGACCGTCCGGGCCAGCACGGACCACGGCGTCACCTGGCGCACCGCCCACACCGTCGACGGCCTCCCCGCCGCGTACTCCGACCTCGTACGCGTCGACGACGACACGGTCGGGTTGCTGTACGAGACAGGGGACTTCAGCGCGTACGAGACGATCACCTTCCGCCGTGTCCCCGTGACCTCTCTCACCTGACCCCCAGCCGACCGGGCCCGCTCCCTCCACGATCCCCGCACGTAGAGTCAGCGCATGACCTCCACCGACAGCGCACCGCAGCAACCGCAGCCCCAGCAGCCCGTCAAGGCCCCGGCCAAGGACCCCTTCGACCTGCCCGACGTCTCCGGTCTCGTCGTCGGTGTCCTCGGCGGGACCGGCCCGCAGGGCAAGGGCCTCGCTTACCGTCTCGCCAAGGCGGGCCAGAAGGTGATCATCGGGTCCCGGGCCGCCGACCGCGCACGGGCCGCCGCCGAGGAACTGGGGTACGGGGTCGAGGGCGCCGACAACGCCGAGACCGCGCGCCGCAGCGACATCGTGATCGTCGCGGTGCCCTGGGACGGCCACGGCAGGACCCTCGCATCCCTGCGCGAGGAACTGGCCGGCAAGCTCGTCGTCGACTGCGTCAACCCGCTCGGCTTCGACAAGAAGGGCGCCTACGCGCTGAAGCCGGAGGAGGGCAGCGCCGCCGAGCAGGCCGCCGCCCTGCTGCCCGACTCCCGGGTCACCGCGGCCTTCCACCACCTCTCCGCCGTACTCCTCCAGGACCCCGAGGTCGAGGAGATCGACACCGATGTGATGGTCCTCGGCGAGGAACGGGCCGACGTCGAGATCGTCCAGGCCCTGGCGGACCGCATCCCCGGAATGCGCGGCATCTTCGCAGGCAGGCTGCGGGGCGCCCACCAGGTGGAGTCCCTCGTCGCCAACCTGATCTCCGTCAACCGCCGCTACAAGGCCCACGCGGGCATCCGCCTGACCGACGTGTGACGTGTGACGTGTGACGCGTGTGCCGAGTGAGGTCACGTCCGTGAGCGCACGGGCATGGGGGACACTGGACGCCGTACGCCTTCGGACGCGTACGACCCCGTCCGACCGTCCTGCTGTCAGGAGCCGACTTCCATGCCCCCCTTGCCCCCACCCAACCCGGCCCGGCGACTCGCCCTCTACGCGCTCATCGTCTGTCTTCTCGCCGTCGCGGCCGCCGTGGTCTCCTTCGCCCGGGGCAGCTGGCTGGGTGTGGTGTGGGTCCTGATGGCCGGGCTGTCGTCCAACATGACCTGGTACTACGTACGGCGGGCGAAGGCCGGGCGGGCGCAGTCGGCGGCGAACTGAGCCCGCGCTGACGCTTCACACCGTGAGGCAGATGTCGCTGTCCTCCCGCCAGAAGCGGTAGAGCTGGAAACCGCAGTCGGACAGGATGTCCTGGACACCCAGCCCCCGCATGAGGGCGTCGATCGCGTCCCAGAACACGGCGTTCACCGACGGAATCCACAGCACCACGAAGACCAGCAGCAGCCCGAACGGGGCCAGCGGCTCCACCTGGCGGCGGATCTTGTACGACAGCCAGGGCTCGATCACGCCGTAGCCGTCCAGGCCGGGCACCGGCAGGAAGTTCAGAATGGCCGCCGTGACCTGGAGCATCGCCAGGAAGGCGAGCGCGAACAGGAACGCCGCCGGCACCCCGTCCGTCACCCCCAGCCAGAACGGGGCCGTGCACACCGCCGCGAACAGGACGTTCGTCAACGGCCCGGCCGCCGAGATCAGACTGTGCTTCCACCGCCCCCTGATCCGCCCCCGCTCGATGAAGACGGCACCGCCCGGCAGACCGATACCGCCCATGATCACGAAGATGACCGGCAGCACGATGCTGAGCAGGGCGTGGGTGTACTTCAGGGGGTTGAGGGTGAGATAGCCCTTGCCGCCTATGGAGATGTCACCGCTGTGCAGGGCGGTACGGGCGTGGGCGTACTCGTGCAGACAGAGCGAGACGATCCACGCCGAGGTCACGAAGAGGAAGACGGCGAGCCCGGGTTGCTCGGCGAAGCCGGACCAGGTGGCCCAGCCGGTGACCGCCATCACGGCCACGATGCCCACGAAGACAGGACTGATCCTCCGGTCGCTCCTACTCCGGGACGCGGCGGTGGTCATGGGGCTCCTAGGACTCTCGATCAAGCGGCTGGACTCTGCGAAGTACTGGGACTTCTTGGATGGGACTGCCCGACGGTACCGGGCGTACGCCGAAAACGTCTCGCGGGTACCGCCGAGTTCCTAGCAAGGTGGGCACGACAAACCGCTTGACCGGCAGCCGGAGAGCCGCCTGGCTCCGCGGCCCCGGCCCCCGTACAGATACAGAGACAATGGACCCCGTGCGCTATCGCATCCTCGGCACCACCCAGGCCCTGTACGCCGACGGCACGCCCGTCCCGCTCGGCGGGGCCCGGCTGCGCGCCCTGCTGACCGTGCTGGCGCTGCGCCCCGGCCGTACGGTTCCGGCGCCGGCGCTGGTCGACGAGGTGTGGGACGGAGATCCGCCCGCCGACGCCCACGGGGCGCTCCAGGCGCTGGTCGGCCGACTGCGCCGGGCCCTGGGCGCCGAGGCGGTGGCGTCCGGCAACGGCGGCTACCGTCTGGCGGCCGGCCCGGACGACGTGGACCTCCACCGCTTCGACCGCCTGTCGGCCGAAGGCACCCGGGCACTCGCGGACGGCGATCCGGCGAAGGCGGCGGCGGTGTTGGACGAGGCCCTCGCCCTCTGGCAGGACCCACCCCTGGCCGACCTCCCCGACCGCACGGCCGAGGCGTCCCGCTGGCGGACCCGCCACCTGGAAACCCACCGCACCCGCCTCACGGCGGCCCTGGCCCTGGGCCAAGCGGATTCCGCCCTCCCCACCCTGACGGCCCTCTGCGACACCCACCCCCTGGACGAGCCCCTCCAGTCCCTCCGCCTCCAGGCCCTGAGAGCCACAGGCCGCCCAGCGGAAGCCCTGGCCGCCTACGACCACTTCCGCCGCCACCTGTCCACCCACCTGGGCACGGACCCAGGCCCAGAACTACAGTCCCTGCACAAGGAGTTACTGACCACAACTCCGACACGAGCCAACGGGAGCCGAGCGCCGCGCGTGAGCTGGGCTGAACGTCCCGAGATACGACGAGTCGAGCCACCCCAGGGGCGCGGGGCAGCTACATATGCGGCTCCGCCGCGTGGGCGCGACCAGCCCCCCACTCACCCTCACCCGCGCATCACACCCCAACCCCCCGAGCTCTCAGGCGCCCGGGGTCGAAGGGGCAGCGCCCCTGGGGATGGGACGGGTAGGGGCGGCGGGGGCGAGACCCCTCTCGAACTCTCAGGCGGCCCCAGGCCAGAACCACCCACCCACCCCCACCCGCCCCACCGCGCGGCAGCGCTGGGCAACCTCCCCACCCGCCTGACCTCCTTCGTAGGCCGAGACACAGACATCGACACCATCCGAACCGACCTCACCACCACCCGCCTGCTCACCCTCCTCGGCCCCGGCGGCGCCGGAAAGACCCGCCTCTCCCAGGAGGCCGCCGAGGCAGTCGCAACCACCCTCCCCGACGGCGTATGGCTCGCCGAACTCGCCCCCGTGGACGCCCCCGAGGACGTCCCGGAAGCCGTCCTCACCGCCCTCGGCGCCCGAGAAACCGTCCTCAGAGGCGCCGGCGCCGAGGAGATGCGCGCGGTGGCCGACCGCCACGGCAACCCCACGGCCCGCCTGCTGGAGCACTGCGCCCGCCGCAGAATGCTCCTCGTCCTCGACAACTGCGAACACGTCATCACCGCCGCCGCCCACCTCGTCGAACGCCTCCTCCAGCACTGCCCCGGCCTGACCGTCCTGGCCACCAGCCGCGAACCCCTCGGCGTACCGGGGGAGTCGGTACGCCCCGTCGAACCCCTCCCCGAGCCGTACGCGCTCCGCCTGCTCGCGGACCGTGGCGCGGCGGCCCGCCCCGGTTTCACGGTGGCCGACGACCCCGACGCGGCGGCCGAGATCTGCCGCCGCCTGGACGGCCTGCCCCTGGCGATCGAACTCGCCGCCGCCCGCCTCCGTATGCTCACCCCCCGCCAGATCGCCGACCGCCTCGACGACCGCTTCCGGCTGCTCACCTCCGGCAGCCGCACCGTCCTGCCCCGCCAGCAGACCCTCCGCGCCGTCGTCGACTGGTCCTGGGAACTCCTCGACGAGGAGGAACGCGAGGTACTGCGCCGGCTGTCGGTCTTCGCAGGCGGCTGCGACCTCGCCGCGGCGGAGGCCGTCTGCGGCCCGGCCGCACTGGAGGCGCTCGGCTCGCTCGTCGACAAGTCCCTGGTGGTGGCGGCCCCGGTCACCCATGGCGAGATGCGCTACCGGCTGCTGGAGACGGTCGCCGAGTACGCCGGGGAACGGCTCGCCGAGTCCGGCACCCGCACCGCCGCCGAGCGCGCCCACCTCACGTACTACCGCGAACTCGCCCGCACCACCGACCCGTTGCTGCGCGGCCCCGGCCAGCGCGCGGCGATCGAGTTGATCGAGCTGGAGTACGAGAACTTCCGTACGGCGCTACGGCACGCCGTCGCCGAGCGGGACGAGCAGGAGGCGCTCTGTCTGTCGCTGTCGCTGTCCTGGTACTGGCAGATGCACGACCTCAAGAGCGAGGCCCGGCACTGGTCCACGCAGGTCGGGCAGCTCGGCCCGGACCCGTTCACCGCGCCCGCCCGCCCCGTACCGGACCTGCCGGAGCGGCTGCTCGCCGACCCGCCGCCGATGCGCGAGGAGGTCCTCCAGGAGGCGCGGCGCGCGGTGCATCTCGTCCATCTCGGCTGTATGGACTCGGAGTTGAGGGCGTGGCAGACCCCCGAGGCGCAGGAGAGGATACGCGTCATGCGGGAGACGTACCGGACCGGCCAGCCGCAGGTCTGCCGTTTCCCGACCATGCTGTGGTTCTACGCGGTCCTGCTGTCCGGTGACATGGAGCGGGTGAAGGAGATCATCGACTCCAACATCCGTACCGCCCGTGCCCTCGGCGACACCTGGGAGCTGGCGGCGAGCCTGCAGATGCGGGCCAACATCCTCGCCAACCGCAGCGACTGGGCGGGCGACGCCACCCGTGACGCCGATGAGTCGCTGGAGCTGTTCGAGAGGCTGGGCGACGACTGGAGCGCCGCCGAGGCGCTGTCGGCGCGCGGTGAGGCCCTGGAGCGCACGGGGAGGTTCAGTCAGGCCGCGGCGGACTTCGAGCAGGCCATCGGATACGCCGAACGGCTAGGTGCCAAGGCCCAGTTGGGCATCCTCGGGGTGCGGCTGGGCAATGTGCTGATCGAGTGCGGCGAGGCCGAGAAGGGCGAGAAGATGCTGCAGGAGGTGCTGGCGGCCGACCACCACACCGCCCACGAGGCCCGGTTGGCGGCCCATCTCTTTCTCGTCATCCGGCTCGGCCGCACCGATCGCCTGGCCGAGGCCCGTGAGCAGCTCGGCCGGCTCCGCCAGGTCTCCGACGTGGTCGACTTCGTGCTCTTCGCCGGGCTCGTCCTCGGCATCGAGGCATGGCTGGACAATCTGTCCGGGGACCACGCCCGGGCCCTCGACCGGTCACGGCAGGCCATGGAGCAGGCTTTGGACCCGCTCGCCCAGGTGATCACCCCGCATATGTCCGCCAGCCATCTCGTCACCGCCGCCACGGCCATGACGCGGCTCGACGGCGGTGCCCGAGCCCGGGACGCGGCCCGTCTCCTCGGCGCGGCCGACGCCCTGCTTCCGCCGGGCCACGTCCCGAGCTCCCTGGAGAAGGAGGGCCGCGTCCAGGCCGAGGCCGGCATCAGGGCCGTACTGGACGACGAGAGCTACGCGGCGGCCCACACCGAGGGCGGCGGCCTCACCGCGGAGGAGGCCACCGCCCTGATGTGATCCGCCCCGGCCGCGGGCGCCCCGGCCGCGGGCGGCCTCATACCGTCAGCTCTTCGTGCGGAACTTGTGGATCGCGACCGGTGCCATCACCGCCGTGATCGCCAGCGACCAGGCGAGAGTCACCCATGCGTCGTGGGCGACCGGACCGCCCACCATCAGACCTCGGGCGGCGTCCGCGAGGGTGGACAGCGGGTTGTAGTCGGTGAAGCCCTGCAGCCAGCCCGGCATCGACGTCGTCGGCGCGAAGATCGACGAGCCGAACTGCAGCGGGAACAGCACCAGGAAGCCCATCGCCTGCACGGACTGCGCGTTCTTCATGATCACGCCCAGGGTGAGGAACACCCACATGATCGACGAGGCGAACACCGTGGACAGCGCCACCGTCGCGAACAGCCCGGGCCAGTCGGTGATCTCGAACCCGACCGCGACCGCGACGATCATCAGCACGGCCGTCGCGAACAGCATCCGCAGCAGCTCCACCGAGATCTTCGCGAAGAGCACCGAGCCCCGCCCGATCGGCAGTGACCGGAAACGGTCCATGACGCCGGAGTTGAAGTCCTGGCTGAATCCGGTGCCGACGCCCTGGGACAGCGTCATGCTCATCATCGCGATCATGCCGGGGATGACGTACTGGACGTACTGGTCCTGTCCGCCGCCCAGTGCCTGCCCGATCGAGCCGCCGAAGACGAACACGAACAGCAGGGTGAAGATGACCGGCATCAGCAGCGCGTCGGCCATCGACTCCGGGTCCTGCCGTATCCACAGCAGATTGCGCCGTACGAGCGCCCCGGTGTGCCGCAGATGCCCGCGCAGCGAGATCCGGGCGTCGTCGCCGGTGGAGAGGGGCTTGGTGGCGACGGAAGTGGTGGTACTCATACGGCGGCGACCTCCTGACGTTCGTCGGTGGTGGCGGGCGTGGCGTCCTGCGGCGCACTGGCGCGATGGCCGGTGAGGGACAGGAACACCTCGTCCAGGCTGGGCAGTTCGGTGGTGATGGAGGCGAGGGTGACGCCTTGGGAGGTGACGGCGCCGACGACGGCCGTCAACTGCTCGTCGCTGAGGATCGGCACGAGGAGGGTGCCGGTGGCGGTGTCGACGGTGGTGGTCGCGAGCCCGGTGATCCCGAGACCGTCGAGATAGGAGGCGAGCGGCCGCAACCGCGAGGCGTCGACGGGCCGGACCCTGAGCGTCCGCCCTCCCACCTTGGCCTTCAGCTCCTCGATCCCCCCGGCCGCGACGACCTTCCCCCGGTCCACGACGGTCAGCTCGGAGGCGAGTTGCTCGGCCTCCTCCATGTACTGCGTGGTCAGCAGCACGGTCACCCCGTCCCCGACCATGGCCTTGACCTCGTCCCACACCTCGTTGCGGGTGCGCGGGTCCAGCCCGGTGGTCGGCTCGTCGAGGAACAGCACGCTCGGCCGTCCGATCATGGATGCGGCGAGGTCGAGCCGCCGCCGCATACCACCGGAGTACGTGCCGGCCGGCCGCTTGGCGGCCTCGGTCAGCGAGAACCGCTCCAGCAGCTCATCGGCGCGCGCCCGCGCCGCCTTGCGCGGCAGATCGAGCAGCCGCCCGATCATGTACAGGTTCTCCCACCCCGGAAGCTTCTCGTCCACCGAGGCGTACTGCCCCGTCAGCCCGATCACCCGCCGCAACTGCCGGGGCTGCCGTACGACGTCGTACCCGGCGACGGTCGCCGAGCCGGCGTCCGGCGCCAGCAGCGTCGACAGTATCCGCACCAGCGTCGTCTTCCCCGCCCCGTTGGGCCCCAGCACCCCCATGACGGTGCCCTCACGCACATCCAGGTCGACCCCGTCCAGCGCCTTGGTCTCGCCGTAGTGCTTGACCAACCCCCGTACGGTCACAGCGCCCTTCGCGCCGCCGGCCTTGTCGTCGATTCGTGTCATACGGACGACGATGCCAGCCCCCACCGACAAACCACCGACACGGAACCGACAGCCGGCCGACACCTCGCGGGCGCGGGGGTTCCCCTACGTCATCCGGCAGCCGCGGCAACGAAGCAGCCCGCCGACGGGGGAAGATCGGCGGGCTGCTGTGGTACCGCAGTGGTTCGAGGGCAGGCGGGGGCGTTTCGGGCCCCGGCGGCTCTAATGGACGGAGTGCTGCTCCTGCGGGAACGTTCCGCCGACGACGTCCTCGGCGAACGCCTTGACCGCCTCGCCCATCACCTGGCGCAGGTCGGCGTACTGCTTGACGAACTTCGGTACGCGGCCCCCGGTCAGCCCGAGCATGTCGGTCCAGACGAGGACCTGGGCGTCGGTCTCCGGGCCGGCGCCGATGCCGATCGTCGGGATGTGGAGGACGCGCGTGACCTCGGCGGCCAGTTCCGCCGGGACCAGCTCCAGGACCACCGCGAACGCGCCCGCGTCCTGGACGGCCTTGGCGTCGCGCAGCAGCTGCTGGGCGGCCTCCTCGCCCCGGCCCTGCACGCGGTAGCCCATCGTGTTGACGGACTGCGGGGTGAGCCCGACATGGGCCATCACCGGGATACCGGACTCCACCAGCAGCCGGATCTGGTCGTACGACCGCTCGCCGCCCTCCAGCTTCACGGCCCCGACCCCGGCCTCCTTGACCAGCCGGGTCGCCGAGCGCAGCGCCTGCACCGGGCCCTCCTGGTACGAGCCGAAGGGCAGGTCGCCGACGACCAGGGCGCGGCCGGTGCCCCGTACGACGGCGGCGGAGAGCATGGTCATCTCGTCGAGGGTGACGGGCACGGTGGTGTCGTACCCGAGGTGGGTGTTGCCCGCCGAGTCGCCGACGAGGAGGACCGGGATGCCGGCCTCGTCGAACACGGACGCGGTGGCCGCGTCGTAGGCGGTGAGCATGGGCCACTTCTCGCCGCGCTCCTTGGCGGCGGCGAGGTCACGGACGGTGATGCGCCGGGTGCTCTTGCCTCCGTACAGCGCCTTGGCGCTGTCGGCGGCCGGCCGCACACCCTGCGCAGGCTGCTTCTGGGCAGCGGAAAGCTGCGTCATCGCAACGGCTCCTTCATGTCATCTCGAGGCGCCCTCACGGCGTCCCCGGACCAGCTCCATGGTGGCACCTCGTGCCAGATACGACCAGAAGCGGGGTGGGGGAGATGAGTCACGCGACGGGACGGCGAGGGGAGGGGGACGGCAACGGGAGGGACGGCTCCGACACGGCACACCGGCGGGGTGCCTACGTCCCGTGGCCTAGGTCCGTTCTTCATCTCTCCGTAAAGATTTTCGATACGAGACGGTGCCGTATCGGAATTGGCTTATCGTCGAAGACATGACTTCTCCTGCTGCCCCTGTCGAACGGCGGGTGCCCGAAGCGGTGCACAGGCGCCGCTGGGCGATTCTCGGTGTGCTGATGCTGAGCCTGCTGATCGTGGTGCTCGACAACTCGATCCTCAACGTCGCCATCAAGACGATCTCGACCCCGGAACCCACCGGGCTCGGCGCCACCCAGAGTGAGCTGGAGTGGGCGATCAACGCCTACACGCTGGTCTTCGCGGGGCTGCTGTTCACCGCCGGACTGCTCGGCGACCGGCTCGGCCGCAAGAGGGTGCTGCTCGGCGGTCTCGTCGTGTTCGGCATCGGCTCCGCGCTGGCCGCCGAGTCGGGCTCACCGGTCCAGCTGATCGCGTTCCGCGCGCTGATGGGCCTCGGCGCCGCCTTCGTCATGCCCGCGACCCTCGCCGTCCTGATGAACGTCTTCGAGCGCGACGAGCAGCCTAAGGCCATCGGGATATGGGCGGGCGGCGTCGGTCTCGCCATCGCCATCGGGCCGATCACCGGAGGGCTGCTCCTCGATCACTTCTGGTGGGGATCGGTCTTTCTCGTCAACGTTCCGATCGTCATCCTCGCGCTCGGGCTGATGCTGTGGCTGGTGCCCGACTCCCGCGACCCGAACCCCGGACGGATCGACCCGATCGGTGTGCTGCTCTCCGTCGTCGGGCTCGTCCTGCTCGTCTACGGCATCATCCGGGGCGGTCAGCTCGCCGACTTCGCCGACGCCACGGTCCTCGCCCCCATCGCGGGCGGACTCGCCGTCCTCACCGGCTTCGTCCTGTTCGAGAAGCGCAGCGACCATCCGTCCATCGACATCTCGTTCTTCAAGAACAAGGTGTTCTCGGCCTCGATCGGCGTCATCGGCCTGGTCTTCTTCGCGCTGATGGGCGTCACGTTCTTCTCCGTCTTCTACACCCAGACCGTACGCGGCTACTCTCCGCTGGAGACGGGCCTGTTGATGCTGCCGCTCGCCCTCGCGCAGCTCTTCTTCGCACCGCGCGCCCGGCTCGTCGTCGAACGGTTCGGCAACAGCGCGGTGTGCACGGTCGGCATGCTGCTGATCGCCGGGATGCTGGCCGCGTTCGCCGTGCTGGACGCGGACACGCCGATTTGGATTCTTGAGGTGATCTTCTTCCTGATGGGTGTGGGCATGGCCCATGTGATGACCCCGCTCAGCGTCGTCATCATGCAGGCCCTGCCCCGTGAGAAGGCCGGCTCCGCGTCCGCGCTCAGCAACACCTTCCGCCAGGTCGGCGGCGCCCTCGGCATCGCCGTACTGGGCTCCGTGCTGTCCGCGTCGTACCGGGGCGCCGTCGAGGGCGAGTTGCCCGCCGGGGCCCCGCACGCCGCCGCCGAGTCCATCGAGGCCACCCTCGGCTTCGCCGCCCGGCTCGGCGACCGGGGCGCCGCCCTGGTGACCCCGGCCCATGACGCCTTTCTGCACGCCATGCACGTCACCGCGCTGTGCGGCGCGGCGGTGGCCGTCGCCGGTGCCGTGGTGATGGCCGTCTTCCTGCCGGGCAGGCCGAAGAGCGGCGAAGGGGAGGAGAAGGAGGCGGAGTTGGTGAGCGCGGAGAACTGAATTCGGCCACCCGTACGACGCCGGGGGCGCCCTCCTCTCTCGTACACCTCGTACGCGAGGGAGAATCACACCGGCGCCCTCGCACAGAAACGGAGTCGACCGTGAGCCTCGCCGAAAGTCCGGCCGGAGATGAGCGGACCAGGGAAGCGGGTCCCGTACGCGGGCGGCCCCGCAGCGAGGCCGTGGAGCGGGCGATCATCGAGGGCGTGATGAAGCTCATCGAAGAGGGCGTCCCGCTCTCGGAGTTGTCCATCGAACGCGTCGCCAGGACCGTCGGTGTGGGCAAGGCCACCATCTACCGCCGCTGGGCCGGCAAGGAGGAACTCTTCGTCGACGTGATGCGCGCCGCCGAACCCCCCGAACCGGAACTCCCCGGCGTCTCCATGCGCGAGGACCTCGTCGTCCTCCTGGAGTCGACACGCCAACGCGGCCTGTTCAACCGGTCGTCGGCGATCCTGCACAACGTCTTCGCCCAGATGAAGCGGAGCCCGAGGATCTGGGACGCCTACCAGACGAATGTCGTCGCCCCGCGCCGCAAGATGGGCATCGACACGCTCCGCAGAGGCCAGTTGAACGGCGAGATCCGCTCGGACGTCGACGTCGACTTCATCGGCGACATGGTCTTCGGCCCCATGCTCGTGCGTACCGTGCTGAGCCCCGACGCCGACCTCCCCGAGGATCTCCCGGCGCGCATCGTCGACACCCTCCTCGAAGGACTGCGCCCCGCCGCGAAGTGAGTCGGCGAAGCGAGTCGTCGAGGCGGGCATCCGCGAAGTGAGTCTGCGAGGTGAGTCACAGTGCAATGTGCTCGTTTCGTTACAGAAAACGAGCCTTGGCGGTCGGTCCGGAACTCCGAGCAGCGACGTTTTCGTCCTCGTGCCCGTACGGCCGCCGTGGGGCGGTGAGAACGACGGCGATCATCCCCTAGGGTCTTGAGGGCGCGGGGGGACGAAGTGCACGGCAGGCAGTGAGGCGACGGTATGGCGCAGGCGTATGTGACGGAGACGGGCGGCGGCGGCACGGGCGAGGGCCGCGAGGGAACCCGGATTCGGCGCCTGCTCGGACGATTTCCCGGACGGTTCCTCGACAGTTGGAGAGGGGACCGGCGGATCTGGCGGCGCGGCATCGTCATCGCGGTCCTGGCCCTGCTGCTGGCGCTGGTCATGGTGGCCCACGCCCAGATCCCCAACACGGTCGGCAACCTCGGCAGTCTGACGGAGACGTTCCTGCCCTGGCTGGGCGCGGCGATCCCGCTGCTGCTCCTGCTCGCCCTGGTCCGCAGGTCGGCGACGGCGCTGATCGCGGTCCTGGTGCCCACGATCGTCTGGCTGAACATGTTCGGCGGGCTCGTCACCAGCAAGACCGGCGGCGGCGGTGACCTCATGGTCGTCACCCACAACGTCAACGCCGACAACGCCGACCCCTCCGGCACGGCCCGCGAGGTCGCCGCGTCCGGCGCGGACGTCGTGGCCCTGGAGGAGCTGACGGAGAACGCGGTGCCGGTCTACGAGAAGGCGCTGGCGGCGACGTACAAGTACCACAAGGTCGTCGGCACGGTCGGGCTGTGGAGCAAGTACCCGATGAACGACACCAAGGCCGTCGACATCAAGCTCGGCTGGGAGCGGGCCATGCGGTCCACGGTGACGACCCCCGAGGGCTCCGTCGCCGTGTACGTCGCCCATCTGCCGTCGGTGCGGGTGAAGCTGGAGGCCGGGTTCACGGCCCGGCAGCGCGACAAGAGCGCCAACGCCCTCGGCGAGGCCATCGCCGACGAGCCCATCCAGCAGGTGGTCCTCCTCGGCGACCTCAACGGCACCATGAACGACCGCGCCCTCAACGCCGTCACCGCCCAGATGCGCTCCACCCAGGGCGCCGCAGGCGACGGCTTCGGCTTCAGCTGGCCCGCCTCGTTCCCGATGGCCCGCATCGACCAGATCATGGTCCGCGACATGGAACCGATGGCGTCCTGGAACCTCCCCGAAACAGGCAGCGACCACCTCCCGATCGCGGCCCGCGTCGAGGTCGAACCCTCCTCGGACAGCTGACCGCCCCTGGCACCCACGGCTCGGGACAGGGGCTGTGCGGGGGCGGGGGGACGGAACACTGCCGGTTGCTACCTTCCGGGGCCATGACCGACAGCGTGTATGTGGGCAATGCCGGCAAGGAAGCGGCACTGGACCGGGGGTGGCTGCTGGGGCACTACAAGGACGCCTTCCGGGTGGAACTGCCCGGGCGCAGTGTTCTCCTGGAGCGGCAGGGCGACTACGTCGTGTGGGGCCGAGGTGTCGATCACTCCTGGTTCGCGGAGGAGGAGTCCGTGGTACTGACGGTCCGCTGGCCCTCCGTTCCCGGCTACCGGGTGATCGAAGCGGCTTCCTGACGAACAGGCTGCGACGGAAGAGGGCACACCATGGTGAGCAGCAGTACGCCGCAGGGCCGGTTGGACTCCCGCTACAGCGATCCGGCTGCCGCCGCGCCCGACTGGGGCGAGGTGGAGGGGATGCCGGCCGGGGCCGAGCTGTTCTGGATCTCGACGGTGCGACCGGACGGACGGCCGCATGTGACGCCGCTGCCTGCGGTCTGGTCGGCCTGCGCGCTGCACTTCTGCACCGGCCCCGAGGAGCGCAAGGCGGAGGGCGAGGCCGTACGCGTGACCGACGACGAGCGGCTGCGCGAGCTGGCCGCCGGATGGGAGGCGAAGTACGGCGACTTCTGGCACTTCGAGGTACAGGAGGTCCATTCCCCACCACGGCGCCGGCCGCGCCCTCGTCTTCTCGGTGGCGCCCGGCACGGTTTTCGGCTTCGGTAAGGGGGAGCCGTTCTGCCAGACGCGGTGGCGGTTCGCCTGACACCCGAGTCGAAGGAGTCACGCCATGGACTTCACCCTCGAAGTGATCCCGCTGCCCGTCACCGACCTCGACCGGGCCCGTGACTTCTACCGGGACAAGGTCGGCTTTCATGTCGACATCGACCAGGAGGTCATGCCGGGCATGCGGATCATCCAGCTGACCCCGCCCGGCTCCGGCTGTTCCATCGCCCTCGGCGACACCATCTGGGAGATGGCCCAGGGCGCCAAGCCCGCCCCAGGCTCCTACCAGGGCCTGCAACTCTGCGTCGCCGACATCAAGGCCGCCCACGCCGAACTCACCGAACGCGGCCTGGACGTCTCCGAGCCCGTCCAGTACGCCCCCGACGACGGCGCCACGTTCATGTACTTCAAGGACCCGGACGGCAACGGCTGGGCCGTCCAGGAATACCGCCGCCGCGCCACCGAGCCGCTCCACCGGGTACTGGCCGACCTGGCAGCACGGCAGGACTGACTCAGACAGCGCCTGTCGCCGCGTACCGGCAGCCTTCCAGGCGGCGGTACCACCAGACATGGGGGCGCCACCAGCGGCGTACGGCGACGAAGGGGTCCGGCAGGGTGCGGTCGAGATAGGCGGCGTCCAGCGGCTCGATCCGACGCCTCAGCTCGGCACGGGCCCTCGGCGGCAGACTCCGCAGGACCGTGTCGAGCACGTCGCGGCTGTGTCTGACGTCCAGCAGGGCGCAGCCCCGGCAGCCGCAGTCATCCAGGAAGGGGTACCGGGGGCGGCGGCCCGGCGACCGTGCGAACGCCTCCCACCGTCGCAGCGCGGCCCTGGTGGCGCCGGGGAAGACGTCGTAGTCGGTCGAGAGTGCCTCGTAGTGGTGGATCGCGAGACTCGTACGGGCCGAGAGGCCATGGATACGGTCCGGCGCGGGAGTGTCCCAGCGCACGGGCCGGTGCTGAAGCCGCCGTGCGGCGCGCAGCGCGCCCTGCCGTCTACGCGGCATGGGCCTTTCGTCGAAGCGTGGTCACGGGGATGACCTTACGTGTCCACCGCCGGCCCACGAAAGCCGGTTCGACGACGAAGACCGGTTCCACGACGGGAGTCTGTTCGACGACGGGAACGGCAAGGAGGGGAGCCCCCGACGGGGCTCCCCTCCGATCCCGGCCAACCGCGCGGAGCGCTACAGCACCGGCAGGTTCTTCCGCAGCTCGAACGCGGTGACCTCGCTGCGGTACTCCTCCCACTCCTGCTTCTTGTTGCGCAGGAAGAAGTCGAAGACGTGTTCGCCCAGGGTTTCGGCGACGAGGTCGCTGCGCTGCATCAGGGACAGGGCCTCGCCGAGGTTCTGGGGGAGGGGTTCGATGCCCATGGCGCGGCGTTCGGCGTCGGAGAGGGCCCAGACGTCGTCCTCGGCGCCCGGCGGGAGCTCGTAGCCCTCCTCGATGCCCTTGAGGCCGGCGGCCAGGAGCATGGCGTAGGCGAGGTACGGGTTGGCGCCGGAGTCCAGCGAGCGGACCTCGACCCGTGCCGAGCCCGTCTTGCCGGGCTTGTACATGGGCACGCGGACCAGGGCCGAGCGGTTGTTGTGGCCCCAGCAGATGTACGAGGGGGCCTCGCCGCCGGCGCCCGCCGTGCGCTCGGTGCCGCCCCAGATCCGCTTGTAGGAGTTGACCCACTGGTTGGTCACGGCCGCGATCTCGGCGGCGTGCTTCAGCAGGCCCGCGATGAAGGAGCGGCCCACCTTGGAGAGCTGGTACTCGGCGCCCGACTCGTAGAACGCGTTCCGGTCGCCCTCGAAGAGGGAGAGGTGGGTGTGCATACCGCTGCCGGGGTGCTCGCTGAACGGCTTCGGCATGAACGTGGCCTGGATGTTCTGCTCCAGCGCCACCTGCTTCATGACCAGGCGGAACGTCATGATGTTGTCGGCCGTGGAGAGCGCGTCGGCGTAGCGGAGGTCGATCTCCTGCTGGCCCGGGGCGCCCTCGTGGTGGGAGAACTCGACCGAGATGCCCATCGACTCCAGCATGGTGATCGCCTGGCGGCGGAAGTCCATGCCGACGTTGTGCGGGGTGTGGTCGAAGTAGCCGGAGTAGTCGGCCGGGGTCGGCCGGGAGCCGTCCGTCGGCTTGTCCTTCAGCAGGAAGAACTCGATCTCGGGGTGGGTGTAGAAGGTGAACCCCAGGTCGGAGGCCTTCGCCAGCGCCCGCTTGAGGACATAGCGCGGGTCGGCGAAGGACGGGGAGCCGTCGGGCATGAGGATGTCGCAGAACATCCGGGCCGTACCCGGGGCCTCCGCACGCCACGGCAGCACCTGGAACGTCGACGGGTCCGGCTTGGCGATCATGTCGGACTCATAGACCCGGGCGAAGCCCTCGATGGCCGAGCCGTCGAAACCGATGCCCTCGTCAAACGCCTGTTCCAGCTCAGCGGGGGCCACGGCCACGGACTTCAGGAAGCCCAGCACATCCGTGAACCACAGGCGTACGAAACGGATGTCGCGCTCCTCCAATGTCCGGAGCACGAACTCCTGCTGCTTGTCCATCTTCCGCTTCCACCCATTCCTTGCTGGTCAGGCCGCCTTGCTCCCGAGCACGGGAGGCGGTCGGGCACCTGAGCATGACACCACAACAGCGTTTCACGCGCGTTGCGCGCCCCCATCGGCGAACCGACATCGGGCTGAACGCCCGGCGTACGGCAGATGTACCGCCCGGTCGCCCGGCGCACGGGCCGCTCCGCAGCCCCTCCCCATCTTGCCTGTTCGCGCCGCCATCCGTAACGCCCAGGTTGTCCGACGCCGGGTGCGAGGGAGCATGGGAGGGCGAGATCCCTCGTTTACTCGGAGGATCAGATCAAATTACGATCGAGTGGTCCGACCGTCCCATCCGCCTCAACCCCCACTAAGGACTCAACCCATGGCCGCCAAGAACACCAGCAGCGCGGCGCGCAAGGCGCGCATCGAGGAGATGCGCCGTGCCGAGCGCTCCCGGGAGCGTCGGAACCGGATTCTCGTGATCGGCGCCAGCGTGGTGATAGTCGCCGGCCTCGTGGTGGGCGGAACCGTACTGATCCAGTCGCAGTCCGACGACAGCGGCAGCTCCACCGCGTCCAGCGACTCCAAGAACTCGGGCAAGTGGGAGACCGGGTCGGACGGCGTCAAGACCTGGAGCGCCAAGCTCACCCAGAACCACGTCACCAAGACCGTGGACTACCCGATGGAGCCCCCGGTCGGCGGCGACCACAACCCGGTCTGGCAGAACTGCAACGGCGACGTCTACGACAGCGCGATCAAGAACGAGAACGCCGTGCACTCCCTGGAACACGGCGCGGTCTGGGTGACGTACAACGACAAGGCATCCGACGCCGATGTCAAGGCGCTCGCGGCGAAGGTCAAGAAGACCCCGTACACGCTGATGAGCCCGGTCGAGGACCAGAAGGACCCGATCATGCTCAGCGCCTGGGGCCACCAGCGCACGGTGACCAGTGCCTCCGACCCGAACCTCGACAAGTTCTTCGAGACGTACGTCCAGGGCGAGCAGACGCCCGAGCCCGGTGCGGCCTGCACCGGCGGCGTTTCCTGACGGCGGCCCCCGGCGGAGTGGGACAGTGGCACATATGAAGCACATCGCCTGGATCGCCTCGGGAGCCGCGACGGTGCTCGTCGCGGCCGGGGCGATCACCTACGCGGTCGCCGACGCCGACGGAGACTCGGGGCTGAAGACCCCGTCCGCCGACTCGGCGGACGCCGGGTTCGCCCGGGACATGGCGGTCCACCACCAGCAGGCCGTCGAGATGTCGTACATCGTCCGTGACCGCACGGACGACGAGGAGGTGCGCCGCCTCGCCTACGACATCGCCCAGACCCAGGCCAACCAGCGCGGCATGATGATCGGCTGGCTCGATCTGTGGGGTCTGCCGAAGGTGTCCTCGGAGAAGCCGATGGCCTGGATGGGCATGGGCGACATGGCCTCCGGCGAGGACGGCTCCCTGATGCCCGGGATGGCGACCGACGCCGAGATGGAGAAGCTCGGCAAGCTCAACGGCAAGCAGGCCGAGATCTTCTACCTCCAGCTGATGACCGACCACCACAAGGGCGGCATCCACATGGCCGAGGGCTGTGTCTCCCGGTGCACGGTCGGCGTGGAGAAGAAGCTCGCCCAGGGGATGGTCAACGCCCAGGAGTCCGAGATCTCCCTGATGACGGGCATGCTCAAGGACCGGGGCGCCGCACCGCGCTGACGGACACGGCAGGGGGCGCCCCGTACGGGACCGGGGCGCCCCCTGGTCATTCCTCGTTGCTGATGGTGACGTACCGGTTCGCCTGCCTCACCAGGCGGCGCACCAGGGCCGCGTTGGCGAGCACTTCGGCCCAGAGATCGTCCGACCGCCGGTCGCGCGCTCCGCCGTTCAGATAGTCCTCGTACCAGTCGTCGATCGCCGACCCCCCGATGACTCCGGCCCGGCAGTGGACGAACTGGGAGATGCAGTTGCCGGGGTAGCTGTCGTCCCAGACGTACTCGGGCCCGCTCGTGCTGACCTCGATCTCGATGCCGTACGCCAGAAGGTCGACAGGGCAGTAGAGACGGGACAGCCCGACGTACACCTTGCGCAGGGTCTCCGCGGCGACCTTGACCGGGTCGTCGAAGCCCTTCATACGGGAGTTGGCGCCCGGCGTCAGGATGGTCAGGTTCTTCGAGTCCGTGCCGCTGCCGCCGAAGTCCGAGTTCAGCAGGTGTCCGGCGATGAAGCGGATGCCGTAGTCGCGGCGGGCCTGGACGATGGCGGGCGGCAGCGTGCTGTCGGCGTCGGTGCCTCTGCTGGAGTAGCCGTTCGGGCCGAGGACGGCGTGGGAGCGCGTCCCGCCGGCACCCCGGGTGCGGCTGCGGGTGTAGGACGGGAGCTCGAAGAAGTCGGGGAGACCGGCGACGTCCACCCGTCGGCGTCGCGTCGGCCGGTCCAGCGCGGCCGTCCCCCGTGACGAGCCGGCGCGCTGCACGGCGGGCATCGCCATGGCGGCCGTCCCCACCGCCGGTGTTCCCACCATCGCGGGCCCCTCCATCGCCGGTCCTCCCACGGCCCGCTGCACGGCCTCGGCGGTCTCACCGCTCTTGCCGCTCTTGCCGCTCTCGGCCGTGGGCGCGGGCGCGGCGGTCGGCGCGGAGAGGACCCGGTGGGCGTTCTCCTCGGCGGCCCGTTCGAAACGGTCCGAGGGGTCGGACAGACGCAGCCCGTCACCGTGGTCGGCGCCCGCGACCGGGCCCTGGCGCTGCTGGACGACATGGGTGAGTTCATGGGCGAGCGTGTGCCGGTCGCCGCCGCCGTCGCCGATGACGATATGGCTGCCGGAGGTGTACGCGCGCGCCCCGATCTCCTGTGCCGACCGACGGGCCGCCGCGTCGTCGTGGACGCGTACGTCACCGAAGTCGGTCCCGCCGAACCGGGCCTCCATGTCCTGACGCACCGGCCCCGGCAGTGGACGGCCCGACGTGCCCAGCACCTCATGGACGGACGTACTGCGCCGCACCGGCTCCGAGGGGCCGCCGGTACGCTCCGCCTCCTCCTCGCACCGGTGCCCCGGCCCGCCCGCCGCGTGCCGCTGCGCGGTGACGGCGCGGGACACGGCCGCGTTGCCCGCGAGCCGTTGCAGGGCCAGGAACCCGGCGGGGGTGGTGGGCAGCCCCTGGCGCAGCCCCGTGGGCAGGTCCTGCCGCGCACCGGCCGCTGTCATGGACTCGGCCGTGCGCCCCGCGTCCACACGGCGCGGGGCGACCCGAACGGACCCCCGGCCTCCCCCGTCCTGCTCGTCCCGACTCCGGTCCCGCATACGCCGACTCCCCTTCGCTCACCGGGGCCCTGCCTCCTCCCCGTTCCTTCCGTGTGTAGGACAGCGGGCGGGCCCGGCGACAGAGGAAAAGAGGCAGCGCGGGTGGCCTCGGGGGCACCTTTGCCGGGCGGTCGGCCGAGCCGCCGTTGGGACCGTCGGCCGGTGGGGGGGTCTTCGAGTGCGGCGGCGTGTACCGGCGGCCCGGGCGCCGCCGAGGCCGGCCTCGTCTCCCACGCCCTCACGCCCCGTAGAACAGCTCCTCCACCACCGCCCGAGCCCGCCGGGTCGTCCTGCGGTAGTCGTCGAGCATGTCGCCGACATGGCCGGGGCCGTAGCCCAGGTAGCGGCCGACGGCGGCCAGTTCGCGGCCGTCGGAGGGGAACGTGTCGCCCGCGCGGCCCCGTACGAGCATCACGGCGTTGCGGACCCGGGTGGCGAGGACCCAGGCCTCGTCGAGGATGGCCGCGTCCTCGGTGGTGACCAGTTCGGCGGCGCGGGCGGCGGCCAGGGCCTCGCGGGTGCGGGTGGTGCGCAGGCCCGGTTCGGCCCAGCCGTGGCGGAGCTGGAGGAGCTGGACGGTCCACTCGACGTCGGAGAGGCCGCCGCGGCCCAGCTTGGTGTGCAGGGTCGGATCGGCGCCCCGGGGCAGCCGCTCCGACTCCATCCGGGCCTTCAGCCGGCGGATCTCGCGTACGGCGTCCTCGCCCAGGCCCTCCGCCGGGTAGCGGAGCGGGTCGATCAGGTCGATGAAACGGCGGCCCAGGTCCTCGTCCCCGGCGACGGGCTCGGCCCGCAGCAGGGCCTGGGACTCCCAGACCAGCGACCAGCGGCGGTAGTACGCCTCGTACGACGTGAGGGTGCGCACGAGCGGGCCCGACTTGCCCTCCGGGCGCAGGTCGGCGTCGATGAGGAGGGGCGGGTCGGAGCTGGGGATCTGCAGCAGGCGGCGCATCTCGGCGACCACCTTGTTCGCGGCGCGGGCCGCCTCCTGCTCGTCGGCGCCCTCCCACGGCTCGTGCACGAAGAGGACGTCGGCGTCGGAGCCGTAGCCCAGTTCGTGGCCTCCGAAGCGGCCCATGGCGATGACGGCGAAACGGGTGGGGAGGGTGTCGCCCCAGCCCTCGCGGACCACGGCCCGGAGCGTCCCGGCGAGCGTCGCCGCCGTCAGGTCCGACACCGCGCCGCCGACCAGGTCCACCAGCGCGCCCTGATCGGCGGCCGCCGGCGTCGACTCGGTGCCGTAGGAGCCGACGATGTCCATGGCGGACGTACGGAACAGTTCGCGCCGGCGGACGCCGCGTGCGGCCGTGACCGCCTGCGCGGCGTCGTCGGCGCGGCCCACGGCGGCCAGGATCTCCTGCTCCAGCTGGGCCCGTTCCCGGGGTTCCAGGCCGCCCGCGCCACCGGCCGCACCGTCACCGTCGCCCAGCAGCGCCACCGCCTCCGGGGCACGCATCAGCAGGTCGGGGGCGAGACGGCCGGCGGACAGGACCCGGGCCAGGTTCTCGGCGGCGGCGCCCTCGTCGCGCAGCAGCCGCAGATACCAGGGCGTCCTGCCGAGCGCGTCCGACACCTTGCGGAAGTTCAGCAGGCCCGCGTCGGGGTCGGCCGAGTCGGCGAACCAGCCGAGCAGGACCGGCAGCAGCGTGCGCTGGATGGCCGCCTTGCGGGAGACACCGGAGGCCAGCGCCTCCAGATGGCGCAGGGCGGCGGCCGGGTCGGCGTAGCCGAGCGCGACCAGGCGTTCGCGGGCCGCGTCGGTGCTCAACCCGGTCTCGCCCGGGGCGAGCTGGGCCACCGCGTCGAGGAGCGGTCGGTAGAACAGCTTCTCGTGCAGTCGTCGTACGACGGCCGCGTGGCGCCGCCACTCGCGCTGCAGCTCGGCGACCGGCTCGGTGCGCAGGCCCAGCGAGCGGCCGATGCGCCGCAGGTCCGCGTCGTCCTCGGGGACCAGATGGGTGCGGCGCAGCCGGTACAGCTGGATGCGGTGCTCCATGGAGCGCAGGAAGCGGTACGCCGTGTCGAGCTGGGCCGCGTCCATCCGGCCCACATAGCCGCCCCCGGCCAGCGCCCGCAGCGCGTCGAGGGTGGTGCCGGAGCGCAGCGTGGTGTCCGCGCGGCCGTGCACCAGCTGCAGCAGCTGTACGGCGAACTCGACGTCCCGCAGTCCGCCGGGGCCGAGCTTCAGCTGACGGTCGACCTCGGCGGCCGGGATGTTCGCCACGACCCGGCGCCGCATCCGCTGCACATCGGGCACGAAGTTCTCGCGCTCGGCGGCCTTCCACACCAGCGGTTCGAGCGCGGTGACATACGCCTCGCCCAGCTCCATGTCCCCGGCGACCGGCCGCGCCTTGAGCAGGGCCTGGAACTCCCAGGTCTTCGCCCATCGCTGGTAGTAGGCGAGATGGCTGCTGAGGGTGCGTACGAGCGGGCCGTTGCGGCCCTCGGGGCGGAGATTGGCGTCGACGGGCCAGATGCTGCCCTCGACGGTCGTCTCGGAGCAGATCCGCATCATGTGCGAGGCGAGACGGGTGGCCGCGCGGACCGCCTTCTGCTCGTCGGCCCCGTCGGCGGTCTCCCCGACGAAGATCACGTCCACGTCGGAGACGTAGTTCAGCTCATGGCCGCCGCACTTGCCCATCGCGATCACGGCCAGCCGGCACTGGGCGTCGTCCTCGGGGGCGGCGGCGCGGGCGATCGCGAGGGCGGCGCGCAGGGTGGCGGTGGCCAGGTCGGCGAGTTCGGCGGCGGCCTGGGCGACATCGGTCGTCCCGCACACGTCCCGGGCGGCGATCGACAGCAGACAGCGGCGGTAGGCGATCCGCAGCGACACCGGGTCGGTGGCCTCGGCGAGGCCCCGCTCGAACTCCTCGATCCCCGGATGCAGATCCTGCGGCTCGTACGTCACCAGCGCCTGCCAGTCGTGCGGGTGGCGCGCGAGGTGGTCCCCGAGCGCCGTCGACGCGCCGAGCACCCCCAGCAGCCGGTCCCGCAGCGGCTTGGCCGCTATCAGCGTGTCCAGCAGCTCCCGCCGCGCCGTACGGTCCGGCTGCGCCTCCAGTAGCCGTACGAGGCCCAGCAGCGCGAGGTCGGGGTCCGCTGTCGCGCCGAGTGCGTCCAGCAGGACGGGGTCGTTGCGTACGGCGGTCAGGTCCACGCTCTCCAGGAGCCGCTCGGCGGCCTGGGGATCGGTGAAACCGTGCCGCAGCAGCCGTGAGAAGGTACTGCTCCTGCGCCCCGGCGCCGCCGCCATCCTCGGCCTCCCGTCGAAGTCCCGCATTCTCGTTCGATCGCCGCTCGATCAAGGTCGACCAAGGTCGTACGGGCATGAGCCTAACCGGAGTGGTGGGGGTGGGGGCCGTTCAGCTCGCAGCCGGGTTCCGCGACGATTGTTCTCGCCCCCGCCGCCCTTACCCTTCCCATCCCAGGGGGCTGCGCCCCCTTCCCCCCGCCACGGGGCTCCGCCCCGGACCCCGCCAAGGGGCGCTGCGCCCCCTTGGAACCCCCGCCAGGGACCCCTGAAACCCCCGCCAGGGACCCGGCCGGACAGCTACGCCTTCACCGGCGCCAACCGCCGGCCCCCGTCACTCGCCGTCACCGTTCTCGGTAGTGCGTACGGCAGGGTCCCGTACCAGAGGCGGGCCACCGTGTAGCCGAAGGTGAGGCAGAGCATGCCGCCGACGGCGTCGAGCCAGAAGTGGTTGGCGGTGGCGACGATGACGACCAGGGTCAGGGCGGGGTAGAGGAGGCCGAGCACGCGGACCCAGGGCACCGAGGCCAGGGCGAAGATCGTCAGGCCGCACCAGAGCGACCAGCCTATGTGCATCGACGGCATGGCCGCGTACTGGTTCGACATGTGCTTCAGGTCGCCGGAGGCCATGGAGCCCCATGTCTGGTGGACGAGGACCGTGTCGATGAACTTCTCGCTGGTCATCAGGCGGGGCGGGGCCAGCGGGTAGAAGTAGTAGCCGATCAGGGCCACGGCCGTGGTCGCGAAGAGCACGAGGCGCGTCGCCGCGTAGCGGCCCGGGTGGCTGCGGTAGAGCCACACCAGGACACCGAGCGTGACGATGAAGTGCAGGGTGGCGTAGTAGTAGTTCATGCCGACGATCAGCCATGTCACCGAGTTCACCGCGTGGTTGACGGTGTCCTCGACGGCGATCCCGAGGTGGTGCTCCACCTTCCAGATCCAGTCGGCGTTGGCGAGCGCCTCGGCCTTCTGCTCCGGCACCGCGTTGCGGATCAGTGAGTACGTCCAGTAACTCACCGCGATCAGAAGGATCTCGAACCAGAAGCGGGGGCGACGCGGAGTCCGCAGCCGGTGCAGGGACCTCTGCTCCGGCACGCCCTGCTCCGGCACAGCCGTGACGGACCGGGGAGCGGCCTGCTCCCGGCCTTCCTTCGGCGTCGTCACGGTCGTGTCACCCATGTGCACAGAGTCTGCCAGAAAAGCCATGCCCCTCCGATCATCCTCTGGTCGGGTTCATCACGCACGTCCGTGGGGGTACCTCAGGGGGACGTCTCCTCCGTACGTATCGCCCCGCCCGTGGCTTTCTCCCACCCAGGTAAGAGGACGCCCCGTAGGGGCTTCGGGTTCGCTCCGCGGGTGATCGAATTCGGTTCAGAGATGATCGGGTTCGGTCCATGGAGGGGCCGCCGGGCTCGGGCCCCGGAAGGTTCAGGATCGGCCGCGTTCCCCCGGCGCCGAAGCCGTCGAGCCGCGCACGACCAGTTCCGGCATGAACACGAACTCGCTGTGCGGGGCCGGCGTACCGCCGATCTCCTCCAGGAGCGTCCGCACGGCCGCCTGGCCCATCGCCGGGACCGGCTTGCGGATCGTCGTCAGGGGCGGGTCGGTGAAGGCGATCAGGGGGGAGTCGTCGAAGCCGACGACCGAGATGTCCTTCGGCACGTCGAGGCCGCGCTGCCTGGCCGCCCGGATCGCGCCGAGCGCCATCATGTCGCTCGCGCACACCACCGCCGTGCAGTCCCGGTCGATCAGCGCCGTGGCCGCCGCCTGGCCGCCCTCCAGCGTGTACAGGGAGTGCTGGACCAGCTCCGCCTCGATGTCCGCCGCGGCAAGGCCCAGCTGGTCCTGCATCGTGCGGACGAAGCCCTCGATCTTGCGCTGCACGGGCACGAAGCGTTTCGGGCCGAGGGCCAGACCTATGCGGGTGTGGCCCAGGGAGGCGAGGTGGGTCACCGCCAGCGTCATCGCCGCGCGGTCGTCCGGTGAGATGAAAGGCGCCTGCACCTTGGGGGAGAAGCCGTCCACGAGCACGAACGGCACACCCTGGGCGCGCAGTTGCTCATAGCGCTGCATGTCGGCGGAGGTGTCCGCGTGCAGTCCGGAGACGAAGATGATGCCGGCGACCCCGCGGTCGACGAGCATCTCCGTCAGTTCGTCCTCCGTGGAACCGCCCGGGGTCTGGGTGGCGAGGACCGGGGTGTAGCCCTGCCGGGTCAGCGCCTGGCCGATGACCTGGGCCAGCGCCGGGAATATCGGGTTCTCCAGCTCCGGGGTTATGAGACCGACCAGGCCCGCGCTGCGCTGGCGCAGCCGTACGGGCCGCTCGTAGCCGAGGACGTCGAGGGCGGCGAGTACGGACTGGCGGGTGGTCGCGGCGACGCCCGGCTTCCCGTTCAGGACGCGGCTGACAGTCGCCTCGCTGACCCCCGCCTGGGCTGCGATGTCGGCAAGCCGTGTGGTCACAGCACTGGACTGTACCGGCCGGGTGTCCGCTTGCCCACCGGCCCTGCGGCGGGTGCGGGCGGGGGTGCGGCCCACTGCGGGCTGCTGCGGCGTCATCAACGGTCCCTCGTGATTCTGGTCGGTGTCCGGCGTGATTCCGGTCGGTGTCCGTGCCCCGCGTCCGCAAGGCGCTGACAGGGTGATGATTGCCGTCCCCGTCGGTGGTGGCAAGAGCTTGCAGAGTCTTTCACAGCCGTACGAACCCCCGCTGAGCGGCCCCGATACCGGGTTTCGGCCAAGTCGAGCGCAGGTCACGGGCCGGTAACCATCGCCCGTTGTTGCAATTTTTTGCAGCAAGGTCTTTCGTCGCGCTTACAACGCTGTTACGTTCGGCCACGCCCGGCGGCGGCGATGCGCGGTCGGCGAGACAGGAGCGGCGACGGGACCGCCCCCTGCACCCACGGGCTTTTCACCCTCAAGGAGAACTCATGCGGCGTGGCATAGCGGCCACCGCGCTGGTGGCGTCGATCGCCCTCACAGCGACGGCCTGCGGCGGAAGCGACAGCGGCGAGAGCGCCGACGGTCCGGTCACCATCACCTGGTGGGACACCTCCAACGCCACCAATGAGGCGCCGACGTACAAGGCCCTGGTCGAGGAGTTCGAGGCCGCCAACAAGGACATCAAGGTCAAGTACGTCAATGTGCCGTTCGACCAGGCGCAGAACAAGTTCGACACCGCCGCCGGCGCCACCGGCGCCCCGGACGTGCTGCGCTCCGAGGTCGGCTGGACCCCCGCCTTCGCCAAGAAGGGCTTCTTCGCGCCGCTCGACGGCACCGAGGCCCTCGCGGACCAGGACAAGTTCCAGCCCAGCCTGCTCCAGCAGGCCCAGTACGACGGCAAGACCTACGGCGTCCCGTTCGTCACGGACACCCTCGCGCTGGTCTACAACAAGGAACTCTTCGAGAAGGCCGGCATCACCGAGGCCCCCAAGACCTGGGACGACCTGAAGACGGCCGCCGCCACCATCAAGGACAAGACCGGCGTCGACGGCTACTGGGGCTCCACCCAGGCCTACTACGCCCAGTCCTTCCTCTACGGCGACGGCACCGACACCGTCGACGTCGCCGCCAAGAAGATCACCGTGAACTCCGCCGAGGCCAAGAAGGCGTACGGCACCTGGCTGGGCCTCTTCGACGGCAAGGGCCTGCACAAGGCCGACACCACCGCCGACGCCTACGCCCACATCCAGGACGCGTTCGTCAACGGCAAGGTCGCCGCGATCATCCAGGGCCCGTGGGAGATCACCAACTTCTACAAGGGCTCCGCCTTCAAGGACAAGGCCAACCTGGGCATAGCCACCGTCCCGGCCGGCACCACCGGCAAGCCGGGCGCCCCGACCGGCGGCCACAACCTCTCCGTGTACGCCGGCTCGGACCAGGCCCACCAGGAGGCCGCGCTGAAGTTCGTCAACTTCATGACCTCGGCGAAGTCCCAGGAGACCATCGCCCTGAAGAACTCCACGCTGCCCACGCGTGAGGACGCGTACACCGCCGAGGTCAAGGCCGACCCGGGCATCGCCGGCTACCAGACCGTCCTCGCCGCCGCCCAGCCGCGCCCCGAGCTGCCCGAGTACAGCTCCCTGTGGGGCCCGCTCGACACCGAGCTGCTCGCCGTCGCGGGCGGAAAGGAGTCCCTGGACAAGGGTCTGAGCAACGCGGAGACCGCGATCGCCAAGCTGGTCCCGGACTACAGCAAATGACCCCGAGTGGCTGCCGCATCCCCGGCTTCGGGGGAGGGATGCGGCGGCCACTGCCCTGCGCAAGCCCAGCCACCGATCTTCCAGATCTTCCAGAAGGTGTCGAACGATGACAGTCGCCATCGACCGCGCGACCGGCAAGCGCCGCGGTGAGCCGGGCGGCGGGCGCCCCGGCCCGCTGACGCGGCTGAAGCAGTCGTACCAGCGCTACTGGTACGCGTACGCGATGATCGCCCCGGTGGTCGTCGTCCTCGGCGTCCTCGTGGTGTATCCGCTGGTCCGGGGCTTCTATCTGACGCTCACCAACGCCAACAGCCTCAACTCGGCCCGCACGATCGGCGTCAACCGCATCGAGGCGACCTACGAGTTCATCGGCTTCGACAACTACGCCGACATCCTGTGGGGCCCGACGTCGTACGACCGCTTCTGGTCGCACTTCATCTGGACGATCGCCTGGACGGTCCTCTGCGTCACCCTCCACTACGTCATCGGCCTCGGCCTCGCGCTGCTGCTCAACCAGAAGCTGCGCGGCCGCACCTTCTACCGGCTGATCCTCGTCCTGCCCTGGGCGGTGCCGACGTTCGTCACCGTGTTCGGCTGGCGGTTCATGCTCGCCGACGAGGGCATCATCAACGCCGCCCTCGACGCGCTGCACCTGCCGACGCCGCTGTGGCTGGAGGACACCTTCTGGCAGCGGTTCGCCGCCGTCATGGTCAACACCTGGTGCGGGGTGCCGTTCATGATGGTCTCGCTGCTGGGAGGGTTGCAGTCCATCGACACCTCGCTCTACGAGGCCGCCGAGATGGACGGCGCGAGCGCCTGGCAGCGCTTCCGCTACGTCACCCTGCCGGGCCTGAGGTCGGTCAGCTCCACCGTCGTCCTCCTCGGCGTCATCTGGACGTTCAACCAGTTCGCCGTGATCTTCCTGCTGTTCGGCGACACCGCGCCCGACGCGCAGATCCTCGTCACCTGGGCGTACTACCTGGGCTTCGGACAGCAGCCGCGTGACTTCGCGCAGTCGGCCGCCTACGGCATCCTGCTGCTGGCCATCCTGATCGCCTTCACCTCCGTCTACCGCCGCTGGCTGAACCGCGATGAGCAGCAGCTCGCGATCTGAGGCAGGAGCCACCATGAGCACCACGACGACCGTCACGACCCCGGCCGCCGAAGACCGGCCGGCCGCCCGGACCACCGGGGACGCGCCGCGCCGAACGCGCCGACGGGGCGAGAACAGCCTCGCCGGCTCCCTCGCCTCCCACGCGATCCTCACCGTGGCGAGCCTGGTCGCGCTCTTCCCGATCGCCTGGCTGGTCTTCCTGTCCCTCGGCCCGGACAAGGACGACTATCTGCACCCCGGGCGCATCTTCGGGAAGATGACGTTCGACAACTACACCTTCGTGCTGAAGGAGACACCGTTCTTCGACTGGCTCGTCAGCACGCTCGTGGTCTCCCTCGGCACCACCGTCATAGGGGTGCTGATCGCCGCCTCCACCGGCTACGCGGTTTCGCGGATGCGCTTCCCTGGCTACCGCAAGTTCATGTGGGTGCTGTTGGTGACCCAGATGTTCCCGGTCGCGGTCCTGATGGTGCCGATGTACGAGATTCTCTCCGAACTGAAGCTCATCGACAGCTACCTTGGACTCATCCTCGTCTACTGCTCGACGGCCGTGCCGTACTGCGCCTGGCTGTTGAAGGGCTACTTCGACACGATCCCGTTCGAGATCGACGAGGCCGGACGCGTCGACGGGCTGACCCCCTTCGGCACGTTCGCGCGGCTGATCCTCCCGCTCGCCAAGCCGGGGCTCGCGGTCGCCGCGTTCTACAGCTTCATCACCGCGTTCGGGGAGGTCGCCTTCGCCTCGACATTCATGCTGTCGGACACGAAGTACACCTTCGCGGTGGGGCTGCAGAGCTTTGTCAGTGAGCATGACGCCCAGCGGAACCTGATGGCCGCCACGGCTGTGCTGGTCGCGATTCCTGTTTCCGGGTTCTTCTATCTCGTGCAGAAGAACTTGGTTACCGGGTTGACTGCGGGTGGCACCAAGGGGTGAGGCTCCGGTGGGGGTGCGTGGTTCGGCTGCGGCGCCGTTGTGGCTGGTCGCGCAGTTCCCCGCGCCCCTGAAGGGCGCTCATCGTTCCCCCTCCCCGAAAACCCGAGGCGGTCGCGGTGTCCATCCGACCCCGCTGTCACCGCGGCCGCCTCGTACCCGACTTCCGTTACTCACCAAGGACGCCATGAGCCAGCACTCCTCCGCCGACCCGGCCGACAACTCCGCCGTGGCCACCGTCGCCGCACGCCGCGACTGGTGGCGCGACGCCGTGATCTACCAGGTCTATCCGCGCAGCTTCGCCGACAGCAACGGTGACGGCATGGGCGACCTGGAGGGCGTACGTTCCCGACTCCCGTATCTGCGCGATCTGGGCGTCGACGCGGTCTGGCTGTCGCCCTTCTACGCCTCCCCGCAGGCCGACGCCGGCTACGACGTCGCCGACTACCGCGCCGTCGACCCCATGTTCGGCAATCTGCTGGACGCCGACGCCCTGATCCGCGACGCCCACGACCTGGGCCTCCGGGTCATCGTCGACCTCGTCCCGAACCACTCCTCCGACCAGCACGAGTGGTTCAAGCGGGCGGTGGCGGAGGGCCCCGGCTCACCGCTGCGCGACCGTTACCACTTCCGTGCGGGCAAGGGTGGGAACGGCGAACTCCCGCCCAACGACTGGGAGTCCATCTTCGGCGGGCCCGCCTGGACCCGGATCACGGAACCGGACGGCACCCCCGGCGACTGGTACCTCCACCTCTTCGCCCCCGAGCAGCCCGACTTCAACTGGGAGCACCCGGCGGTCGGCGACGAGTTCCGCTCCATCCTGCGCTTCTGGCTGGACATGGGCGTCGACGGCTTCCGTATCGACGTCGCCCACGGCCTGGTGAAGGCGGAGGGACTGCCCGACCTGGGCTCCCACGACCAGGTGAAGCTGCTGGGCAACGATGTCATGCCGTTCTTCGACCAGGACGGTGTGCACGCGATCTACCGCGAATGGCGTCTCGTCCTGGACGAGTACGCGGGAAACAAGGGGCCCGAAGGGCCTTCCTCAGAAGGGCGGTGGTGGGAGACGGGCGGGCGGATCTTCGTCGCCGAGGCGTGGACCCCGACCGTGGAGCGCACCGCGAACTACGTCCGCCCGGACGAACTCCACCAGGCCTTCAACTTCCAGTATCTGAGCACCGATTGGGACGCGGCCGAGCTGAAGGTCGTCATCGACCGCACCCTGGACGCCATGCGCCCGGTCAACGCCCCCGCCACCTGGGTCCTGTCCAACCACGACGTGACCCGCCACGCGACGCGCTTCGCCAACGAGCCGGGCCTCGGCACGCAGATCCGTCTCGCGGGCGACCGCGAACTGGGGCTCCGTCGTGCCCGGGCGGCGACCCTGCTGATGCTGGCGCTCCCCGGCTCCGCCTACATCTACCAGGGCGAGGAGCTGGGCCTCCCCGATGTCGTCGACCTGCCCGACGAGGTCCGCCAGGACCCCGCGTACTTCCGGGGCGCCGGCCAGGACGGCTTCCGCGACGGCTGCCGGGTGCCGATCCCCTGGACGCGGGAGGGCTCGTCGTACGGCTTCGGGACGGGCGGCAGTTGGCTGCCCCAGCCCGCCGAATGGGGCGAGTTGAGCGTCGAGGCCCAGACGGGGGCGCCGGGTTCGACGCTGGAGCTGTACCGCACGGCCCTCGCCGTACGGCGCCGGGAGCCCGCCCTCGGCCCCGGTGACTCCGTCGAATGGCTGAAGTCCCCCGAGGGCGTCCTCGCCTTCCGCCGCGGTGACTTCGTCTGCGTCGTGAACACCACCACCGAGTCCGTCCGCATCCCCGCGTACGGCGACGTCCTGATCACCAACGGCGAGGTCACGGTGGCGGCCGACGAGGCGAAGCTGCCGGGGGACACGACGGTTTGGTGGACCACCGGCTGAGGTCCAGGTCTTGAGGCCGGTGACCGCGCTCGCCCGGCGGTCACCGGTCGGTCGGGGTGCGGTCCGGGCGCCTCGGGAGGACGGTGGAAGGGGGCGGGCGCGCGCCGGTGGCGCCGGGTGAGAGTCGTCAACACCGGGATGTGAGCAGGATGGTTGACGGTGTAACGAGTGGTCGGGGCGCGGCCCGGACGAGCGGTCGCGGTGCGGCCGGAGCGGGCGGTCGCCGTGTGGCCGGAGAGCCGACGCGACCCGGCCCCGGTGAGTCGACGGCCCCCGACCTCGGTGAGTCGACGGAATCCGGCCCCAGGGTGCCGTCGGAACCCGGCCCCGGTGAGTCGCGCCCGCACGACAGGCCCCGCCACCGGGTCCGTATCCCGGGCTTCGCGCACGAGGGCCCGGAGGTTGGGTTGGGCGACGCCGTCGCCCGGGTGACCTCGGCGGTGGGAATCCGGCCGTGCGGTGGCTGCGGACGCAGGGCCGACGCGCTGAACCGGTGGATGACGATCGGCGGCGGACGAGACGGCTGAGGCGCCGGCGTGCGGGAGCGCCGAAACGTCGGCGCGCGCCCGCATCCGGCCCCGGAGCCCGACCGCGTGTGTGGGAGGAGTGACCCATGGACCCCGAGATCACCGACACTGCCGCCGCCCTGGAACCTCCGGCGGAACCCGAGGCGCGACCCTCACCCCCCGCTCCCACCCCGACACCCGACCCCGAGAACGCCCGCCCCGCGCCCGCCGAGCCCACAGTCACACAGGCCTGCTGCGGCTGCGGCGAGGCCGCCGCCCACGAGGGCGGAGGCGGAGGGGAGGCCGTGGGCGGGGCCACCGGTGGTCCCGTCTATGTCCTCGGCCGGGTGCACCCCGTCTTCCCCGATGTCTCCGTCCAGCACGAGTTCTTCCAGGTGGCGGACGCCGACGGGATACGCGACGCCACCGACGCCGACGCCTTCCACCGCGTCCTGTCCGACCCGGACAACCGCTACATCGCCCGGCAGATGTGTTACGTCCTCTCCGTCCAGGACATCGACACCTACATCCTGGAGCCGGCCGACCCCGCCGGGCTGGACGACCTCGTGGAGGCCCTGCGCCCAGTCAGGGACCACCGCGACCTCGCCGTGGTCGTGGGCACGCTCGGCCCGATCGTGCCCCCGGGCGTCTGCCAGGGGCTGTCCGTCCCGGTCGTCCGGGTCGAGAAGATCTGGGCCTTCGACAGCAGGGAGCTGATCGAGGCGATCGACCGCCCCGAGGACACCTCCCGCAAGGAGTTCGAGAGAACCGCCCGAGAGGTGCTCGACCGGGTGCTGCAACTCCAGGACAACGCGGGCGTCGACCCCGCCCACCGCGCCCTCAACTACCTGACGGTGAGGGAGCAGGAGATCTACCGGAAGACCAGCGAGATGCGCTCCGAGGGCTTCGCCCTCACCTCGGTGGAGGCCGCGCCCTCACGGCTCAGCAGCGGTTCCCAGTCCGTCATCACGGTCGTCTTCTCCTACACCCACCGCCGCTCCAACGTCACCGAGAAGTGGTTCGTCCGCGTCGGACTCGCGGGACTCTTCCCCTTCCGGGTGACGCCGATCCAGCCGTACTACAGCCGCTGACCGGCGAGTGCAGCCGGTCACCCGACGAGAGACGAGAGACGAGAGAGAAGAGAGGCGAACGGACATGCGTATCCCCGGATTCGCCGTCGAGTCGGCACCACGCGGGGCCGGTCACGCCGGTGACCTGGTCGTTCCTCAGCAGTTCACCTGCGAGGAGGAACTGGCCCCGGTCTGCCGCCACCAGTGCAGGGGCGCCCATGACCCGCGCGCGTGCGTGCGGAGGTGCCTCGCGAGGCTCTGCTCAGTCAAGTGGTGACCCGTCGCTCCGACGGCGTCCGATCTCAGGCCCGGTGATCCGATATGACCCTGCCAGGATTCCCCCGTACGTCCCGGTCCGCCGTGGCCGGTGACCGACTGTTCCCCCAGCAGATCCCCTGCGAGGACGAGTTCAGGCCACCTTGCGAGTCCGGGTGCGAGCACTCATGGAATCCCGACTGCGTCGACGAGTGCATCGAGGAGATGTGCTCCACGCCCTGGCCGCCGAAATGACCCCGGCCGGCGTCGTGCCGTGAACCCCTTGGACCTCGTCGGCCTCCCGCCGCTCATGGCGCGTACCGCCGGCCGGTCCTCGGTGGTCGTCGGCCTCGTCGACGGACGGGTCGACCTGGCGCACCCCGCCTTCGCCGGCCGCTCGGTCCGCGAACTCCGCCCGGCAGCGGGTGAAACGGCCTGCGGCCGGGCCGACGTCTGCTGTGCGCACGGCACGGCCGTCGCCGGGATCATCGCCGGGGACCAGGGCATCAGCCCCCGCTGCACCCTGCTGTCCCGCCCCCTCTTCACCGACCGTCCCGCCGACGGCGGCCCCGCGACCTGCCTCACCGGAGTACGGACGGGGGAGTTGGCCGAGGCGATCACGGAGGCCGTCGACGCGGGCGTCCACGTCCTGAACCTGAGCATGGCCCAGCCCGCGCCCTCCGGACTCCGCGACCACGCCCTGGAGGCGGCACTCGACCATGCCGCCCGCCGGGGTGTGATCGTCGTGGTCGCCGCCGGGAACCAGGGCCGTGTGGGCTCCTCCGTCCTCACCGAACACCCCTGGGTCGTCCCGGTCATCGCCTACGACCGCGCCGGGCACCCCATGCCGCAGTCCAACCTCGGCGCCTCCATCGGCCGCAACGGTGTGGGCGCCCCCGGAGACCGTATCCAGGCGCCGGGCCCCGACGGCCGCCCCTTCACCCTGAGCGGTACGAGCGCCGCCGCGCCCTTCGTCACGGGTGCGGCCGCCCTGCTGTGCTCGGCCTTCCCGAACGCCGGCCCGGCGGCCGTACGCCACGCGCTCACCCACGGCCCGGGCCGCCGCCGTTCGGTGACCCCGCCCCTGCTGGACGCCCGGGCCGCGTACATGGCCCTCCGGAACTCCCACTCGGGGAACGGAATCTGACGCCCTCTCGGCCCCCGACCCGACGCCCTCTCGGCCCCCGACCCGACACCCTCTCGGCCCCCGACCCGACGCCCTCTCGGCCTCCGGTCCGACGCCCTCCCGGAGCGGGACCGGACGTTTCGGTCGCATCGGGACCCGGGGCGTTTCAGTCGCATGAAGAAGGCGTGTCCGGAGGGTTGACCGTGTGACAAGTGGACTCGTACCTTCCTCTCGGTTGAAATATTTCAGCCATCTTGCAGCAAGAATCGGCAACCGATCTTGCCGCTCTCCCTTTGACCGGAACCCTTCAACGGAGAAGGACCCCACATGGCCAGCAGAACCCTCTCCGGCGCGCTCGCCCTCGCGGCGGCCGCGTCCATCGCGGTCGCCGTCCCCAGCGGTACCGCGTACGCCTCCCCGCCCGGCACCAAGGACGTCACCGCCGTGCTCTTCGAGTGGAAGTTCGACTCGGTGGCGGCGGAGTGCACGAACCGGCTCGGCCCCGCCGGTTATGGATACGTCCAGGTCTCGCCGCCCGCCGAGCACATACAGGGCTCGCAGTGGTGGACCTCGTACCAGCCCGTGAGCTACCGCATCGCCGGGCGGCTCGGTGACGCCACCGACTTCCAGGACATGATCGACACGTGTCACTCGGCCGGGGTGAAGGTCGTCGCCGACACCGTCATCAACCACATGTCGGCCGGCAGCGGCACCGGCACCGGCGGCTCGTCGTACACCAAGTACGACTACCCGGGCCTGTACTCGTCGTTCGACTTCGACGACTGCACGGCCACCATCAGCGACTACACCAACCGCACCAACGTCCAGAACTGCGAACTCGTCGGCCTCGCCGACCTGGACACGGGCGAGGAGTACGTCCGCTCGGCCATCGCCGGTTACATGAACAGCCTGCTCTCCTACGGCGTCGACGGCTTCCGTATCGACGCCGCCAAGCACATCCCGGCCGCCGACCTCGCCAACATCAAGTCCCGCCTCAGCGACACCTCGGTGTACTGGAAGCAGGAGGTCATCTACGGCAGCGGCGAAGCCGTCCAGCCCACCGAGTACACGGGCAACGGGGACGTCCAGGAGTTCCGCTACGCGTACGACCTCAAGCGGGTCTTCAACAACGAGAACCTCGCCTACCTGACGAACTACGGCGAGGGCTGGGGGTACATGAGCGGCGGCGTCTCCGGTGTCTTCGTGGACAACCACGACACCGAGCGCAACGGCAGCACCTTGAACTACAAGGACGGCGCCAACTACACCCTCGCCAACGTCTTCATGCTGGCCTACCCGTACGGTGCCCCGGACATCAACTCCGGCTACGAGTGGTCCAGCACGGACGCGGGTCCGCCCAACGACGGTACGGTCAACGCCTGTTGGCAGGACGGCTGGAAGTGCCAGCACGCCTGGCCGGAGATCGAGCGCATGGTCGCCTTCCGCAACGCCACGCGCGGTGAGTCCGTCACCGACTGGTGGGACAACGGGGCGGACGCCATCGCCTTCGGCCGGGGCGGCAAGGGCTATGTCGCCATCAACCACGAGTCGAGCAGCCTCAGCCGTACGTACCAGACGTCCCTCCCCGCAGGCACGTACTGCAACGTCCAGAACAACACGACGGTGACCGTGAACAGTTCGGGCCAGTTCACGGCCACCCTCGGTTCCAACACCGCGTTGGCGATCTACACGGGCAAGTCCAGCTGCTGAAAACTCTTGCCATCGGTTTCAAGACTCTTGCTGAAATGCTTTCGTCGGCGATACGGTCGCGCGGGGTCGGACCCGAGGGACCGATGAGTTCGACTGAGTACGACTGAGTTCGGCTGAGCTTCACGGGCCCTGAGAGCCGCACATCGCTAGGAGTCCACGTCTTGATACCGAGATGGCCGGTGCCGTCGAGGCGCCGAACCGCCCACGCCGGACGGGTCGCCACCGTCAGCGCGGTCACCGTGACCGCGCTGACCGCGGCCCTCGTCCAGCCGCTCGCCGCCGGGGCCGCGACCCCGCCCGCGCCGCCCTCCGACGCCCAACTGGCGAAAACCGCCGCCCGGCACGATCTCACCCGGGAGCAGTTCTACTTCGTACTGCCGGATCGATTCGCCAACGGCGACAAGGGCAACGACAAGGGCGGCCTCACCGGCGGCCGCCTCACCACCGGGTACGACCCCACCGACAAGGGCTTCTACCAGGGCGGCGACCTCAAGGGCCTCACCCGGCGGCTCGACTACATCAAGGGCCTCGGCACCACCGCCATCTGGCTCGCCCCCATCTTCAAGAACCAGCCCGTACAAGGCACCGGTGACAACGCCTCCGCCGGCTACCACGGGTACTGGATCACCGACTTCACCCAGGTCGACCCCCACTTCGGCACCAACAAGGACCTCGAAACCCTCATCTCCAAGGCCCACGCCAAGGGCATGAAGGTCTTCTTCGACGTCATCACCAACCACACCGCCGATGTCGTCGACTACGAGGAGAAGTCGTACGAGTACCTGTCCAAGGGGGCCTTTCCGTACCTCGCGAAGGACGGCGGGCCCTTCGACGACGCCGACCACGCGGACGGGGACAACGGCTTCCCCAAGACCGACCGGGACTCCTTCCCCCGCACTCCCGTCGTCCCCGCCGCCAAGAAGAACCTCAAGGTCCCGGCCTGGCTCAACGACCCGACGATGTACCACAACCGGGGCGACTCCACCTGGGCCGGTGAGTCCGCCACCTACGGCGACTTCGTCGGGCTCGACGATCTGTGGACCGAGCGCCCCGAGGTCGTCGAGGGGATGGAGAAGATCTACGAGAAGTGGGTGCGGGACTTCGACATCGACGGCTTCCGGATCGACACCGTGAAGCACGTCAACACCGAGTTCTGGACCCAGTGGGCCACCGCGCTCGACGCGTACGCGGCGAAGAAGGGACGCGACGACTTCTTCATGTTCGGCGAGGTCTACTCCGCCGACACCTCCATCACCTCGCCGTACGTCACCCAGGGCCGCCTGGACTCCACGCTGGACTTCCCCTTCCAGGACGCGGCCCGCTCGTACGCCTCCCAGGGCGGCAGCGCCCAGAAGCTGGCCGCCGTCTTCGGTGACGACTACAAGTACACGACCGACAAGGCCAACGCCTACGAGCAGGTCACCTTCCTCGGCAACCATGACATGGGCCGCATCGGGACGTTCCTCAAACAGGACGACTCGGATGCGAGTGACGCCGAGTTGGTGAAGAAGGCGAAGCTCGCGAATGAGTTGATGTTCCTCAGCCGTGGGAATCCCGTCATCTACTACGGCGACGAGCAGGGCTTCACCGGCGCCGGCGGCGACAAGGACGCCCGGCAGACGCTCTTCGCCTCCCAGGTCGCCGACTATCTCGACGACGACCGACTCGGCACCGACCGTACGCACGCCGAGGACGCCTACGACACGAGTGCGCCGCTCTACCGGCAGATCAGCACTCTCGCCAAGCTCCGCAAGGCCAACCCCGCCCTCGCCGACGGCGTCCAGACCGAGCGGTACGCGGCCGACGGAGCCGGTATCTACGCCTTCTCCCGCACCGACGCCCAGTCCGGCGTCGAGTACGTCGTCGCCTTCAACAACGCCGACGAGGCCAAGTCGGCGACCTTCGCCACCGGTTCGGCCGGCATGACCTTCAAGGGCGTCTACGGGACGACCACGCACACGACCAGCGACTCGGACCGCAAGATCACCCTCACCGTCCCGGCCGGTTCCTCCATCGTCCTCAAGGCCACCGGCAAGCTGCCCAAGCCCGCCACCGGGCCGGCCCTCGGCATCGAGGCCCCGGCCTCCGGCGCCACCGGCACCGTGGAGATCGGCGCCGATGTGGACGGCGGCGGGCTCAACCGCGTCGTCTTCGCCGCCCAGATCGGCAACGGCAAGTGGCGCACCCTCGGCTCCGCCGACCACGCCCCCTACAAGGTCACCCAGACCCTCGACGAGGACATCGCACCCGGAACCGCCCTGAGCTACAAGGCGGTTGTGGTCGACTCCACCGGGCGTACGGCAAGCGCGACCGCCACCTCGACCACCGGCACCCCACCCGCCCCGGAGGTCCCGACCGCCTCCTTGCGCGACTACGCGATCGTCCACTACAAGCGCGCGGACGGCGACTACACCGACTGGCGGCTCTACGCCTGGGGCGACATCGCCGAGGGCGAGGAGACCACCTGGCCGGACGGCCATGACTTCATCGGCCGTGACGCGTACGGCGCCTTCGCCTACGTCAAGCTCAAGCCGGGTGCCTCGAACGTCGGTTATCTCGTCATCGACAGGGACGGCGACAAGGACGTCTCCGCCGACCGTTCGATCGACGTGACCAGGACCGGGGAGATCTGGGTGGAGCAGGGCAAGGAAGCCGTGCTGACCGAGAAGCCCGCCGCCGACTACCCCGAGCAGGACAGGACCAAGGCCGTCCTCCACTACCACCGCGCCGACGGGAACTACGACGGCTGGGGCCTGCACGTCTGGGCCGGTGCCGCGAACCCCACCGACTGGTCGAAGCCGTTGGAGCCGGTGCGCACCGACGCCTACGGCGCGGTCTTCGAGGTGCCGCTCAACGACGGGGCCACCGGCCTCAGTTACATCATCCACAAGGGCGACGAGAAGGACCTCTCCGCCGACCAGTCCCTCGACCTCAAGGCCAGCGGCAACGAGGTGTGGCTGCTGAACGGCCAGGAGAAGTATCTGCTCCCACAGCCTGCCGGTTCCGCCGCCGCCCTCGACCTGACCACCTCCAAGGCGATCTGGATCGACCGCGACACCGTCGTCTGGAACGGCGACGACACCGCCGCCTCCACCCAGCTCCTCTCCTCCCGCACCGGCTCGATCAAGGCGGCGAACGGCACCCTCGCCGGCACCGACGAGCGCTGGCTCCGCCTCACCAGGTCGACCCTGACCGACGCCCAGAAGGCCAGGTTCCCGCACCTGGCCTCGTCCACCGCCTGGACCGTCGACCCCCGCGACCGCGACCGGGTCCGCGAGGCTCTGCGCGGCCAACTCGTCGCCTCCCAGCGCGCCGCCAACGGGGCCGTGCTCGCGGCGACGGGCGTCCAGATCGCCGGCGTACTCGACGACGTGTACGCAACGGCCGCGTCCCACGAGGACCTCGGGCCCACCTTCCGCAACGGCCGCCCCAGCCTCGCCGTTTGGGCACCGACCGCCCAGCAGGTCGCCCTCGACCTCGACGGCCGGACGGTGGCCATGAAACGCGACGCCACCACCGGCATCTGGTCCGTCACCGGCGAGAAGTCCTGGCGGAACAAGCCCTACCGCTACGTCGTGAAGGTATGGGCGCCCAGCGTCGGTGAGATCGTCACCAACAAGGTCACCGACCCGTACTCCGTCGCCCTGACCGCCGACTCCGAGCGCAGCCTCGTCGTCGACCTGGGGGACAGGTCGCTGGCCCCGGCGGGCTGGAACTCGTACACCAAGCCCGAGGCCGTACCGCTCAAGGACGCCCAGATCCAGGAGCTGCACGTCCGGGACTTCTCGATCGGGGACAGGACCGTCCCCGCGAAGGACCAGGGCACCTACCTCGCCTTCACCGACAAGGACAGCGACGGCAGCGAGCATCTGCGGCAGCTGGCGCAGGCCGGGACGTCGTACGTCCATCTCCTCCCCGTCGCCGACATCGCCACGATCCCGGAGAGGAAGGCCGACCAGGCGACGGTCGACTGCGATCTGCCCTCCTACGCCGCCGACTCCGAGCGGCAGCAGAAGTGCGTGGCCGAGGTCGCCGCGAAGGACGCGTACAACTGGGGCTACGACCCGTACCACTACACGGTCCCGGAGGGTTCGTACGCGAGCGATCCGGACGGGACGAAGCGCACGGTCGAGTTCCGGAAGATGGTGAGGGCGCTCAACGACGACGGGCTCGGGGTCGTGCTGGACGTGGTCTACAACCACACCCCGGCGAGCGGGCAGGCCGACAAGAGCGTGCTCGACAAGGTGGTGCCGGGCTACTACCACCGGCTGCTGGCGGACGGTTCCGTGGCCACCTCCACCTGCTGTGCCAACACCGCGCCCGAGAACACCATGATGGGCAAACTGGTCGTCGACTCGATCGTCACCTGGGCCAAGGAGTACAAGGTCGACGGATTCCGCTTCGACCTCATGGGGCACCACCCGAAGGCCAACATCCTGGCCGTGCGGAAGGCCCTCGATTCGCTGACCCTCGCCAAGGACGGCGTCGACGGGAAGAAGATCATCCTGTACGGGGAGGGCTGGAACTTCGGGGAGGTCGCCGACGACGCCCGGTTCGTCCAGGCCACGCAGAAGAACATGGCCGGGACCGGTATCGCCACCTTCTCCGACCGCGCCCGTGACGCCGTACGCGGCGGTGGCCCCTTCGACGCCGACCCGGGCGTCCAGGGCTTCGCGTCCGGCCTCTACACCGACCCCAACTCCTCGGAGAGCAACGGCACTTCGGCCGAGCAGAAGACGCGGCTGCTGCACTACCAGGACCTCATCAAGGTCGGCCTGAGCGGCAATCTCGCGAACTACCGGTTCACCGACACGGGCGGCAAGGAGGTCAAGGGCTCCGAGGTCGACTACAACGGGGTCCCCGCCGGATACGCGGACGCCCCCGGCGACGCCCTCGCCTACGTCGACGCCCACGACAACGAGACCCTGTTCGACGCGCTCGCCTTCAAGCTGCCGCAGTCCACCAGCGCGGCCGACCGCTCCCGGATGCAGGTCCTCGCCATGGCGACGGCCGCGCTCTCCCAGGGCCCGGCCCTCTCCCAGGCGGGCACCGACCTGCTCCGCTCCAAGTCCCTCGACCGCAACTCCTACGACAGCGGCGACTGGTTCAACACCATCCATTGGAGCTGCCGGGACGGCAACGGGTTCGGGCGGGGGCTTCCGCCGGCCGCCGACAACGAGTCCAAGTGGCCCTACGCCAAGCCCCTGTTGACCTCCGTCGGGGTCGGCTGCGCACAGATCGAGGGCGCTTCGGCGGCGTACCGGGACCTCCTGCGTATCCGCACCACCGAGGACGTCTTCTCCCTCGACACGACCGCCCAGGTCCAGTCGAAGCTGTCCTTCCCGCTCTCCGGCGAGGACGAGACACCCGGCGTGATCACCATGCAGCTGGGCGACCTCGTCGTCGTCTTCAACGCCACCCCCGAGAAGCGGAACCAGACGGTGACGGCCCTGGCCGGAACGGACTACACCCTCCATCCCATCCAGGCACAGGGCGGGGACTCTACCGTCAAGGGATCGTCCTACGAAGCGGAATCGGGCACGTTCGCTGTTCCGGGGCGGACCGTCGCGGTATTCGCACGGGCGGCGCGGTAGGGCGCTAGCTTGGGTGGTGCGGGCCGAGGGGGCGACCCGTACCACCCACGTGTTCGTCCGGGTTCTTCGGCCTCTGGGGTATCCGAAGCCGCCGAGCCCCGGTGACCCCTCGCCCCGGTCCGGCCCTCCAGGACCGGGGCGGCCCACCTGTCCCCCTGTCCCCGGTCCATCGCGAGCGCCTCATGAGTCTCTTGGCCGACAGCCTCTTGGCCGACGAAGCGGGCACCACCGTCATGGTGGTCGACGACGCCGCCACCAGCCGTTACGCGATGGGCGCGGTACTGCGCCGGGCCGGACACCGGGTCGTCCCCGTCGCCAGCGCGGGCGAGGCCCTCGCCGAACTCGACGTCCGCCTCCGCGCGGGCTCCCTGCCCGATGTGGCCCTCGTCGACGTCGGCCTGCCCGACATGAGCGGCTTCGAACTCTGCCGCCGGCTCAAGGCCCGGCCCCCCATGTCCGCCCTGCCCGTCGTCCACTTCTCCGCCGCGGCCGTAGCGCCCGGCGACCGCTGCCGGGGACTCGACGCGGGCGGCGAGGCCTATCTGACGGTGCCCGCCGAACCCGAGGAGATCCAGGCCGTCGTACGGGCCGCCGTACGCGGCGCCCGGATGCGCAACGGCGCCGAGGCCCTCGTACGCCGGCTCACCCTGCTCTCCGAGGCCATCGTCGACGTCCAGGCCGCCCGCAGTCTGGAGGAGCTGGCCGGTGCCGCCGCCGAGGGGGCCGCCCGGCTCACCCGGTCACCGGCCGCCGTGTTCGTGCTCGGCGAGGACGGCGAACTCCACACCGGCACCTCCCGGGCCAGGGCCCGCACCACCCTCCCCGACGCCGGCGCCCACGAGGCCGTGGCCCGGCTGATCCGCCGGCTCACCGCAGCCGACCCCGAGCCGCACGACACCGTGGTACCCGCCCCGCTGTGGCCCGCCGGGTTCTTCCGGGCCGGTATCGCCGAGGACGCCCGCCTCGTACTGGCCCGCACCGAGGGCGGCACCCCCATCTGCATCGCCACACCCGTACGCGCCACCCGCACCGTCGCCCCCGACACCGCCGGCCTCGTCGCCCGCCTCGCCCAGGCCACCGCCCTCGCCGCCCAGCCCCTGCTGATGTACCAGGTCGAACGCCATGTCGCGCTCACCCTCCAGCACAGCTTCCTGCCCAAGCGGGTGCCCGACTTCCCCGGCCTCGACATCATCGTCCGCTATGTCCCCGCCTCCCGGCAGACCGAGATCGGCGGCGACTTCTACGCCGTCGTCTCCACCCCGGCCGGTGTCCTCACCGCCGTCGGGGACGTGGTCGGGCACTCGCTGGACGCGGCCACCGTCATGGTCGAGATCCGGCACGCGCTACGGGCGTACGCCGTGGAGGAGGCCGACCCCGCCGCCGTGGCCCGGCGACTCGACCACATGCTCCAGCACTACCACCCCGACCTCACCGCCACGGTCTGTCTGGCCCTGGTCGAGCCCGGCAGTGGGCACGTCCGGATCGCCAACGCCGGGCATATCCCGCCGCTGATCGTCCATGAGTCGGGCAGCGCCGAGTATGTGAAGGCCGCCGGGCCGCTGTTGGGGCTCGGCCTCGACCGGCCCGAGCCCACGGAGACCGTTCTGTGGCCGACCGATCGGTTCCTCATGGTCACGGACGGTCTGATCGAGACCCGGGGGATCGATCTGTCCCAGTCCCTGGAACACCTCCGGTCCGCCGCGGCGGACGCTCCGCTGGGGACGTCCGCGTTGTGCGACACCTTGCTGCACTGCTTCGGGAGGGATCGGGAGGACGACATCGCGATGCTGGCGTTGCGCCTGCGGCTAGGCTGAGCCGGATTGTCTGTTGTGGAACTGGTTGCCGGGAGGGCCCCATGCCGTTGATCACCGTGGATTACTCGTCCGTACTTGCCGATGGCTTCGACCGGCCCGGGTTCGCCCGTGCGCTCCATGACGAGGTCGTACGGACTGCCGCTGCCAAGCCGGAGGCTTGTAAGACTCAGTTCCGGGCCTGTGAGGACCCGGTCGTCGGGCCGGACACCGAGGGGCATGCCATGGTGCACGTCATGCTGGCGCTGCTTGCCGGGCGGACGGAGGAGACGAAGGCGGCGTTGACCGAGAACGTGGTCGGGCTGTTGCGGGAGTTTGTGAAGGCGTCCGGGGTGGCTCTGCATGTGTCGGCGGAGGTGCGGGACCTTGATCCCTCTTACCGGAAGTTCGATGTGTAGACAGCGCCGTTGGGGTTTGGGCGTTTCTTCGGCTGCGGGTTCGTTGTGGTTGCTCGCGCAGTTCCCCGCGCCCCTAAAAGACCAAAAGAACTAGTGCTCAGCCAGAGTCACTAGGCGCCCCACCAGTTCACCGAACGGACCCTCCCTCGGTTCCTCGGCGAGGATCTTGCGGAGCAGCGTTGCCATTTCCTCGTCCTGTGTGGCGCTCACCGCTGTCAGGGCCGCGAAATCGTGGACCAGTTGGGTCTCCAACTCACTCCTCGGGATCTTGCGGCCCTCCAGCCAGATCAGGGCCGTGGACTCGGCCAGGGAGATCCAGGAGCGGACGATCAGTTCGAGGCGGGCCGGGGGGTTCTCGATCTCCAGGTGCGAAAGGATTTGGACATAGGCGGCCTGGCGGACGCCGTCGATGAGGGCGTTGGTGCGGGAGGAGCCCACGGCGGGGCCGCCGCGCATGAGGGCGGAGAAACCGGGGCCGTGTTCGTCGACGAAGTCGAAGAAGCGGCGCATCACACGGAGCAGCCGGGCGCCCAGCGGGCCCTCGTGAGGCTCGACGAAACGGGTGGCCAGATCCTCGGCCGCTCGCTTCAACGCCGCTTCGTACAGGCTGAGTTTGCCCGGGAAGTAGTGGTAGACGAGCGGCCGTGAGATCCCGGCCGCCGTCGCTATCTCATCGATGGAGACCTCTTCGGGCGAGCGCCCGCTGAAGAGTTCGAGGGCGACGCCGATCAACTGCCGGCGTCGCTCCTCCACACCCATCCTGCGGCGCACACCCGTTTTCATGCGAACACCTTACCGATTGATTCCGGCCCCCGACGGGCCGGATCGAGTGACGGTGGTGCGGGGTGGCGCGGGGGTGGTGCGCGGGGCGAGAGCGGTCAGAGTGCGTTGATCTCGCGGCCGCCCGTGAGCGTTCCCTTCAGTTGGGCCTTGGCGTCGGGGGCGGCCGGTACGGCGAGGAGGTTGCCCCGCGCCGAGCCGGTCACACCGCCGGTCGCCGTGAGGGAGACGGTGTCCTTGCCGCCGGCGGCGAGGAGGTAGGACTGTCCGGCCGCCGACTTCCAGCGCCCGGTGGCCAGCACATGCGGGTCGGCGGTGCCGCAGGTCGGGCGGTCGTCGGCGGCGGCGGTCACGAAGGCGCCGTCGGGGGTGTTGAACTGGGTCATCACCCTGCTGCCCGCACCCCGCCAGGTCTCCGCCCGGGTGCACATCCAGTCGGCGGTGCCGCTGCCGTCGGGCAACGGCTGCCGTGCGAACTGCCAGGCGTTCACGGCCCGCACACCCTGCGACCGCATGGCGCCGAGCGAACAGGCGAACGGTGCCCAGGCGTCCAGCGCGGTGGTCGCCTCGGCGGGGGCGGCGGAGGGGCGACCGGCGGTCAGATGCGCCGGTGTCACCTCGGACAGGTCCGACAACAGCCGGGTGCGCCCCGCCGCGTCGGTCAACTGCAACACCTCCCACGAGGCGCACTCCCCGGTCCGTACCGCCGGGCTCGCGAACGGCGCCGTCACCCCGTCCTCCGACAACTCCAGCGCCGCCGTCCGCTCGGCGGGCCGCGCCAGATCCCGTACGGCCGCCTCGCGCACCCAGGGCGCGGTCAGATAGCGGACGTTGCCGTCGGCCCGGCCCAGCACCAGGGCGCTCGCACCGGCGCCGGACGCGCCGTCGACCCGGGTGAGGTCGAGGGCGGCGACGCTCGGATCGTCGACCGGTTCGGCGTAACGGGCGACGCGCAGACCGTCGTACAGGACGACGACCTTGGTGTTGTCGATCTCGCCCGCGTACAGCAGTTGCGGCGGGCCGGGCGGGGGGCCGGCCGGGGTGGAGAGGGTGACCGCGACCTGCACGGACTCGCCGGGTCGGGCCCATACGGCGAGGGCCCGCCGCAACAGCCCCTTGTCGCCGGTGAGTTCGCCGCGCGCGGGCCAGGTGGAGAAGTCGGTGCGGCCGGTCGACTGCCAGGCCGTGGCCGACGCCGTCGTCAACCGCGCGGGGTTCAGGGCGGCCTGGGCGGCCGGGTTCAGCGCGTACGGGGGAGCCGCCGCGCCGTCCGGCCCCCATGCCTCGCCGGGCAGCCCGAGCAGCGCCCCGCACGCGACCAGCGCGGCCGTGGCGGCGAGCGCGGCCTTCACATGCTGGCGCCGCCGCATCAGATCGGTGGGCCGGGCGTGCAGCGAGCACGGATCGAACTCGGGGGAGGTGAGCAGCGGATAATGCCGGACGGCGATGGAGTCCGCCGCCTCCTGCATGGCCGCCGCCGGGTTGCCGACCCCGGCCTCCTCCAGCAGCGCCCTGATCGCGGGGTCGGGCAGCTTCTCCAGCCCCCGCAGTACGTACACCGCGCGGGCCGGGGCGGACAGGCCCGACAGCCGCTGGTCCAGGGCGAGTTCATCGGCGCCGCCCGAGCGGGGGAAGAGCCGCAGGCCCCACACCCGTGGCAGCAGGGGCGGCAGCTGGGCCCGCTTGGGCCAGGCCCTGCGACGGAGCGGAAGCCCTGCTTCCAGGGCGGTCCGCACGACCTGGAGCCGCACATACGCGTACCCCGGGTTCCGCTCCCGCCCCGTCGCCTGCGCCGGAATCATCGACGTCGCCTTGCGTCGTCCCCTCGGCAGCGCCCGCTGCGCCAACGCGTGCGCCGTCAGCACCCGCCGGTTGCGCCCCAACGCCGGCGGCAACGTCAGATAGGCCAACCGGACCAGACGCGGATAATGCTCGACGAGCGCGGCCTCCGCCTGCTCGACATCCACCACCGAATCCTGACCGTGGGAACCTGCGGGGCGCGGGGCGACATCCTGTGACTGCACGTTCAGCAGAACGAGCGAATACACGGATGGGTCACGTGACCGCTGCCGCACGGCAGGGACGGGCGCGGCGTCCGCGCTCGGTGACACGACCGCCACGGACTTTCAGGGTCACGGGGCTGTGCCGATGCGCGGCTCCGCCGCGCGGGCGCGATCAACCCGTGCTTTTCAGGGTCGCGGGGTTGTGCCGATGTGCGGCTCCGCCGCGCGGGCGCGATCAGCCCGTGCTTTTCAGGGTCGCGGGGCTGTGTCGATGTGCGGCTTCGTCGCGTGGGCGCGTTCGGCCTGTGCTTTTCAGGGGTGTGGGGTTGTGTCGGTGTGCGGCTTCGTCGCGTGGGCGCGTTCGGCCTGTGCTTTTCAGGGTCGCGGGGCTGTGTCGGTGTGCGGCTCCGCCGCGTAGGCGCGATCAGCCCCTGCTTTTCAGGGGCGCGGGGAACTGCGCGAGCAACCCCCACCCACCCGCACCCGACCCACCCACCCCCTCGGGGGTCGAAGGGGCGCAGCCCCTGGGGTTGGGACGGGTAGGGGCGGCGGGGGCGAGACACTCCTGGGCGAGCCCCCACGGCCTTCCCGTACCGGCCCACGGCCCTCCCGCACCCAGCTCCCCCCGGCCCCCTCCCGGGCGTAAGCCGGGCGGGTTTCGGGTGTTGGTTGGGCGATTGCCGGAAAAGCTCGTTGACCGGGCGGTGTTGTGCGGTCCAGCTCGTCATCATGAGGGGCGGGACCGTGTGTTGATGTCCTCGGGACGTGAGGAGTGGTTGTGGGGGAAGAAGAGGAGAACGGCGGGGTTCAGGCGCTGCGGACCTGGGCCGGTGAGGCCGTCGGGCGGGCGAGGGCGTTGCTGCCGGTGCCGGGCACGGTCGCCAGACCCTCCCGCGCCCACGACGACTCGATCACCGAACTAGGCGCGCTCTCCCGTCTGTTGGACCACGACCCTCCGCTGCGCAGCTCGGCGACCCTGTGGCTCGGCGGTGCCCTCACCCTGCGCCACGCCGCCGGGGGCGGAACCCCCGAGGACCGGGACCGGGCGCACGGTCTGCTGCGGGACGTACGGGACCCGGCGACGGCGATCGGAGCCGCTGCCTCCACCGAGGACCGGCGGTGGGCGGCGCTGTTCCTGCTGACACACGCGTTGCCGCTGCAGGAGATGCTGGGCGGGCTCGCGCCGGAGCCGGACGCGACCGCCATGTTCGACATGATCACCCGGCTGGGACCGAACGGGATGCTCGCCTTCGGGGCCGAGATGCACGAGCTGGTGACCGACGCCGCCGAGCTTCCGTTGCCGCCGGAGACCCTGAGCATGCTCCGGCAGGTACGCGACCTCTACGGCAGCCCCTCGGTCGACGGCATGGTCGACATGCTCACGACCCTCATACCCGACGACGGCCAGCCGGGCACCGAGCAGATGCGGCAGATGTTGGCGAGCTTGCTGACGACGATGGCCGGTGGCGCGGGCTCCGGCACGGCACCCGGTCCCGGCTCGGGCACGGCAACCCGTCCCGGCCCGGAGACGGCAACAGGCCCAGGCCCAGGCCCCGGCCCGGCACCTGGTACCGGCCCCGGCCCCGGCCCCGGCCCGGACACAAGCGCTACCCGCGCCACCCCGGGCGCCTCCCGCAAGACCGACGCCGCCACCCCGGCTCACTCCGGCAACGCCGACCCCAACGCCCCGGCCCCTTCCGGCAACGCCGACACCAACACCCCGGCCCCCGCCGACCAGCCCGCCGACCACGCCGGCACCCCCGACCCGGCACCCCCGGGCGGCGCGACCCCCGGTGACGCCGGCCCCGACGCCCCGCCCATGTTCCGTACCCCCGACGACTTCCGTCGTCTCATCGCGGCGGTGCAGGCCGCCAACACCACGTCCGTCGACTTCGTCGACAACGCGGGCGGCGGTGACCCCGCCGCTCTCAATCAGCAGTTGAAGCGGCTGCGTGAGGCGTTGGACGGGCTGCCGGACGGTGTCCCCAACAAGGACGCTCTCGAAGGGCTGATGGCGCTGCTGCTCGGGGCGAGCGAGGGTGCCGGCGGGACGCTTCAGGACCAGGCGCTCGGGCTCGCGCACACGGGGACGATCGTCGACTTCCTGCGGCGCCAGTCGAAGACCTCGATCCCCATGGCCGACGGCTTCGGGATCATGGCGGACGTCATGCGCGTGATGACCGACGTCCGTACCGCCGGTCAGACCGAGGACGAGCAGAGGCTCCGCGACCTCGTCTCGGAGGCCGAGGCCCTGGCCGACACCGTCCCCGACGACCACGACTTCCGCTGCCTGGCCCTCCTCGCCAGGGCCATGGCCCGCCTCACGCTCGGCCGGTTCACCCAGGACAGGGAACTGCTCCTGGGCGGTCTCACGGACTTCGACGACAGCAGGGCCGCCGCGGGGAACAGCGCCCTGCCGATCGGGGACGACGTGCTCACGGCCGTCGTTCCCGAGATCGAAGCCGCGCGCGCCTACCTCACCGACGACGCGGCGTTCATCCCGGACCGGGAGGTACCGCCACCGGACGCCCCCGCCGACCGGCTGTACTCCGCCGCGAACCGCCTCGGCATGCGCTACGGCCTCACCAAGGACCGGGCGGACCTCGATGCCACCATCACCACGCTGGAACGGCTCCGCGAACACATCCGGCAGGGCCGGGCCCCACGCGTCGCGGCCCGCTCCCTGTGGACGCTCGCCGACTGCCACCGCGCCCGCTGGCACCGGGAGCACAGCGAGTCCGACGCGGACGCCGCCATCGACGCGGCGAACGAGGCCCTGACCACCCTCGCCGCCGACGTGCTCCTCCAACTCGGCGCCGAACACCGTCTGACGACCGCCCGCAACGGCGCCTCCCTCGGGGTACGGGCCGCCCTGTGGGCCGCCGCCCACGGCAAGGTGCACGACGCGGTCGCCGCTCTGGAGCTGGGCAGGGCACTGGTGCTGCAGGCGGCGGCCACCTCCCGGGCCGTACCCGATCTGCTGGAGGAGCGCGGCCATCCCGAACTCGCCGCCGCCTGGCGGAGGTCCGGCGCCGCCGACAGCGCGGAACTGCCCGCGGAGCTGCCCAGCACCCTGCGCCGGGAAGCCCTGGAGGCCCTCGGCTACCGGGAGCCGGGAAGCCTGCTCAGCACCCCCACCCTGCGCGAACTGGCGGACGGCGTCGGCGAGGCCGGCGCGGACGCGCTGATCTATCTGGTCCCCGGCGGCGACGGCGAGGCCCCGGGCATGGTGCTGGCCGTGGGCCCCGAGATCGGCATCGGCGTGGGCGCGCTCCCCACGCTCTCCGAAGCGGACAGCGGCCCCCTGGAGCGGTACCTCGACGCGGGCAAAGCCCGCTCCGACGCCCCGCACGACAAGCAGGTCGAACAGGCATGGGAGGAGGCCCTGTCGGAGCTGTGCGACTGGGCGTACGAGGTGTTCGTCCACGTCCTCGCCGGGCTGGAGGAACATCTCCCGGGCGACGCCGCCGACCGCCGTACACCCCGGGTCGTCCTGGTCCCCTGCGGCCGCCTCGGGATCGTCCCCTGGCACGCGGCCCGCTTCCCCGAGGACGCCCCGTACGACTATCTCTGCCAGGCCCTGGTGATCAGTTACGCGGCCTCCGGCAGCCAGTTCCTGCGTACGGTGAAGCGCGCCCCGCGCGATCCGATCTCGGCCCCGGCCATGGTGGCCGACCCGAGCCTGTCGCTGACGTACGCCGAGCAGGAGGTCCTGGAGCTGCGCGAGGCCTTCTATCCGGGGGCGCGGCTGTACGGGGACTACGGCAGCCTGCCGCCCGACTCGGTGCCGACCGGTACCCCCGAGCAGCTGCTGGCCCTGCTCGCCCAGGACCACTCGATGGTCCATCTGGCCACGCACGGCCTGGCGGGGCCGCGGCCCACGGAGTCGGCCCTGCATCTCGCGCCCCCGGAAGGCGAGGAAGGCGAGGAGAGCGGCCGGCTCACCGTGACCCGGCTGCTCGACCGGCCCGCCGGACAGGAGGCGCCGGACGGCCCGTTGATCGTGCTGAGCGCCTGCGAGACCGATCTGAGCACCCGCGACCACGACGAGGCGCTGACCCTCACCACGGCGTTCGTCTCGGGCGGCGCACGTGATGTCGTGGGGTCGCGGTGGACCACCCGGGACAGCGCGTCGATGCTGCTGGTGGCGGTCTTCCACCACCATCTGCGGGCCGGGCTCGGCCCCGCCGACGCCCTGCGGGCCGCACAGCTGTGGATGCTCGACCCGGACCGCCGGGACCCGGGCCGCCTGACCGACCGACTACGGCACGACATCCGCCGCCCCGACCTCGGGCGGCCCGCCCTCTGGGCCGCGTTCATCCACCAGGGCCACCCCGGCGGGGGGAAGGAGACCGTATGACCACGGGTGACGACAACGGGACGAGGGTGCTCGGCCTCATCGCCGAACACCACGACAGCATCCGCGACCGCCTGACCGACGAGCAGTACCAACTCCTGCTCACCCGGCTGAGGGCGCTCGCCGACACCCCGCCGGACGACGCGAGGGCCGTACGCAGGGCCTTCCAGGCCGTACGCCTCTGCCTGGTGGTGCTGCCGTACGACCATCCGGTCCGGGAGGCACTGGACTCCGTCCGGCTCGTCGGCACGGCGCCGGTCAGTCGGCCGACCGTCCTGCGGACGCGCGACCTGCTGGCCCGCCTCACGGCCGACCCGCCACCGCCCGACACCGAGGCAGACCCGCCCGCGCCCCCCGACACCGAGGCCATCATCGACACCGTCGAGCGCCGGCTCCTCGAAGCGCCCGCTCTGTCGGACGCCGAGGTCCGCGACAGATACCGAGGTTCGGAGCCACCGCCCGAGCTGATCCGGCTCGACGATCCCGACCTCGGTGACCGCTACCCCGAGTTCCAGTTCGAGCCCGGCGGCGGAGCACCGTACCAGGTGGTCCTGGAGGTCAACCGGGTGCTGCTCGCCGACGCGGACCCGTGGGGGGCCGCCGACTGGTGGCTGAGCGGCAACGCGTGGCTGGGCGGCGGGCCGCCCGCCGACCTCCTCGGCATCCGGCCTGACCGTGAACTGGTCGGCGCCGCCGTCGCGTTGGTGGAGGGGGACTGATGCGCGAGGAAACCGTGCCGCCCTCCGCGTACCGCTTCCGGCCGCACTGGGAGGTGCTGCCCGCCGGTACGCAGCTGTGGCGGATGCACTCGTCGCGGTTCGCGGCCGAGGAGTTCAAGCCGTTCGACCCGGAGCACGGCCCGCACGGCCGCTTCAACGGCACACCCGAGGACCCGTACCCCTGTCTGTACGCGGCCATGGACGCGGAGACCGCGCTCGCCGAGACCCTGCTGCGCTCGGTCCCCTTCGACGCGAAGACCAATACGCGACTGGTCCTGTGGGCGCAGGTGCGGGGCAAGTCGCTGAGCGTGGTGCGGACCAGGTGCGAGCTGAAACTGGTCTCGCTGCTCTCCGGGCGGGCGCTCGCCGCCGTCCGCCAGGACAACCGGCTGCTGGAGAGCGAGGGGGCGGAGCACTACGAGAGCACACGGAACTGGGCGCGGGAGATCCGGGCGCAGGCGCCGGACGCCATGGGGATGATCTGGGGCTCGAAGCGCAACCCGTCCCAGCGTGTCCTGGTGCTCTTCGGGGACCGGCTCGCGGAGGGGACGGACCTCGCGGACGGGCCGCTCGAAGCACTGGCGTACCGCAGCATCCCGGACCTCGGCTCCCCGGACGGCATCGAGGAGGCCAACCAACTGCTCCAGCCGCTGGGTTCGGCGATCAGGAAGCCGCGTCGCCACCCCTGAGCCCGGCGCCCCGCCGCCGCACCGAGGCGTCCTCGCGTGCCGTGCCGCCACGCCTGACCGCCGCCTTGTCCCGGTGTGACCCGTGGTGCCATCGTTGACCGTATGGCACCACGGTCCATTGACCACACGTCAATCCTCGTGGATCTGCAGACGGTTCGGCGGGCGGGACTGCTGAGGCTGCGCGACCGCGAGCTTCCCGCGCTGGAGTCGGCCGCGGCCTCCGTGGCGGGCGCACGCACCCGCGAGGGCGCGGTGGAGGCGCTGCTGCGCCGGGCGGTCGAGCGGCTCGACGCGGGCACGCTGCGCACCGCCGCCGAGTACACACTCGGCCTGGCCCAGGGCACCCGCGACTGGCCCGCGTCCTCCCGCAGGGCCCGCGCCGCCGAGGTGTACCGGGTGAGCGAGGAGCGCTTCCGCAAGCACCACGAGGTGATGGTGCTCGGGCAAGTGGCCGAGCACATAGTGGAATTGGTGGAGGGCGGCGAGGAGCCGGGGGAGGAGGACTGGGAGGGCGTCACCCACCGGACGGTGGAGGTCCTGGCCGGTGACCGGACCGCGCGCCTCACCCTCCACATCCACCCCGTCGACCTGCTGCGGGACGTGGACGTGGTGGTCGCCCCGGCCAATACCCACTTCGCGCTGCCCGAACCGTACAAGTCCTCGGTCTCCGCCTCGCTGCGCCGGGCCGCCTCCGTACGCGGCGTGACCGGTGACCTGCTGGACGACCCCGTCCAGGACGCGCTGCGCAAGTGGGCGGCCCGGCACGGCACTTCGGGACGCCCGGTGCTGCCGGGCACGGTGGCCGCGACCGGCTCGGGAGCCATGGCCGCGTACGGCGTACGCCGGATCTACCACGCGGCGGTGGCCGTACCCCGGGCCGGCACCAACGACTACGACGTGCTCCCCGCCGATGTCACCCGCGCCACCTCGCGCGCCTTCGCGCTGCTGGCCGAGGAGTACGACCGGCACACCCCGCCGCTGCGCTCGGTGTGCTTCCCCCTGCTCGGCTCCGGGCGTGGCGGGCTTCCGTACCGGGTGAGCGCGGCCGCCGTGTGGAGCGCCGTCGAGGCGGAACTGGCGCGCGGGGCGCGCTGGGACGTGCACATCGTGGTCCGCACCCCGGAGGCGGCCCGTGTCGTGGAGCGGATACCGGCCAGGACCCGCCAGGGCCAGGTGCGTCAGGCCGGGACCGGCCCGGAGCGTCCGGCCAGGACCCGCCCGGGGTGCGACCAGTCGCCGCCCGGCCGATCCGATTGACTGAAGAGGCGGGCCGCTCAGGCGGGGTGCCCGGGGGAGCCTTTCCTCCCTGGGCGGCCCGTGCTGGGAGCCGCTTTCGTCGATGCGGTGTCAATTCTGCTGAGGAATGGGAATGTTGGTACCGACGTCACATAGTGTGTCCGTATGACCAGGGGGATGGTTGAGTGGGCGCACGGCTGCGCGGGTCGCACGGTGACCTGGCCCGCCCCGGACCTGTACGTACTCGTCGACGGTGTCCTGCTGCGCATGCTTCCCGAGCCACCCGGCCTGCCGCCGGGCACGGCCGTCACCGTGCGCCACGACCCTGGACGGCAACGGCTGGTGGCCCACGCCGACGCCCCCGGGGCGGCCGAATGAGCGTCCACCGCATCGAGTTCGGGTCCGGATACGAGGAACGGCAGCCCGTCGTCCTCCTCCTCGACACCTCCGCGTCCATGGGCCGCCCCGAGGAACACCCGAGGATCGACGAACTGAGCGACGCGCTGACCCGATGGTTCGACGGGGTCCAGGCGCAGGACAGGCTGCGCACCCGGGTGGAGGTCTGTCTCATCACCTTCGACTCGGTGGTGCGCGTCTACGACCCCGGCCCCGGCCGCCTGGTCCCGGCCGACGAGGCCGACACCGACCGGCTCTTCGTCCCGGCGGACGGCATGCGCCCGCCCAAGCTCCGCGCCCAGGGCATGACCCGGCTGACGGACGCGGTGGAAACGGCCCTCGAACTGGCCCGCGCCCGCTACCACACCCTGCAGCGGCAACGGGTTCCGGTCCGGCGCCCCTTCCTGTGGGTCCTGACGGACGGTGCGCCGAGCGACGCCGAGGGCCGCCCCCTGGACGCGAAGGCCCTGGCGGGCACGGCGGGACGGGTGCGCCGGGGCGAGGAGCGCGGGGAGCTGGTCTTCCAGGTGATCGGGGTACGCGGCGCCGACCTGCCGATGCTGCGGGAACTGGCCCCGAAGGCCACCTCACCTCTGGAGAACCTGGACTTCGGCCGGATTCTCGACCTGCTCTTCCAGAGCACCGACGACAGCAGCCCGGACCAGGACGCGGACCTCATCCACCAGCAGGTGGGCGACCGCGCCGCCCGGCTCGCGCGCATGGAGAGACTGGAAAGGGACCTCCAGTGATCATCGCGGGCGCCTCCGTCCAGGGCACCGCCCATCTCGCCACCGGGCAGGGCTGCCAGGACGCGTTCAAGGCGATCGACCTGGGCGACACGGCGGTACTGGCGGTCGCCGACGGAGCGAGCAGCCGTGACCGCAGCGCCCTGGGCGCCCACATCGCGGTCGACGCGGCCTGCCGTCTGCTGACGGAGGAGCCACCGGACGCGAAGGAACCACCGGAGGCGTGGAGCCGGTGGATCGCGGGGCGCGCGAAGGGGGTGGTCGAGGAGTACCGGAGGGCGGTGACGGGGGTGTTGGGGGTGTCGGGGTCGCTGGGGTCAGCATCGGGGGCGGCGGGATCACCGAATACGCCGGGCGCCTCGGAGACATCAGGCGCAGCAGCCGCACAGGACCCCGGCGCCTTGGCGGCCACCCTCGCCGCCGCCGTCGTACGCCCCCCATGGGTGGCCTTCCTCTCGCTGGGCGACTGCTTCGGCACGCTTCTCACCCGCGACGGACGCTGCCATCTGGTCCTCCCTCCACCCACCGCCCCACCGGTCTTCCTGTCCTCGCCCGGCGCGGCGTTACGCGTCCGCACCTTCGTCGTCTGGGAACCGGAACTCGACGGGGTCTTCCTCGCCACCGACGGCTGCGCCGCCCTCACCCTCGACCACCCCTCCGTCCACCGACTCCCCCCGGAGGCGGGCCCCTTACCGGCCGAGCGCTTCTTCCTCGGACTCGCCGCCACGCTCCGCGAGAACCACGGGGACGCCGAGCCCCTTCGCCGCCGGCTCTCCGGGCCGGAGGCCGCCCGTACCGGCGACGATCTGACCGTCCTCGGCGCTCTCGTCGAAGGGAGGTGACCATGGGACTGACGGTGGTGTCCGGCAGCGGACACACATGGCGGCTCACCGAGCAGATCGGCAGCGGCTCGGAAGGGTTCGTGTACGGCGTCGACGACGCCCGCCCGCTCGTCGCGAAACTCGTCCCCGACCCACCCGACCCCGAGGCCTACCGGCGCCGCGTGGCCCGGCTGGTGCGCCAGCGCCGTGAACCCCGCACCGTGGGCCTGCTCTCCGGCACACCCGTCCGGCTGGCCTGGCCGCTGGTCTCGATCCGCACGGCCGACGGCGACGACCCGGACCGCGTCGACGGCTATGTGATGACCGACATGCGCCACGCCTACCAGCCGTTCAGCCACCTCCTCACCACCTCCGCCCGCCGCACCCTCCTGCCCCGGGCGACCTGGGCGACCGCCCTCCACGCCGCCCTCGCCCTCGCCCGGCTGCTGGGCGAACTGCACACCGAGGGCTATGTGGTGGGCGATCTCAAGCCCGACAACCTCTGGGTCGACGACACCGGCCGGATCGGTATGGCGGACATCGACTCCTGGCAGTTCACGGACGGCCGCGAGGTCTTCCCGGGCCGGATGCGCACCCCCGGCTACACCGCCCCCGAACGGATCGGCGCCCCCGCCGGCACCCCACCCGACACCGCCTCCGACGACTTCGCCCTCGCCGTCCTGATCCACCAACTCCTCGTCGCCGGACTGCACCCCTTCGCCGGCCACCCCACCGACGGCGGCCACTATCTCTCGTACGACGACAACGTGCTGCACGGCCGCTGCCGCGTCGTCGACCGTACGTCGGTGCTGCTGCCGCGCTCCGTGCCGCCCGCCGATCTGCTGCCGAGACGACTCACGGAACTGTTCAGGTCGGCGTTCGCGCGCACGCGTCCACGCCCCACGGCGGTCAAGTGGGCAGCGGCCCTCGCCGCCGAGAAGGCCCCCGGCCGACTGAGGCGGTGCGCGGTGAACGCCCGCCACATCCACACCGTGGAACGACCGTGGTGCCCCTGGTGCGACCAGGCCGAGCGGGGCACCGACAGCTACCCCGGCGATCCCAGGGAGGCGGCATGACGACGACCGGGCCCAACATCCAGCCGCACTCCCGGCCCCGCCCGGACGGGAGGGACCCCCACCGGGGCGAAACCCTCCTGTCCGTCGCCCGGACTCTGGACCACTGCACGGTCCTCGGACCCGGCAGCCGCGCGGTCATCTGGGTACAGGGCTGCCCGCTGCGCTGCCGGGGCTGTGTGGCCGCGGAGACCCTGCCCTTCGAGGGCGGCACCAGCCGATCGGTCGCCGAACTCACCGAATGGCTCTGCCGGTTGGACGGCATCGAGGGCGTCACCTTCTCCGGCGGCGAGCCGTTCAGCCAGGCCGGAGCACTCGCCGAACTCCTCGACGCGGTACGGGAGCGGCGCCCGGACTTCGGCGCGATGGCGTACTCCGGCTTCCGCCACGAGGCACTGCGCCGCGGCGGTCCGGACCGGCTCGCCCTGCTGCGGCGGCTGGACCTGCTGGTCGACGGGCCCTACCGGGCGGCACGGCACGGCAGTCTGCGCTGGCGCGGCTCGGACAACCAGCGGCTCATCCCGCTCACCGACCGCTATACGCGGGTCCTGGCCGAGCCGGATACGACCGCCGGGATCGAACTGTCGGTGGAGGCCGACGGATCGCTGTCCTGGGCCGGGGTGCCACCGACCCCCGGGTTCCGGGAAAACCTTGAGGAGCGGCTCGCGGCGCGGGGGTTCGTGCTGCACACCGAGGCACGGAGGGAACGATGAGCGGATCACCGAAGTACAGCAGCGTCCGGGTCGGCGCCCAGTACGCCCAGCGGGAGGCGGCCGAGCGCCGACGCCGTGCCGAGGAACGCCGGGCCAGGGAGCGCCGAAGGGCCGCCGAGCGGGCACGGCTGGCCCAGGAGGCCGCCGCCCGCAGGGAACGCGCCCGCGCCGAGACCGAGCGGCGCCGGGCCGAAATCGCCCGCAAGGAAGCCGAGTTGGCGGCCCGTCGGGCGGCCGAGCGCGACGCCCGGCTGGACCGGGCGAGGGCCGAGCAGAGCCGGGCCGACGAACGCGGCCTCGACGAGGTGCGCGAGCTGATCGCCGAGGCCCAGCGCTCCGGGGCCCGCGCCGACACCGGTTCCCTGGAGCGGCGGTTGGCCGAACTGCGCGAGCGGGCCGCCCGTGGGGAGCGACTCGGCGACGCCGTGGAGGAACTGCGCGGCCGGGTCGTGAGCCTGGAAGCGCAGACGGCCGGCAACCGTACGGATGACCGCGCCGGAGCCCTGGCCGCCCTGGAACACCGACTGGCCGCCACCGGCCCGGACGGCGCCGCCCTCGACGCGGACGGCCATCGGCACTGCACCGAACTGCTGGACCGACTGCGCGCCGCCACCGGCCCGGACCAGCGGGTCCGCTTCGAAGCCCTGCTCGGCACGGTCGAACACGCCCTCGCCCGGCATACGGCGACGGTCACGCAGGTGCGGGAGACCGCCGAGCGCCAGGCCCTCGCGGAACAGCGGCGCGAGACGGCGGAACGCGAACGCGCCGAGGCGGCCGAAGCCCGGGAGGCGGCGGAGCGCGAGCGCGCCGAGGAGGCCAGGGCCGCCCTGGAGTCCGCCCTCGCGGAGGCCGCCGAGCGCCTCGACGTCGTACGCCCGGCCGCCGAGGGCGTGGTGGACACCGCCGCCGATCTCGGCGACCCGGGCCTCGCCGACGAGATCGGGGACGCCCTGCGCACCGTCACCGAGGCGCTCACCGCACGCTCGGCGACCGAGGCCCTGGAGGCGATCGCCGAACTGGAACGCCGACTCCCCGACGCCGAGGGCCGGTTGGACGAACTGGAGCTGGCCTATCAGCGGCGCCGGGACCTGGTGGAGGCGCTCCGCGACGCCATGACCGGCGAGGGGTTCGCCTTCGAGGGCGGCGAGGACGAGGGCGGCGGCTTCCGGCTGCACTTCACCCGGCCGACCGGGGCGACGTACGAGACCACGGTCACCACCGAGGACGACGGCACACCCGTACTCGTCTACCACGTGGAGGGCGAGCCCGATGTGACGCTGTACGCCGACCGGGACGAGGCGGTGTGCGACACCACCGAGGCGCTGCTGGAGCGGGTGCACGAGGCGCTGGGCGGCGACGACGGCTTCGTACCCGGTGAGATCACCTGGGACGGAAAGCCGCCGGGCCGCCGGGCCGAACCCCTGCCCCGCACCACCTCCTGGACGTGGACGGCACCGTGAGCACGATCGACTTCACCAAACGTGGGAGCGGTGAGAGCGAGGACGGCACCGGGCCCGTCACCGCCGACGGCATGATGCCCCTGTGGACGGTGTCCCTCGGCTGGGAGCTGCGGCGCGGCCGACAGGTGATCATGAACGGGCAGATCCGGGACCGCTGGTGGTTCGAGGACCGGCCCGCCTCCTTCCAGGAACTGGTCGCCGGGGTGCTGGAAGCGCGCGGCGCCGATGTGGTGGGCTGGTGGGACCCGGTGGCCGGACTCACCTTCCCCCTGCCGGGCCACGCGGAGCGCTTCGCCCAACTGGAGGCGAACCGGCCGCGGAGGGCCGACAGGAACGGCGGGCGGGGCGGCCCCGGCGACGGCCGGGGCGTCGTGCCCGGTGGCCGGGGGACCGTTTCCGATGGCCGGGGGGCGTTCGCCGACGGTCGGGGCACATCCCTGGATGGCCGGGGTGCACCCGAGGACGGCCGAGGCGCCGTCCCTGGCGGTCGGGGCGCATCCGCCGACGGTCGGGGCACACTCGGGGACGACCACGGCGTACCCACCGACGCCCGGCGGCAGCCCGATGCGCGCGCCCGGCGCGGCGCCGAACGCGAGCGGGACCGCTCCAGCCTGCTCTCCCCTCGGTCGGGCGGGCCCCCGCGCGCCTTCGACGACGTGGTCGCCACCGTCCACCGGCTCGCCGCGTCCCCCGACGCGGCCACGGCCTTCGTCTTCCAGGACATCGACCACCAGCTCCCGCCCGGCCAGCCGGAATCGAACGCCGGCTACCTCCGGCTGCGCGCCGCGATGACGGACGCCGTGACCCCCCACCAGGCCCGGGCGGGCCGCCGCCCGCACGCCCGCAACGCCGTGCTGTGCGCCGTGGGCGACATCGGCCGGCTGCCCGGCTGGTTCCACCTGGAGGACCCCCGGATCGCCGCCCTGCACATCGGCCCACCGGACCCGAGCGAGCGCCGCCTGTGGCTGACCTGGCTGCGCGGCGACTTCAACGGCGCCCCGAACGCCACACGCCACGACATCGAGACCCTGGTCGGCGCGACCGACGGCATGTCCGGCTGGGACATCGACGCGCTGGCCCGAACCTCATGGCTGCGCGACGCACCCCTGCAGAAACCGGACAAACTCCTGGAACTGCACCGGCTCAATGTGAGCATCGACCCGTGGACCCAGCTGGACCGGGAGACCGTCGCCCGCGCGGCCCACGTCCTGGGCACCCGGGTGGTCGGCCAGTCCAAGGCCGTCGACGCGGTGGCCGCCGCGCTCCAAGCGGCCTTCGTGGGCGTCGACTTCGGTGGCTCCGGCACCGCCCGCCCCCGGGGCGCGTTCTTCTTTGTCGGCCCGACGGGCGTCGGCAAGACCGAACTCGCCAAGGCGGTCGCCGAGTTGATGTTCGGCGACCAGAGCGCCTACGCCCGCTTCGACATGAGCGAGTACCAGCAGGAACACGCGGCCGAGCGGCTCGCGGGCGCACCCCCCGGCTACATCGGCCACGAACAGGGCGGCGAGCTGACCCGCAGGGTCCAGGAACGGCCGTTCAGCGTCCTGCTCTTCGACGAGATCGAGAAGGCGCACCCACGGGTACTGGACAAGTTCCTCCAGATCCTGGAGGACGGCCGCCTCACCGACGGCCGGGGCCAGACCGCGTACTTCTCCCAGTGCCTGATCATCTTCACCTCCAACACGGGCGCGGAGGCCGTCCAGGGGCTGCTGTCCGACGGCGACGACGAACTGCCGTACACCGCCCTGGAGGCACACTTCACCCGGGCCGTGGAGGAGAAGTTCCGGGCGATCGGCCGACCGGAGATCTACGGTCGCCTCAAGCCGGGCGTGGTCGTCTTCGACATGCTGCGCCGCGCGCACATCGTGAAGATCGCCGACCGGCTGCTGGGCCAGCTCACCGAGTCCGTCCGCGAACGCCACCAGACCGAGCTGATCCCCGACACGGCCACCCTGCACCCCTGGATCACCGAGCGCATGAGCGACCCGGAGCACCAGGCGTACGGCGGCCGCCAGATCCGCAACGAACTGGAGCGCCTGCGAGCGGCCGTGGTCACCCACTTCCTGGCCCACCGCCCGCCCCCCGGCAGCAGAATCCGGCTCGGCATCACCACCGACGGCACACCGTGGGTCAGGCCCGAGGACGCAAACCCCCAGCCAGAGGACGGGAACGGCAGGCCCGAGGAAGGGAACGGCTGAACACATGCTCGGTATCGCCATCGGCCACCGCGTCGCCCGCGTCGGCCGACTCGACCCGGAAGGCCGCCCGACCGTGACGACGGTGGACCTGGCCGAAACGGACGGAGTGACCGACCCCGCCACCGCCCTGACCACGCTCCTGGCCGGAACCACCGCTGAGGAGGCGGTGCTCGGCCTGCCCGCGTCCGCCGACCGCGAGGCCGATGCCCGCCTCCGCCGCGCCGCCGAGGACGCCGGCCTCCACGTCAACCGCATCGTCCCGGAACCGGTAGCGGTGGCCCTGCACTACGGCGCCATCGACGAAGGCGTACACCGCACGGTCCTGGTGGTCGACCAGACCGGGACGACGGTGGACCTGACGGTCCTGGCCATCACCCCGGACTTGACGGTACGGATCGTCACCACGCACACGGAACAACTGGCCCACGACCACGCCCTCGCAGCGGTGGCCCGAACCCTGACGGACACACCCCCGGACGCCGTACTCCTCTCCGGCGACCTGTACACAACCCCCGCCCACCACACGGCCATCGAAGCCCTCCCCGAGGCCCAGGGCCTGACGGTCCGCTGCACCACCCCCGAACTGGCAGTGGTAAACGGCCTCCTACTCCTGGAGGACTTCGGCCTACTCCGCATAGCCACGGGCCCAGCGCCGACGAGCACCCACTTCCCCCCACCCCTGGAGGACCCCGAACCAAGACCAACTTTGGAGGAGGGAAGCGCCCCAAAGGGGCGCGGGGAACGGCGCGAGCAACCCCCACGCTCCCGCACCGAACAACCCACCGCAACCACCCCAAAGGGGCGCGGGGCTGAGACATTTGCGGCTCCGCCGCGTGGGCGCGAACAACCCCCACAGCCCCGCACCGAACCCCCTCCCGAAACCACCCCACCCCTCATCCCCACCCCCAAACCAGAACCCGAATCCCAACCCGAACCAGACCCCCACCCCAACCCAGATCCCCACTCCCACCCCCAACCCACAACACACCCCCACCCGGATTCACCCCCCACCCTCCACTCCATCCCGGTGACCCAACTCCAATACATCCGCCGAGACGACCACCTCCTCCTCCTCTGGGCCTGGCCCGACTCCGCCCTGACCGCCCGAGTCCGCTGGCGCCGCGAGGACACCACCGCGACCGCCGGCGACACCCCCCGCAACGGCGACATCCGCTGTCAGCGGAGGGTGTACGAACACGACGGCGGCCTGAACCTCCCCCTGGGCCGAGGCGCGATCACCCTCACCGTCGAGGCCCTGGTCCCCGACCAGGGCCGCAACGGCACCGTCGACACCGAGGGCGCCGCCACCCTGCGCATCCCGGCCGAACCCCCCATCGTCGAGTACGAACCCACCTTGCGCCGCCGTCTCACCGGCACCCGCGTCGCGACGGTCACCTTCACCGCGAGGACCGGCTGCGACCTCCCCGCCCTCCGGATCGTCCACGGCCTCGGCCGCTACCGCCCCACCAGCACCGCCGACGGCACCGTCCTCCACGAGGTCCCCGCCCAGCGACTCCCCGCCGGCACCCCCCTCACCGTCGAGTTCCCCCTCCCCAGCACCAAGGGCCCCTCCTGGCTCGTCTGCTTCCCGGTGGACGCCCCCGACTCCGGCCCCGACTCCGACACAGAACGTGCCATCGACATCCGCCCCACGGCGCTGCACCGGCTGCGAGTGACCTGAATGGCCAGAAGACTCACCTGCCCCTACTGCTACGAGACCTTCGCCGCGCGGGAGATCCGGTTCCGCTGCAACAGCCGGCTCAGCCGCACCCGCAAGCAGTGCGAGCGCCGCCGCGACCCGGTCCTCGACGAACGCTTCGGCAGACGCCCCAGCCATGACGTGGGCCCGGACTTCGCCGCCGACGGCCGCAAGTCGACGGCGGTCTGCCCGGACTGCGACGGCGAGACGACCTACCGCATCTGCCCGGTCTGCCACGTCGAACTGCCGGTGCAGTTCGGGATGGTGGAGAACCGGCTGATCGCGATGGTGGGCGCCCGCTCCTCCGGCAAGACGATCTACATGACCGTCCTGCTGCACGAGATGCGCAACCAGGTCGGCGAGGCCTACGGCGCCTCGCTGATGGGCCTGGACGACACCACCATGCGCCGCTACAGCTCGGAGTACGAGGACCGGCTCTACCGCGACCGGCAGATGTTCCCGCCCACCCAGACCGCGACGACCAACGCCAACCGGGTCGAACCGCTGGTGTTCAGGTTCGGGCTGCGCCGCAGGACGCTGTTCGGGGAGCGGCCGCAGCACAGTGTGCTGTCGTTCTTCGACACGGCCGGCGAGGACTTCAACAGCCGGGAGAGCGTGGAGCTCAACACCCGCTATCTGACCAACGCGGACGGCATCATCCTGCTGCTGGACCCGCTGCAGATGCCCGGCGCCCGGGACAACGCGGCACCCGGCACCGCGCTGCCCAACGCGGACGGCATCGACCCGCCGATCAACGTACTGAGCCGGGTGAGCGGCATGCTGCTGGCCGCGCGCGGCGGCAAGGCGGCGAAGATCGACACCCCGATCGCGGTGGTCTTCTCCAAGATGGACGCCTTCTGGCATCTGATGGAGAACGGCAGCCCGCTCCGCTCGCACGCCCCCGCACGCGGTCGCTTCGACGTCGGCGACAGCCTCAGCGTCCACGAGGAGGTGCGCCAACTGCTCAAGGAGTGGGACGGCGTGCCCATCGACCAGTCCCTGGAGAACACCTTCGCCCGCTACCGCTACTTCGGTGTCTCCGCGCTCGGCCGCAGCGCCACCTCCGAGGCCCGGGTCGCCGACACCGGCATCCAGCCCTACCGGGTCGCCGATCCATTGCTGTGGCTGCTGAGCGAGTTCGGTTCCGTACCGAAGACGGGCCGCGGATGAGGGGCCTGGAAAAGCGGGGCCTGGGAGTGAGGACCCTGGGAGTGAGGGGCCTGGGATGAAAAGTTTCCAGCAGCTCTACTACACGTCCTGCGACCTCGGCCTCAGCGGTTCCTCCGGCTTCCAGTTCAACGCGGTGAGCGAGCAGGTCTCGGCCGAGACCCGGCACCGGGTGGAGAGCCTCGCCGGGTACGAACCGCCGCGCTCCCTGGTCGAGTCGGACGCCCCCGAGCTGCTCGCCCGCTGCCCGGTGAACCTCTGCCACGCCCCGGGCCGGCCGGGCGGCGCCACCACACTGTGCGTGCGGTACGTCGGCCGGGACTCCGCGCGCCGCTTCGGGAACTACTTCGCCCACGCCCTGTACACCGAGGGCGAGTTCACGCCGGACAGCGGCGGCCTGCTCGCGATCGAGCTGTGGGACTCCCCGGTGTGGACCGCGCGAGTCGCCGACACGACCGAGATCCCGGAGCTTCCCGCACCCCTGCCCCGCGGCCCGCTCTCGCCCCGCTCGGCGCGTGAGTTCCTGCGTGCGCACCCGCACGCCGAGCAGCTGCCCGCGCTGCTGGCGGCGGTGTTCGCGGCGCTCGCGGAGGACGGCTCGGTGGTGGTGATCGACGACACGACGGACCGGATCGCCCACTGGTTCGCGACCGTCTCCTATCTCCTGCCGCCCCCGCTGGCCCGCACTCTCTCCTTCGCCACCTACCTGTTCCGGCCCACCCGCAGCCGGCTGCATCTGATCGGTACGGTGCCCGGGGCACACCCCGACTTCGGCCCCGACGACGAGGAGTCGTACACCGTCTTCGACTTCTCGGCGGGCCGCTTCCCCGAGGTGGTCCCCACCCACCATCTGGTACGGCTGCTGACCCGTATCGGGGTCGGGTCGATCCGCTCGGTGTGGTCGTGGACGGCCGAGTACACGCACGGCCAGGAACGGGCGCTGGGCGACTGGCACGCCCCGGTGGCGGCGGCAGCGGCGGCCGGCGGCACGGCGCTGACCGACGCGGACGTCCGCGCGGTGATCGACTGGCTGCCCGGCGCCGGTCATCTCGGGCCGCGCCGGGCGGCGGTCGCGGCGGACCTCCACCGGGAGCACCGGGGCCTGGACGACGATCAGCTCGCGGCGCTGAGCGCGGCCGCCGAGGCGGGCGGCGACACGGCACTGCACCAGGAACTGGAGGGCAAGCTCCACCAGTCCCGCATCCGCGCCTATGTGACGGGCGCGGAGAACGCCCCGGGCCCGGTGCCGATCACCCACCCCGCCGAAAGGGAGCGGGCCACCGCCCTGTGGCAGCGGATGCTCGGGGAGGCCACCACCAGCCGTCAGCGGGTACGGCTGCTGCTGTGGGCGGTGGGCGCCCGGCTCGTCCCGCCGCCGGAGCTGCTCGCGGCCCAGAGCCTGGACCTGGCCCGCACCCTGCTCGGCTCCTCCGACGCGGGCCCCGGTCTGCGCGAGGAGGTGGCCCGCCTCGTCCACACCCTCCCGGAGTTCAGGGCCTCCCTGGCGACGGCGGTGCACGAGGTGCTGGACGAGCGGGGCGGCCAGGAGCAGCTGTTCGCCCAGTTCCCGGCCCAGTTGCTGAACGAGCGGGACCTCGACGAGCGGCCCCGGCTCCTGGAGCACTACTGGCGTGCGCAGGCCGAGCGGGAGCCCGCCCGCACGGTCGACCTGCTGTTCCGCATCCTGGACGTGCGCGGCCAGGCATCGCCGGACGCGGAGCTGTTGCGGGGGCTGTGGCGGCAGCCGTCCCCGGCCTGGACGTACGAGGAGGCGACGGAGATCGCCCGTCGGCTGCCGTCGGACCGGCCGGTGGACGAGGCGGTCGGGGAGTGGTTCGACCGCGCGGTGAAACAGGAGGTCCCGGACGAGCCGGGCCTACGGGCCCTGCTGGTGCTGTGCGACACGCTCACCCCGCCCGGCCGCTACGCCTGGCTGCGGCCGGTCACCCAGGAGTGTGTGCGGACCACGCTCGGCCTGGACGCGGCCCTGCGCGAGGCCGCCGAAGCCACCGCGCTCGCCCGCGAGTTCCGCATCCCGCAGATCGGCGCCTGGGCGGCACCCCGCGCGCTGAAGCGCCACCGGCTGCTCCCCGCCATGCTCCGGCTGCCCGCCGACCCGGCCCGGCTGCGCACGGAGATCGGGGAGTTCGGCTTCTCCCTCGCCGACCGCTATCTGCGCGCCGTGCACCAGGCCGCGATGACCGCGGACCGGGTCGACGACGTGCTGCTCAGCCATGTCACCGGGGTGATCGCGATCAACGACGAACGGGTCCCACTGCCCCAGACACACCAGGAGATCGTCCAGGTGCTGCGTCTGCACACCGCCCAACACTGGCGGGCCGAGGACCTGGAACGCCTGGCCCGCGCGCTCCGCCCCTACGACGCGGGGCTCGCCAAGGCCTACGAGGGGTACGCCGAAGCCCGCCTCGGCCGTATGAAGAAGTGGAGCCGCAAACGCGGCCGACGGCGGTCCCCGTCCCCCGACAGCCCCCGACCGGACGAGGGGTGACCTCCCGATGGACGAAATCCTGCTCTTCATCCTCGTCCCCCTGGCCTTCCTGGCCCTGCTCTCGATCTATCTGTTCTTCGCCCCGGCGATCGCCGCCCTGCGCGGAGCCGCCCTGGTCAGTGAACTGGTGTGGCGCTACTGCCAGTTGCTCGACGGCGTACTGCGTCGGCGGACCCCGGAGTTCGTGACCCTCCCGGCGTTCAGCCCCGCCGACGAACTGGCCCACCGCAACTACTTCTTCGGCCCCGCCACCCGGGACCTGCGCCAACTCCTCACCCAGGGGCGGCGGCTGTACGTCCGCACGGTCGGCGACGCCTACCGCCGGGTGACCGCACGCCAGTTCACCGCGCCCTCCGTGCACCGATCCGTCTCGGTGCCGTACGGACTGACCCTCTATCTGGGCCTCGGCGCCGGGGCCGCCGTCGCGGTACCGGTGCTGGGCCTGCTCCTCGGTGCGCAGGCGCTCGGCGTCGCCCTGCTGATGGGCGGCGCCCGGCTGACCGCGTACACCCTGCGGGCCACCGACCGTACGGGGATGATCCTGCGCGGGCTGCCCCGGGGCATGATGTGCCCGAGCTGCTTCGAACGCGTCCCCTATCCGGCGTACGACTGCCCCCGCACGACCTGCCGACGTCGGCACTCCGACATCCGTCCGGGCACCTTCGGTCTCTTCCGCCGCCGGTGCGCGTGCGGTGAGCGGATACCGACCCTGCTGATGCTGATGGGCAGGGACGCCCGGCTGAGCGGCTACTGCGTGCACGAACACTGCGGCAACTCGATGAACCCGGACGCCGGGCACATGCCCGAGCTGATCCTGCCGCTGATCGGCGGCCGGGCCGCGGGCAAGACACAGCTGATGGCCGCGATGGTGAAGTCCCTGGAGAACGCGGCGGAGAACGGCGGAGAGCCGATCCGGCTCGCGGACCCCGAGTCGATCGCCAACCAGCAGGTGCTGAACGAGGTCCTGGACATCCAGGGCCACACCCGCCCCACCCAGAAGAGGCTGCCCCGCGCCCATTCGTTCGTGCTGGGCAGGGGCCGCGCCGAGCGGCTGGTGCATGTCTTCGACACGGCCGGCGAGCGGTTCCTCAACCGGGAGGAGACGGACGCGCTGCGCTACGCCAAGGAGGCCCGCACCTTCCTCTTCGTCCTGGACCCGATGTCCGTCGACGCGTTCTGGACCCGCCTCGACCCCGAGGGCCCCAAGGTGGACCGCACCCTGGCGTCGACGGTCGACCCGGAGGATGTGTTCTCGCGCTCGACGCAGACCGTACGCACGATGGGCACCCGCCTCGACAAGGCCCGGCTGGCCGTCGCCGTCAGCAAGAGGGACCTGCTGGCCGGGCAGCCCGCCCTGCTGCCCGACCGCCCCGACGACAGCGACACGACCCGGGAGTGGCTGTGCGAGCGGCTGGGCTTGCGGAACCTGGTGGAGACGATGGACCTGGAATTCGGCGAGGTCCGGTTCTTCTGCACGGCGGCCGTGGCGGACGAGCAGGGGCAGGTGGACCCGAGCATCGCGGCCTTCGTCCAGTGGTGTCTGGGGGAGTGAGAGCACCGCGCGGGTATCGAAGGGCCGCAGGCCCCTGCCTGACGACGTCGTACTGGTACGCGGCGCTGCCCCGCCGCCCGCTCGCCACCCCGAGCAGCCCGGCCAGCGCCGCGTCGAAGCGGCCGGGGTCGTACGTCAGGGTCCTCGGCGCGTACTCGGCCGCGCGATCGGCGGCCAGGTCCGGGCGGGCGCTGAAGAGCGAGTCATGCGGATCGCTGCGCTCGACGGCCCGCTGCTGGTACGCCGTGTCGTGCAGCGCCCGCCAGGCCCGCCGCGCGGAGTCGTCGCGCCCGCCGTACCGTCGTTCCACAGGTGGGCCCTGGCGCCGATCGTCGTACGGCCGCCGAAGTTGGGGATCGTGCCGAAGCAGTACGGGGTGCCGCCCCAGTCGCGTTCGCGGTCGGTGACGCAGGCGTAGCGGTCGGAGACGCCGTCGACGATCAGCATCTTCGAACGGTCGATGGCGTCGAGGAGAGCAGGTCCATCTTGAAGTGGGCCGCCTCGCCGAAGACGTCCTCCTGGTGGCCGTAGAAGGAGGCGGCCACCTTCGCGAACGCCTCCGTGCGCGGGTCCAGCCAGTCGGGCCGCTCGAAGCCGTGCCAGACGCCCTGCGGGACGACATGGGCGTCACCGCCGTTGCGCTCCACGAACTCCTTGGGGACGTGGCCGCAGTAGCCGGGCAGGACCGGGGCCATGCCCAGCTCCCGCAGCCGGTCGGCGATCCTGCGGCCCAGCGCGGCCCGGCGGGCGATCAGCTCGGGGGGAGAGGGGGCCGCCGTAGCCGGAGAGGTTCTGCAGCAGCCACCACGGCTGGTGCGAGGGGGCCGGGAGCCAGGCGCGGGACTCCTCGTCGGAGTAGCCGAACTCCTTCAGCACCCGGTGGTAGACCGCCTCCATCCCGGCGATGACCAGCACTTCGTTGCAGCCGTGCGCCGCCAGCAGATCCGAAGCGGTGGGGGGAGGGAGGTGGATCTCTCCAGGGGCCGGGCGGGCGCGGGAAGGCGGCGCGGGAGGTTCGACTGGCTGCCGTTCCAGGAGAGATGGGCGCCGCAGACGTACTTGAGGTACCAGTGCACCCCGGTGAGCAGGACCGCCGGTGTCGTCCCCGTCACCTGGATGCGCCCGGTGGTCCCGGTGACGCGGAAACGGTCGGTCGTACCCTGCCGGTCGACAAGGCGGAGCCGGAACTGGTCGGCGTGGCCGGGGAGCAGTCGATTGAGCGCTGAGCGCGTGGGAGCCGTATCGAGGGCAGGGCCCTGGCCGGGGCTCTCAGCGGCGTGGACCGGGACCGTCAGTCCCAGGGTGGTCCCGAGGCCGATGGCGCCGGCCGAGCCCAGCACCGAACGTCGCGACGGAGAGTCCATGGACGGAGAGTTCATGACCGCGTGCCCCCTGTGTCGACAGATGCGGCACGCTAACCGCAGCGACGGCTGTGCTCAACGGTGCGCACGGAGCTGGCGAGTTCATGTCGCCGGAACGGACCCGGAGGAACGACGGATGAAGATGACGCACAAGAGGCCCCCGGTGCGCGGGCTCGCCCTGGGCGCGGCCGGTGCCGCCGCCCTGCTGATGCTGACCGGCTGCGGCTCGGGCTCGGCCGACGAGGGCGACGCGATCCCCAAGACGGCGACCGGCACGCTGGAGTCCATCGCCGGCGAGGCGGGCTGCAAGCCGGACATACAGACGGACACCGACACGATCCGGCAGGCCCTCTGCACCAACAAGGACGGCGACTTCGACGGCAAGTTCGTCCTCGCCACCTTCGCCACCGACCGCGGCCAGGCCGAGTGGCTCGCCGGCGCCAAGGACTACGGCGGCTACTACCTCGTCGGCCGCAAGTGGGTCGCCGTCGGCGAGGAGAAGACGGTCTCCGGCCTCCAGAGCTCCCTCGGCGGGGAACTCCAGGAGGGCTCCGAACACATGAACCCCGGCGGCAGCCACAACAGCCACAAGAGCTGACCGGCGGTTCGCGGACCGCCCGGTTCCCGGACAAGCGAAAGCCGGCGGTGGGAATTCCCACCGTCGGCTTCCTACTGGTTCAGGACTACTGGCAGTCCTGCCCGCTGTTGATGCACTGGACCATCTGGTTCATCGTGTCCTCGTTGAAGAAGTTGATGAAGTCGTTGTGGTCCGTGATCGCCTTGTGCAGCTGGTCCGGGAAGGAGTCGATCGCGTACGCGTTCTGCAGCTGCCCGTTCTGGACCGACGGGGCCGGGATGTCGTAGACAAGACGGACCTGGAGCTGCGGGATGGCCTGGAAGCCGTTGGAGCAGCTGCCGTCCGCCTCGACGAAGTCGACGTGCGTACGGTGGTTGGCGCTGTCGATGTTCTGGCCGTCCCAGCAGCTCTGGAAGAACGAGGTACGGACCACGGAGCTGCCCTGCGGGCAGATCGGGTACTTGTCCGTGACCACACGGTCCTCGAAGCCGGTGCAGCTCCAGTTGGTGTTGGCGTTGCCGAGACCGTTCACGAAGGACTTGGCGTCACCGGTGATGATGCGCAGGGCCTGCGGCATCGCCACGACCTCGCTCTGCTTGTTGCCGACGAACTTCAGCTCCGCCTGGCTCGGCTCGACGATCTGGCCGACGTTGCCGTCCTGACCGCCACCGGGGGCGTTGGCGTCGATGTCGTTCTGGCCGTTCTGCAGACGGATGACCGGCCAGAAGTAGGAGGACCGGTCGCCCTGGTTCTGGCAGGTGGTCTGCGCGTTCGCCAGGTCCTGGTCGCTCGCGAAGGCGTTGTTGCTCTGGTTGCCGACGTAGTCGTGCTGGTGCTGGGCACCGTTGCTGACACCGGGGGCGACGATCACGTTGTCCGAGTTGCGGAGCTCGTTCTCGTTGGTGCCGCAGTTCGTGGTGAAGGTACCCGTCGAACCGCTGTCACCGTTCGCGGCGAGGCCGTTGCCGTTCACACCCTGCGGGCCGCCGTTCGGCTGCACCTGGTTGATGTCGATGAAGTCGTCCGCGACCGGACCGTTGCCGCCCTGACCGCCCTGGCCGTTGTCCTGGCCCTGGTCCTGACCGTTGTCCTGACCCTGATCCTGGCCGTTGTCGCCCTGGTTCTGGTCCTGGTCCTGACCGTTGTCGCCCTGGTTCTGGCCGTTGTTGTTGCCGTTGTTTCCCTTGCCACCGTTGCCGCGGCCGCCGAAGCCGCCACCGGCGTTGGTCGTCGCCTCGTCCACCTTGCCTTCGCAGGTGGCCATCTGCTCAAGACCCGACGGAACCTGACCGCCCGCGTTCCGGATGTTGATGCCGATCCGGTCGAGGGTGGCCACCCGCTTGGACTTCAGCGGGCTCAGAATGGCGTTGTTGACGTAGCCGGCGTCCCCCGCCTGCGCCTGGCGCGTGTCGGCGAGGCGCTTGTAGGCGTCGGTGACCTGCTGGTCCAGCAGTGCCAGCTCCTTGGCGACGCCCGCGCGCGCCCGCTGGGGCACATTCGTCAGCTGCTGACCGACGTCAGGGCAGTCGATGGTGGCCACCTGCGCGGAGGCCAGCGTGCTGTTCTGGTTGGACTTCGACTCGCCCGCTGAGGCGTAGAAGTTCGCCCAGACCAGCCCGCCGCCCGCGACCGCGAGCGCCGCGGATGCGGCAACGGCCCGAACGGCCAGCGGCGAACGTCGTTTGCGTGTGTTGCGTCCCATGGAACTCCTCTGACTTCCTTGCGGGGCATCGAGGCGCCCGACAGGAGTGAAGCGGCTCCATCCCATACGGAGGTCGTCACAGGAGTGTTCAGCCGACTCAGAAATTGGTGAGAGATTCGCGGGACAAACTGGTTTCAACTCCCCATGAAACACGGGGAGTTGTCGATCGAGTGCGGTACGTACGCGACAGGGGCCTTCGGGCGCGCCCGGGAAGGATGCTTTCGCCGCGTTCGTCCCAGCTGCGGGCAATCGCGCCGCTGAGGCGGCGCTGACCCGGCGGTCGTCGTAGCTGCGGGCCGTCGTGCCGCTGGGGCGGTGCCCACCCGGCAGTTGTCGTAGCTGCGGGCAGGCGTGCCGCTAGGGGCGGCACCCATCCCAAAGAGAGCGGCACCCTGTCAGCGCCGGTAAGCGAGACCCCGCCCCGCCCAGCCCCAGCCAAGCTCACTCAACGCCCCACCGGCGGCGCGTACTTGTACCCCACCCGCCGCACCGTCTGAATCGCCTGACGGAACTCGGCCCCCAACTTCCGGCGAAGCCGGGCGACATGGACATCCACCGTACGACCGTCCCCGACATGCCCGTACCCCCACACAGTGGTGACCAACTGATCACGGGTGTGCACCCGATGGGGATGCGCGACGAGATGGGCGAGGAGCTCGAACTCCAGATAGGTGAGATCGAGCGCCCGCCCATCGACCTCGGCGGTACGCCGCACGGAGTCGATCCGCACCAACGGCTCCCCGGCGCCTGGCCCTTCGGCGCCTTCGGTGGCACCCCTCTGGGCACCCAACCTCCCGGCGCCGAACGCCGGCTGCTGATCCGCCGGCACGAGCACCAGATAACCCACCATCGGCGGCTGCCCCGGCAGCGACGGCAGCGTGTGCGGGGGCGCCGGCAGCCAAGTGGCCCCCGGCGGCAGCAAGTCCGCCACATCCACCACCTCCTCCCGCCCCACGGCACGCAGCCGATGCCGGGGCGAGGCCGTCAGAGGAGCGGCGGTCGGAAAAGTACGGGTGTTCGCCATGAGAGGTCAGCTCTTTCGCGCGAGAAGTCCGACGAGTTCGGCAGAAAACCTCGGCGACCGGGTCCATGGCCGGTCCGCCCGAGGGACGTACTCGTTGTCGCGCCGACCGAAGGCCGGGGTGTACGGCTTTAGAGGGCCGACGCGTTCATCGCGCGGCAACACACCCGGTCGAAGTCATGGTGCTGACGGGAAGGCCAGAACGGCTCCAGGTCATGACGACCCGTCGCGCGGCGGTTCTGGATGCTGGCCATACTCCCCATTGAAGCAGACACACCCCTCGGAGAGGACCCTCCTCTCACGGCTCGGACGCCCCCGGACACCGACGCACGCGTGCCCGGGGCTCGCCCCACCAGCGGTTTCCTCAGCCGACCAGCCGTTTCCGCCAGTCCAGCGGGGTGACGGTGATCGCCGTGGTGGGATCGCCGTCCCACTCCGTGGACAACCCCTCGGCGCCGAGCGCGGCCACGACCTGGTGCCCGACGGCCGTCGTCGTCTGAGGCGACCCGTCGAAGCCCCCGTACAGCAGCATCAGCCCGTACCCCTCGGCGGCCCCCTCCGTGCACTGGGAGTGGAAGAACACGAACCCCCGCGCGTCATCCGGCCCTTCGGCGCCTATCTCGCTCGTACCGCAGGTGCGGCAGCAGGTGAAGTTCTCCCGGGCCGTGATGCCGTGCTCGGCCTGGAGCGTCGCGAAGGCACGGGTGATCCGCTCGGGGTCGGTCGTCCCCTCCCAGGTCTCCTGCTCGGCGATGCGCTCCACCCACAGCCGGTCCACGAGCTGCCGGGCCTGTGCGGAGGAGACGGGACGGTCCTCGCCGTCGACCAGATAGTCCTCGGCGGCCTCGCTGAGCCGGGCCCGGTCGTCGTAACCGCAGCGCAGCAGCTCCCGTACCCGCTCCTCGACCTCTTCCCGTATGTCGTCCGGGAGTTCCGGCACGTCCTCGGGGGCGTCGTGCTCGACGGGGGTCCACTCGACGTCCGCGTCCCAGCCGTCCGACCGCCGTGCCCAGCCCGTCATGGCCTCGGCGACCCGCTCCCGGTCGGTGAGCACCGTCCCGAAGAACCGGTCGCGGCCCTCCCGGTACTCCAGTTGGTACTCCCCGTCCGTGCCGTCGTCGCCCCGCTCGTGCCAGACCTGGATGAACACATCCGGCACGTCCGGGACGCGCTGCACCACCAGGAACCGGTCGGCGTAACCCCCGATCCGGCACACCAGCTCCCGCAGCCGCTCCGCCGAGACCCGGACGTGCTTGTGCCCGTCCTCCGTCTCGGCCTTGATGGCAAGTCCGTCCACGGCGCCCACGCCGCCCCCGTCGATCTTCATGCCCCCACCATGACACGCCCCACTGACAACACCGACGGCGCCCCGTGCCCGCGCACCGGAAGACCCCCGCTTCCACACAACGCCAAAGGGCGCCCACCCCAATCGGTGGACGCCCTCCGCACAAGCCGGTGGATCAGACCTGGCCGGCCTTCTCCAGCGCGGAGCAGCAGGTGTCGACGAGCAGACGCGTCACGACGTACGGGTCGACGTTGGCGTTCGGGCGGCGGTCCTCGATGTAGCCCTTGCCGTCCTTCTCGACCTGCCACGGGATACGGACCGAGGCGCCACGGTTGGAGACACCGTAGGAGTACTCGTTCCACGGGGCGGTCTCGTGCAGACCGGTCAGACGGTCGTCGATGCCGGCGCCGTAGTTCTTGACGTGGTCGAGCGGCTTGGAGCCCTCACCGAGCGACTCGCACGCGGTGATGATCGCGTCGTAGCCCTCGCGCATCGCCTTCGTGGAGAAGTTGGTGTGCGCACCGGCGCCGTTCCAGTCGCCCTTGGCCGGCTTGGGGTCGAGGGTGGCGGAGACGCCGAAGTCCTCGGCGGTGCGGTAGAGCAGCCAGCGGGCCACCCACAGGTGGTCGGAGACCTCCAGCGGGGAGACCGGGCCGACCTGGAACTCCCACTGACCGGGCATGACCTCGGCGTTGATGCCGGAGATGGCCAGACCGGCCTCCAGGCAGTTCTCCAGGTGGGCCTCGACGATGTCACGGCCGAAGATCTCGTCCGCGCCGACACCGCAGTAGTAGCCGCCCTGGGGGGCCGGGAAGCCGCCCTTGGGGAAGCCGAGCGGGGTGCCGTCCTGGAAGAACGTGTACTCCTGCTCGATGCCGAAGATCGGCTCCTGGGAGGCGAACTTCTCGGCGACCTCACGCAGCGCGGCACGGGTGTTGGACTCGTGCGGGGTGAAGTCGATGTTGAGGACCTCGCAGAGGACGAGGACGTCGTTGCCGCCGCGGATCGGGTCGGGGCAGGAGAAGACCGGCTTGAGCACGCGGTCCGAGGAGTGGCCCTCGGCCTGGTTCGTGGAGGACCCGTCGAAGCCCCAGATCGGCAGCGCGTCCAGACCGGCGGGCTCACCCGCGATGATCTTGGTCTTGGAACGGAGCTTGGCCGTCGGCTCGGTGCCGTCGATCCAGATGTACTCAGCCTTGAAGGTCACGGGACACATCCTTCGGGGTGGGTCACTAGGCGCGTGTGCGGGTGCTACGGGGTGCTGCGGCGCTGCGGCACTGAAACGCCGCGCTGATGCCCGGCAGCCTGCCAACATGCGATTTCCCGATCATTGCTCGAATGTGAACCCCGTGTTACCGGACGCCCGTGTGGCCCGACTCACGTCGTGGGACGGCGGGCTCACACCCCCCGGCCGCCGGGAGCGTGGTGACCAGGCACCGGACAGGCGCCGACCCCGTTGCCCTCCTTCCCCAGGGAGAGCTACGGGGCCGACGGCACTGTCCTACGGTCGCCCCGGGCGGCGGCCGATCTCCTCACCTCACCGAGTCGACCGGGCCTGCGGCTTCGCCGCCCGGGCCGGGCTCACCCCACCTTCTCGATCAGCGCACGGCGGATCAGGAACTTGCCGGGCTCCCTGACCTGCTCGAAGGCGGCGTTGTTCAGCAGGACGCAGCTGCCGGAGACCGACGTGACCTCGACGGTCGTGGACTTGTCGTTGTCCAGGTTGGTCACGCGCAGCCTGGTACCGGCCGGGAACTCGTCGCTGGACGCGGCCGGGGCGCCGGCCTCGCCGGAGAGGGTGACGGTGGAACCGGCGCAGACCTGCTGCTCACCGGTCTCCCCGGCCGGCGTGGACGGCTGTGCGGGCTGTGCCGCCTGGGAGCCCTGAGCCGACTCCCCGACGACGCACCCGGACGCCTCCTGCTGGACCTCGATCTGGGCGATGACCGCCTCACGGTTGGCGATCCGGGCCTCCGACTGGGCGTCCGGATCGGCCCGCTGGCCCGCGATGAACCGCTCGTTGTTGCCGAGCGCGGTGGCCAGCCCCTGGCAGACGGTCGACTCGGCGGCGGTCTGCGCCGCGTTCGACGTGGCCGCCATGGCGAAGGCCCCGCCCCCCGCCACCGCCGCGGCGGTCACGAACAGCGCGACCCTCTTCTTCGTGCTGAGCGTTCTCCTGCGCGACATGCGCGCCTCCTGTTCCCGGCTGACCGACTCCCGGCCACCGGCTCGGACGAGCGAGTACGCCGCTACGTACGAGATCCCGAACGAAGCTACTCAACGGTCACAGGAAACACTCAAGTAACGCACATCACACGGGTGCTGGGGGCGGGGGCGAGGTGGTCACCTGCCCAGCGCGTCCCGTACCGCCTCCTCCGTGCGGCCGACCACCGCCGTGCCGTCGTCGGCGGTGATGATCGGCCGCTGGATCAGCTTCGGATGCTCGGCGAGGGCCTTGACCCAGCGGTCGCGTGAATCGGCGTCCCGCGCCCACTCCTTGAGGCCCAGCTCCTTCGCGACGGCCTCCTGGGTGCGGGTGATGTCCCACGGTTCGAGCCCGAGCCGGTCCAGTACGGCACGGATCTCGTCCTCGCTCGGGACGTCCTCCAGATAGCGGCGGACGGTGTACTCGGCACCCTCCGCGTCGAGCAGGCTGATCGCGCTACGGCACTTCGAGCACGCCGGGTTGATCCAGATCTCCATGCGCCCACGGTAGGCGATCCACGGCGTTCGCCGGGCGCCGGGGAACGGACGTCGTACGCATGCCCGAAACCCATGTCGCACCCCTGTCACAGAACCCCTCAAATGCCGTCTGGCCAGGGGCGATTGTCAGTGGGGGGTAGTAAAATTGAAGCAGTGTTCGAGGGTTGCCGACGGGGGATTTCCGGCGGCGCCCAGACCGCGACAGGAGGATGTCCGTGCCCGCTGCCGCACTGAAGTCGAAGCCGCTGCCCACCCAGTCCACCGCCCAGCATCCCGTCCTGCTCGACCTGCCGTACGCCCCCCTGGTGAAGCACACGCTGCCGCCCGGCCGCCCGCGTGAGTGGTACATCACGCACAACCGGCGCCTGAAGGCGATGCGCCTCGCCATCGCCCTGCTGGACTCCGGTGTCTACATGCCGAACCAGGCACGCAACGAGAAGATCCGGAGCACCGCCGAACTGATCGGCGTCCACCCGCCGTCGGACACCACGTGCCACATGGTGCGTGCGCTGATGCGCTACAGCCGCTGAGGGCCGCGCCGCTCGGCCGACCCGAACCGGTGCCGTCCACTCTTCGGGGTGGGCGGCACCGCCGTTTCGTGGGGGCGGAGTGGGGCGGGGCGGAGGAGAAAAGGGCGATCTCCGGCTGTCAGGGTTGGCCGGAGATCGCCCTAGCCCTGCCCGTCCCGGGTCCATACGATGCGGTCGCCCCTCGGTCTTCACAGCTCTTTCACAGGCCGTGGGGTCGCTGGTGCATGTCTATTGACATGTCCATGTCCTTGATTGGAGAACCCCCCATGGTTCGTGGTCTCCTCATGGGCGGCGCGATGGCCGCCCTGCTCGCCACCGCTCTGCCCGCGCAGAGCGCCTCGGCGGAGTCGCCGTTCGAAGACCCGCCCCCGGACAAGATCATCATCAAGGTCGCCACGGTGAACGGCTCCGGCTGTCCCCAGGGCACCGCCGCGGTCGCCGTCTCGCCCGACAACACCGCGTTCACCGTGACCTACAGCGACTATCTCGCCCAGGTCGGCGGCGGCGCCCCCGCCACGGCGTTCCGCAAGAACTGCCAGCTCAACCTGATCGTCCATGTGCCCGGCGGCTTCACCTACGCCATCGCGAGCGTCGACTACCGAGGCTTCGCCTCCCTGCAGCCCGGCGCCAGCGGTACGCAGAAGGCGTCGTACTACTTCCAGGGCAGCCCCGACACGGCCTCCCGCACCCACCCGTTCAACGGCCCCTACGAGGACAACTGGCAGGCCACCGACGAGACCGACTGGGCCCAACTCGTGTGGGCGCCCTGCGGTGTCGAACGCAACTTCAACATCAACACCGAGCTGCGTGTGAACCGGGGTTCCTCGCCGGCCAGTAGCACGAGCTTCATGACGATGGACTCGACGGACGGGGACATCAGCACGATCTATCACTTGGCGTGGAAGGAGTGCCCGGAGGGGTGAGCCGATGGGTGCCGGGTGCCCCCTGCTTTTCGGGCACCCGGCGCTGGTGCGGGCCGCTCGCCCGGGGCTGCCGCCCCCGGACCCCCGCGCGGCTTTCGGGGCCGGTTGTCGTCTGCGGCTCGGTGGGGGCTGATCGCGCAGTTCCCCGCGCCCCTAAAGACAGGGCCTGCGGCCCTGTGAAAAAGCGGGGCGCGGCCCCTGCTTTTTCAGGGGCGCGGGACTGTGACATGTGCGGCTCGGCCGCGTGGGCGCGAGCAACCACGAACCACCCGCAGCCGCCAACGCACCGAACCCCCCGAGCTTTGAGGCGCCCGGCGGTCAAGCCAACTCCCTCTCCAGCGGCGTCCGAAAACGCGGAGTCACCCGAGTCACCCCCAGCCACCCCCGCAACCGTTCCGCCTCCGCCTCGATGGCGGCCACCGCTTCCCTCCCCACCCCTCCCGCCCCCAACAGCCTCCACACGATCTCCCCGTCCGCGCGCTGGGCCCAGCCGCCCACGACCCGCCCGTTCCACCACACCGTCGGCCCGATGTTGCCGCTGCGGTCGAACAGGGCGGGCCGTATCTCGGGCGACAGGCACCAGTCGCGTTGCTGCCAGCCCATCGCCGTAGGGTCGAGGGCGGGCAGGAAAGCGGCCCAGGGTTCGGCGGGGGCGGCCACCGGGTCCTCGTCGTCGGCCGTCACCCACCCCACGCCCTCGTCCAGCGTCACGGCCCGCGCCCCGATCGCCGCCAGCGCCCGCCGTACCTCCGTCACCCGCCAGCCCGTCCACCACTTGAGGTCGGCCTCGGTCGCCGGACCGCAGGTCGCGAGCCATCTCCCCAGCAGCTCCGCCTGGGCGCCGGCCACATCCAGGTCGGGATGCGGCGGCGCCACGGCCCACCGGAACTGGCTCGACGTCCAGGACCCGAGCGGGCGCCCGCGTACGACCCGGCCCTCCACACCCAGCACCCGCAACAGCCGCGTCGAAACGGTGTGCTCACCCTCGTAGCTCTTCCCGGCCCCGTACACGAACCGCTCCCTCAACCGCGGCTCGTCACGGGCGAGTTCGGCCGCGGTCGCCTGGCCGCGCCGGGCCAGGGCGGCCACCAGGGCGGACTCCTCGACCTCCTTCAGCCAGGCCGCGTCGGGCGCCCCCGCCGCCGCCATCTGTCTCAGCAACGCGGCACGCGCCTTGGCGGCGACCTCCAGCCCGGTCGAGGCGTGCACCACGGCGGCCAGCCCCGTGGGGAACACGAACACGGTGTGCCGCATGCCGTGCATCCGCACCAGCGTCCGGTCGTCGTACAGCGCCCGCTCCGTTTCGGCCACCGTCCGCCCCGCGTCGGCCAGCCGGGCGCCCACCGCCAGATACACCGTCGCCGGGTCCGTGCCGTGCAGCGCGACCAGCGACCCGGCGACCTCCTCGGGCACCGTCGCCCGTACCGATCCGGCCAACCTGTGCCGCACCCCCAGCCGCGCCCGCCGCTCGCCCCCGTCGACGTACCGCCGCGCGTCCCCCATCCCCATCGCCTCCGCCCGTCGTATGCCACACGTACGCCCCACTCGTCCTCGAAGGCATCCTGCCCCACCCCACTGACAATCGGCCCCCACCAGCCCGTATCACCCGTTTCGCCTCGCCGGACATGCAGTCGCCACCGGCCCGGCTTTCACTGCGATCAGGGCGATCCAGGAGTGGCGGAGCCGGGCCGGGCGGCGGGCCCGCGGACCCACTGGCGCCGACGGAGTCGGAGAGGCGGCGTGGGATGGCGCGCAACGGAATACGCGGAACGCACGGAATACAGGGAACACGCGGAACACGACGAACACGCGGAACACGAGGAATGCCTGGAACGAATGCGATACGCCGGGCGAGCCGATGAGTACGCCCGAAGACCGTGCCCGGCAAGGCAGGCAGGCCCGCAAGCACGTCCCCCGCTCCGCGCACGCGGCCTGGCTCGCGCCGGTCGACCGGACCGACCCCGTCGCCGTGCTCCAACGCCAGGGCCGGGACCGTCTCTCCGAACTGCTGCCCATCAGGTACGGGCGGATGAGCGTCTCCCCGCTCGCCTTCCTGCGCGGCGCCGCCGCCGTGATGGCCGCCGACCTCGCGACGCTGCCGCACACCGGCCTCACCGTCCAGCTCTGCGGCGACGCCCATCTGCTCAACTTCGGCCTGTACGCCTCCCCGGAACGCGCGCTCCTCTTCGACCTCAACGACTTCGACGAGACCTTCCCGGGCCCCTTCGAATGGGATGTGAAACGACTCGCCGCCTCCGTCGCCGTCGCCGCACGGGAGAACGGCCACGCCGACAACGACGTCCGCAGGGCCGCGTACGAGGCGGCCGCCGCGTATCGCAGGACCATGCGTGACCTGGCCGGACAGGGCGAACTCGCCGTCTGGTACGCCCGCGCCGATACCGATGAGCTGCTGCCGCTGATCCGCTCGAAGAAGAGCCGCCGGCGCGTGGAGTCGAGCCTCGCCCACGCCCGCCGCCGCACCAGCCTGCACGCGCTCGGCAAGCTGACCGAGACCGTCGAGGGACGGCGCCGTATCGTCCACGACCCGCCCCTGCTGGAGCCCGCCGGTGCCCCCGACATGGCGTCCCTGCGCAAGATATTCAGCGACTACCGCTCGACCCTCTCCGAGGAGCGCCGGCTCCTCCTCGACCGCTACCGCTTCGTCGACGCCGCCCGCAAGGTCGTCGGCGTCGGCAGCGTCGGCACCCGCTGCTTCATCGTCCTGCTCGCCGGCCGCGACACCGACGACCCCCTCTTCCTCCAGATCAAGGAGGCCCGCCGCTCCCTCCTCGAAGAACACCTCCCGAAGGGCCCGTACGACCATCCGGGCCGTCGCGTCGTCGCAGGTCAGCGGGTGCTGCAGGCCGCCGGTGACATCTTCCTGGGCTGGATGACCGGCCCCCAGGGGCGGGCGTTCTACTGGCGCCGGCTGCGCGACTCGAAGGGTTCCGCCGAGGCCGCCTCGCCGAACCCCGCCGACCTCCTCCTCCACGCCCGGCTCTGCGGTACGACCCTGGCCCGCGCCCACGCCCGCTCCGGCGACCGCATCGCCATCGCTGCCTACCTCGGCGGCAAGGACACCTTCGAACAGGCCGTCGCCGGCTTCGCTCTCCACTACGCCGACCAGACCGTCCGCGACCACAAGGCCCTCACCGACGCCATCACGGCAGGCGTGGTCACCGCCGAGCCCGGACTCTGACCGGCCCCCGACAGCCGCGTATCCGTGCCGTCCCCTCCCCATGGGAACCGGACGGGGCATCCGGTGCCCCATCCAGTGGCCCGTCCGGCGTCCCCAAAAATGGGATGCCCGCGCCCACGTCCCACGAGCATCCTGGAGTCAAGCCATCACCCACCCCAACGCCAGAAGGAGGCCCGTCATGAGTACTGTCATCCTCTCGGCGGCGGCGGTTCTGGTCGTCATGGGTTTCTCCAACAAGGCCCTGTGGCTCGCCGCGGTCGCCCTCCTCTACCTGTACATCCGCTACGGCCTCACGAGGGGCGGCTCGTCGACGGCGTCCGGCACCCCGTCGACCGGCACCCCGGCCCAGCCCGCCACCTACCGCGCGTACCGCGACCGCCGTGACCAGCAGGCCAAGTGGGAGCGCCGCTACCGCCGCGAACGGCCCTTCGAGTCCCGCCGCCAGGAGCGGGAGAAGAGCCAGAAGTAGGCAAGAGGCGGACACGAAGCGGACAGTCGCTTACGACAACCGGCCGTGCCCCGGGGCGATCACAGCCCCGGGGCACCCCAGATCGGGAACCACCGCGTCAGCTCGGGCTCGATCCGCAGCTCGTCCCCGAGTACGGCCCTGATCCTCAACTCCAGCGCGCCGTCCCGCCGTTGCCCGTCCCCGCCGGCCATGGGCGCGAACGGATAGAACGTCCCCCGCTTGTAGAGATAGACCAGCCCGAGCCGCGCCCCGTCCGCCCCCTCGAACCCGACCACCGAGCACAGCAGTCGCGGCCCGAACCCACCGCTCTCCAGCGCGCTGTTGACCGCGTGCAGATCACCGACCAGCGCGGGCAGATCCTCCGGCCCCGGCCGCCGCCGGGACACCAGCCACGAGTACCCGTACTCGTCCCGGACGACCTCGACCCCCGCCTCGGCCCCACCCCGCCCGGCATCCGCGCCGAGCAACGCCCGCACCTCCCGTCGTACGTCCTCGAAGGCGGCCCCCTCGACGGACGCGAAGCACACCGCGCCCGCCCCGGTGGGGGTGAACGAGGCCGAGGCTTCGAGGGTCACGGCGGCGGAGGGCAGGCCGAAGAGCCGGTCGAGATCGGCGGGTACGGGCTTGGTACGCCCGAGAAGGACATCCAGAAGCCGCCCCACACCGGCTCACCCCGCCTTCCTGGTCTCGCCCAACTCCACGGAGATGGCGGCCAGTTGTTCGAGACGCTGCTCCAGCGTGGGGTGGGTGGACAAGAACCGGGGCAGATGCGAGTGGTCGCCCAGGGCGGGGGTGAAGTAGAACGCGTTGAACGCCTGCGACGTCCGCAGATCGCGGGTCGGGATACGGGCGATGTCGCCGGTTACCTTGGTGAGCGCGGAGGCCAGCGAGGAGGGCCGCCCGGTGAGCAGGGCACCCGCCCGGTCGGCGGCCAGCTCCCGGTACCGGGACAGCACCCGGATGAGCAGGAAGCTCAGTGCGTACACGGCGGCCGAGATCCCCATGATCGCGGCGAACACGACGGCGGTGTTCTGGTCGCGCCGCCCGCCGAACAGGTTCGAGTAGAACGCGAACCGTACGACGATCCCGGCGAGCACCCCGAGGAACGAGGCGATCGTCATCACGGCGACATCGCGATGCGCCACATGCGACAGCTCGTGCGCGAGCACACCCTCCAGCTCGTCCGGCTCCAGCCGCCGCAGCATCCCGGTGGTCACACACACCACGGCGTGATCGGCGTCCCGCCCGGTCGCGAAGGCGTTCGGCATCTCCATGTCGGCCACCGCGACCTGCGGCTTCGGCACATCCGCCACCGCACACAACCGATCGACGACCCCGTGCAGCAGCGGATACTCCTCCCGCTCCACGACCCGCCCCCGCATCGCGAACAACGCCACCCGGTCCGAGAACCAGTACTGCGCCCCCAACAGCCCCGCCGCGATCACCACGACCAGCACCCAGGACTTCAACAACACGATCAACGCGGCGACGAACACCACGTACAACAATCCGAGCAGAAAAATCGTGACCGCCATCCGCGCACTCAGCCGCGGATCGCTCCGGAACCGGTTCGGCATCCGTACCACCCCGCACTCAGGCCGGCACTCGTCCCGCCTTCCATTGTGCGCCCGGGAACAACGGTTCGGGTTCCTAGTACGACGACCGATAGTTGATGTAACCGATCAGCGCGATCAGGCCCGCCACACAGCCGAAGACAATGAGGGTCGAGACCCAGGACGACCGGCGGGGTGTCACCGGGCCGGGGTCGGCGCGGAAGGGCTGTGGCCGGGGCGGGTTCTCCTTCCAGCGCGCGGCGAGCATCCGGGCCCGGGCCGAGGGCTCCTTGTGCTCGGCGCTCTCCGCCCATCCGAGGTCGAACTCCCGCTCGCTGCCGTCCTGTTCGGGCATCCCCGTATCTCCCCGTTGTCCGTCGAACAGCGTTGTCTGTCGAACAGCTGTGCAGAAGACCATACGCCGACGCCCCCGCCCGGAAAAACCGGAACGGGGGCGTCGGCGAACGAAACGGTCGGCCTACGAGGCGATCAGCGCCTCGCACTCCGAGACACCGCGCATACTCCGACAGCGCCGATCACACGTCGAAGTACAGCTCGAACTCGTGCGGGTGCGGGCGCAGCTGGAGCGGGGCGATCTCGTTCGTCCGCTTGAAGTCGATCCACGTCTCGATCAGGTCCGGCGTGAAGACGTCGCCCTGGAGGAGGAACTCGTGGTCGCGCTCCAGGGAGTCGAGGACGGCCGGGAGCGAGGTCGGGACCTGCGCCACGCCGGCGTGCTCCTCGGGAGCCAGCTCGTAGAGGTCCTTGTCGATCGGCTCGGCCGGCTCGATCTTGTTCTTGATGCCGTCCAGGCCCGCGAGGAGCAGTGCCGAGAAGGCCAGGTACGGGTTGCCGGAGGAGTCGGGCGCGCGGAACTCGACGCGCTTGGCCTTCGGGTTGGAGCCCGTGATCGGGATACGCATCGCGGCCGAGCGGTTGCGCTGCGAGTACACCAGGTTGATCGGGGCCTCGAAGCCCGGGACCAGACGGTGGTACGAGTTCACCGTCGGGTTGGTGAAGGCCAGCAGCGACGGGGCGTGCTTGAGGATGCCGCCGATGTAGTAGCGGGCGGTGTCCGACAGACCCGCGTAACCGGCCTCGTCGTAGAAGAGCGGCGAGCCACCCGACCACAGCGACTGGTGGACGTGCATGCCCGAGCCGTTGTCACCGAAGATCGGCTTCGGCATGAAGGTCGCCGTCTTGCCGTTCTTCCACGCCACGTTCTTCACGATGTACTTGAAGAGCATCAGGTCGTCGGCGGCGGCGAGCAGCGTGTTGAACTTGTAGTTGATCTCGGCCTGGCCGGCGGTGCCCACCTCGTGGTGCTGGCGCTCGACCTGCAGGCCGGACTTCTCCAGCTCCAGGGAGATCTCGGCACGCAGGTCGGCGAAGTGGTCGACCGGCGGGACCGGGAAGTAACCGCCCTTGTAGCGGACCTTGTAACCCCGGTTGTCCTCCAGCGCACCGGTGTTCCAGGCGCCCGCCTCGGAGTCGATGTGGTAGAAGGACTCGTTCGACGTGGTGGCGAAGCGCACGCTGTCGAAGACGTAGAACTCCGCCTCGGGACCGAAGTACGCGGTGTCCGCGATACCGGTCGACGCCAGGTACGCCTCCGCCTTCTTCGCCACGTTCCGAGGGTCACGGGAGTACTGCTCGCCCGTGATCGGGTCGTGGATGAAGAAGTTGATGTTGACGGTCTTGTCCCGGCGGAACGGGTCGACGCGCGCCGTGGACAGGTCCGCGCGCAGCGCCATGTCGGACTCGTGGATGGCCTGGAAGCCGCGGATCGAGGAGCCGTCGAAGGCCAGCTCCTCGGCCGGGTCGAAGGCCTCCGCCGGCACCGTGAAGTGCTGCATCACGCCCGGCAGGTCGCAGAAGCGGACGTCGATGAACTTGACGTCCTCGTCCGCGATGAACTTCTTGGCCTCGTCGGCGTTCTGGAACATCCAGCTCCTCCTACTCCCGACGTCGGCCGGGGTGGTAGTTCGTTCGCGCGCCAGTGCGGTGGCACACGCTGATCTCGACACTAGGGATGGGTGATTTCTCGTACGTGACCCATTTGTTTCGCACAAGTTAACCGGACATCCCGCCCGGCACCCCACCTGTCCATATCGCAAAACGGTCGCAGTACGGTGGTCCGGTGGACAAGAGGCAAGCAATCGGATCGTGGCTCTCCGGCCCCCGCGCGGCCGCGGAAGAGGCCGGTGTCGACTTCGGATACCGGGGTGAGCAGTTGGGTCTGCCGGAGGAGGGTCCCGGTTCCATCGCCCGCCCCGGCCGACGCCTCGGCGCCCTGGCCGTCGACTGGGGTCTGTGCCTCTTGATCGCATACAGCTTGATCGCGGACAGCTACAACGAGGCGGCGCAACTCTGGGCGCCGCTCATCCTGCTCGCGCTGATGGTGCTCACCCTCAGCACGGTCGGCTTCACTCCGGGTAAGCGCCTTTTCGGCCTCCGCGTGGTCGCCCTGGACACCGGCCGGGTCAATCCGCCGCGCGCTCTGTTGCGTACGGTCCTGTTCTTCCTCGCCATCCCGCCCCTGGTGTGGGACCGCGACGGCCGAGGCCTCCACGACCGCCTGGCGCGGACGGTGGAGGTGCGCATCTAGCGTCAGTCCTGCGTCGCTCGTACGACGACGAAGGGGGCGCCCGGAATCAATCCGGGCGCCCCCTTTCTCGTACGAGGAGCGAGTCCGCGTCGGTGTCGGCGGTTCAGCGGGCCTTCGGGCCGCCCTTCGGCATGCGCATGCCCTTGGGCATCGGCCCCTTCGGCAGCGGCATGTTGCTCATCAGGTCGCCCATCGCGCGGAGCCGGTCGTTGGTGGTGGTCACCTGGGGGCCGGAGAGGACACGCGGCAGCTTCAGCATGGTCGTACGGAGCTTCTTCAGCTCGACCTGGCCCTCGCCGGTGCCCACGATCAGGTCGTGCACCGGCACGTCCACCACGATCCGGGCCATCTTCTTCTTCTCGGCGGCCAGCAGGCCCTTCACCCGGTTCGGGTTGCCCTCGGCGACCAGGACGATGCCGGCCTTGCCGACGGCCCGGTGCACCACGTCCTGGCTGCGGTTCATCGCCACCGCGGGCGTCGTCGTCCAGCCGCGGCCCACATTGTCCAGGACCGCCGCGGCGGCGCCCGGCTGGCCCTCCATCTGCCCGAACGCGGCACGCTCCGCCCGCCGTCCGAAGACGATCGCCGTCGCCAGGAAGGCGACCAGGAGGCCGAAGACACCGAGATAGATCGGGTGACCGATCAAGAAACCGATCGCGAGGAAGACACCGAAGGTGATGATTCCGACAGCCGCGAGTACAAGACCGATCTTCTTGTCGGCCCTGCGGGTCATCTTGTACGTCAGGGCGATCTGCTTGAGTCGCCCGGGGTTCGCAGCCTCCGCTGCGGATTCCTTCCTCGCCATGGCACGAAGTCTACGTGGCCGGGCAAGTGCGGACGACGGCGGTGCCGGTGGGGACCGGTGACCGGCTGCGACGCTGGGGAACGCGCGCCGGGCGGCGGCTGTGCCGGATGGAACGGGGTCGAGCGGTGGTCGTACGGGAGTGCTCGTGCTCGTCACGGGAGCGGTCGTCCTGCGCGGTGGTGCGTCGTACGGGGTGGTGCGTTGTGTGCGGTGGTGCGTCGTACGCGGTGGTGCGTCGTACGAGGTGTGCGTTGTGCGCGGTGGTGCGGGTGGTTACGACATACGCGCGGCGACGGCCTCTTCGAGGACTCGCTCGGCCTCGACGCGGTCCTTGGCGCGGCGGCGGTCCTCCAGGACGGAGGTCCAGGCGTTGCGGCGGGCGGTGCGCTGGCCGCCGCTCATGAGGATCGACTCGACGGCACGGAGTGCATCGGTGAACGACGGAATCGCGGTGGCACGGACGGGCGCGGCCTGCATGTGGAGGTCCCCCTCGGGATTCAAGGCTCAGGTGAGAGCTGTACCGGGTGTAAAACCAGGGTCACTGATTGGTGTTACCAGGGCGTGACCGACCGGTCAAACACCAATGAAACCTTGATGCGCGGCCTTTAAACCCCGACGCGGCCCCGACAACGCCCTCATCTGCGAGGACTGTCGGGACCGCGCCCAATCGGCCATTACCGGCGAGTAGCTACTTGTGCTCAGATTCACACGACGGCGTGGCACTGCGTGCCATTTGGCGGAGCCGTACGAAGGAGTCGTACGAGGGGTGTCACACGGCCTGCGAGGCGACGTAGGAACCCCGCTTCTCGATGGCCATCTGGTACAGCCGCCCGGCGCGGTAGGAGGACCGCACCAGTGGGCCGGACATGACGCCGGCGAAGCCGATCTCCTCGGCCTCCTGCTTCAGCTCGACGAACTCCTGCGGCTTGACCCAGCGCTCCACCGGGTGGTGGCGGACGCTCGGCCGGAGGTACTGCGTGATGGTGACCAGCTCGCAGCCCGCGTCATGCAGCTGCTTGAGCGCCTCGACGACCTCCTCGCGGGTCTCACCCATGCCGAGGATCAGATTGGACTTGGTGACCAGGCCGTAGTCGCGGGCCTCGGTGATGACCTTCAGCGAGCGGTCGTAGCGGAAGCCGGGGCGGATGCGCTTGAAGATGCGGGGGACCGTCTCGACGTTGTGCGCGAAGACCTCGGGGCGGGAGGCGAAGACCTCTTCCAGCAGTTCCGGTACGGCGTTGAAGTCGGGGGCGAGCAGTTCGACCTTGGTCTTGCCGGCCTCGCGGTTCGCGGTCTGCTCGTGGATCTGGCGGACCGTCTCGGCGTACAGCCAGGCGCCACCGTCGGGGAGGTCGTCGCGGGCGACACCGGTGATGGTCGCGTAGTTCAGATCCATGGTGACCACGGACTCGCCCACGCGCCGGGGCTCGTCACGGTCCAGGGCCTCGGGCTTGCCGGTGTCGATCTGGCAGAAGTCGCAACGCCGGGTGCACTGGTCGCCGCCGATGAGGAACGTGGCCTCGCGGTCCTCCCAGCACTCGTAGATGTTCGGGCAGCCGGCTTCCTGGCAGACCGTGTGCAGGCCCTCGCTCTTCACGAGGCTCTGCATCTTCGTGTACTCGGGGCCCATTTTCGCGCGGGTCTTGATCCACTCGGGCTTGCGCTCGATGGGGGTCTGGCTGTTGCGGACCTCCAGGCGCAGCATCTTGCGTCCGTCGGGTGAGACTGCGGACACATCGGCTCCCTGTGCATTCGATTCTTCGGCGTACACCAGGGTACGCCCGTACGATTCCCGCCCCCGCCGCCCCTACCCGTCCCATCCCCAGGGGTGGCGCCCCTTCGACCCCGCCACGGGGGAGGGCTCGGGAAGAGGGGTTGTTCGGCGGGTGCGGGTGGTGTCGTGGTCGCTCGCGCAGTTCCCCGCGCCCCTAAGGGCAAGGGCCTGCGGCCCTCGAAGGCGCGGGGCGCAGCCCCAAGCCTTCAGGGGCGCGGGGAACTGCGCGACCAGCCCCCACCCACCCGCACCCGACCACGCACCCCGCGGGGGCCCGGGGGCGCAGCCCCCTGGGGATGGGACGGGTAGGGGCGGCGGGGGCGAGAAGCCTCTTGGGCGGGCCCGGCCGTCAGGAGAGGCCGGACGCCCAGTCGTACCCCTTCAAATACGGGTCCGGCTTGATCGGCTTGCCGGAGTTCCAGACCTCCTCGATCAGGCCATCCGCCCCGACCTTCCCGATACGCGCCGTCTTGTAGACATGCTGCGTGGCCCCGTCCACGGTGACCGCCCCCTCGGGCGCGGCGAGTTCGATACCGTCGGAGGCCGACTTCACCTTGGCGACGTCGAAGGACCCGGCCTTCTCCACCATCTCCTTCCAGAGGTAGACGGAGATGTACGCGGCCTCCATCGGATCGCTGGTCGGCTTGTCCTTGCCGTAGGCGGCCTGATACGCCTTCACGAACTTCTCGTTGGCGGCCCCCGGAGTGGTCTCGTAGTAGTTCCAGGCGGTCAACTGGCCTTCGAGATACTGGGTGCCGATGCTCTTGACCTCCTCCTCGGCGATGGACACCGACAGCACCGGCAGGCTCTTCGCGGTGAGCCCGGCGGACTTGTACTCCTTGAAGAAGGCCACATTGCTGTCACCATTGAGGGTGTTGAACACGGCGTCCGCGCCGGCGTCCTTCACCTTGTTGACGATGGTGGCGAACTCCGTGGAGCCCAGCGGCGCGTAGTCCTCACCGGCCACCGTCATCCCGTTGGCCGCCGCGTACGCCTTGATGATCTTGTTGGCGGTGCGGGGGAAGACATAGTCGCTGCCGACGAGGTAGAGCCGGGTCAGGCCCTGCTTCTTGAGGTAATCGAGGGCGGGGACGATCTGCTGGTTGGTGGTGGCGCCGGTGTAGAAGATGTACGGCGACTGCTCCAGGCCTTCGTACTGCACGGGGTAGAAGAGGAGCGACTTGTAGCGCTCGAAGACGGGTTTGACGGCCTTGCGGCTGGCGGAGGTCCAGCAGCCGAAGGTGGCGACGACCTTGTCGTCGGTGATCAGTGCCTCCGCCTTCTCGGCGAAGGTCGGCCAGTCCGAGGCGCCGTCCTGGCTGATCGGCTTGAGCTTCTTGCCGAGGACGCCACCGGCGGCGTTGATCTCCTCGACGGCCAGCAGCAGCGCGTTGTGGACGGTGACCTCGCTGATGGCCATGGTGCCCGAGAGCGAGTTCAGCAGGCCGACCTTGACGGTGTCGCCGGAGGTGTCCGCCTTGGCGCCGGAGTTCGTCGTGGCGGTGCCGGTCTTGGCACCGCAGGCGCTGAGTGCGGCGGTCGCGCCGAGCGCCGACACACCGGTGAGCAGACCTCGTCTGCTGATGCTGAACCCGGACATGCAGAACCTCCTTGCCCGCGAAGGGCGTTGTGGAGAGGGAGCGGAAGTCCGTCACAGCCTGGGATCGAACTGTTTCGTCGCTGTTTCCGAGCAATTGAAGAACAGTTTCCAGGGGAAGTAATTTTCGAGATCCATTACTTCCCCCAGAAAGGATGTCCTTCTGCGGATGTCCTTTCTGGCCGCCTTGTCAGAGGCGCGGTCCTCGAAGGTAGGCTCGCCGCATCCCCGTCGAGGGGGCGGGGATACGCGAGTTGAGGAGTGCGATGGCGAAGCAGCCCCAGGAACTGCTCCACTTGCTCACCCGGGCCGAGCGGCTGTCCGTACGACGGGTGCAGTCCGTGCTGGACGAGTTCGACTGTTCCGTCGAGGCGTGGCGGGTCCTCGATCTGCTCTCCGACGGGCGCGGCCACAATATGACGGCCCTCGCCGACCACGCCTTCCTCCCGGCCCCCAGCCTGACCAAGCTGATCGACCAACTCGTCGACCAGAACCTGGTGTTCCGGCGTATCGACCCCGCCGACCGGCGTCGCGTCCTCGCGCATCTCACCCCGCGCGGCAAGGAGCGCTGGCAGCTGCTGACGCGTGAAGTACGGGCCGACTGGGCGGAGTTGGCGCCCCTGCTCGCGGAAGCGGAGGCGGAGGCGGAAGCCGGTGAGGACGGGGGCGGTCCGCGGCTGGAGCCGTTGTTGGACCGGCTGGCCCGGGCCCTGGAGGAAGGGGCCTCGGCGGGCGGTCGGGGCCGGGTCAGCGGAGGTCGTGCGGAGCGCGCAGCTGGGCGAGCACGTTGAAGTCGTAGCCGTCGGCCTCGGCCAGATAGATGCGCTGGCGTACGTGCCGGCCGTCGAGCCGCAGCAGCCCGCGCGGCCCCTCGTACGAGACGGTGTCGGCGGTGGCGCCGATCGCGGAGACGTCGAGGGCGCGGGCCCGCTGGATGAGCGCGGCGAGCAGCAGGACGCCCTCGTAGCAGGACTCGCCGAGGCTGCCTGGGGTCGGTGCGTCCAGGCCGAAGCGGTCGGCGTACTGGCCGTGGAAGTCGAGGGTGTTGCGGTCGGCGAGCGAGGCGAAGAATCCGGCCGTGCTGTAGAGGTCGACGGTGGCCTCGGGGCCGCTGCCCATCAGCATGTTCTCGTCCATCAGGGTGCTCAGCCGGAGACAGCGCCGGTCGAGGCCGGAGGCGGCGAAGGCCCGGTTGAAGCGGACCGCGTCGCTGCCCACGAGCAGCATCAGCACCCCGTCCGCGTCCGACCTCTCGATACGGCGCAGTACGTCGGTGAACCCCTCGGTGCCCAGCGGCAGATACGCCTCGCCGCACACCCGGCCCCGGCAGGCTCGGGCGTAACCGCGCGCGGCGCGGGCGGTGTGCCGGGGCCATACGTAGTTGTTGCCGACGACGAACCAGCGGCGCACCCCGCGTGCCTCCGCGAGCAGCCGCATGGCGGGCAGCAACTGCCAGGACGGTGTCTCACTGGTCATGAAGACGCCCTCGGTGCGCTCCCCGCCCTCGTACAGGGCCGTGTAGACGTACGGCACCCGGTGGGCGATGCGCGGGGCGACGGCCTGGCGTACGGAGGAGATGTGCCAGCCGGTGACACCCTGCACCAGGCCCGAGGCGACCAGGGCCTCGACCTCCTCCGCGACCCTGAGGGGCTCGGCGCCGCCGTCGACCTCGATCAGCCGTAGCTCCCTGCCCAGCACTCCCCCGGACTTGTTGACCTCCTCGGCGGCCAGCCGTGCGCAGGTCGCGCAGGTGGGGCCGAAGATCCCGGCGGGGCCCTGCATCGGGTAGACCAGCGCCACGTTCAGGGTCGAGGCGTCGGCCGTGAACCACTCGGGGGTGGGGAGGTGGAGCGGGGGCGGCCGGTGCATGGCCACATGATTGCGTGGGCGTCCGCGCGGCCCAAGAGCGGGCGTGGATCGAGACCGTTTCGTAGGGCGGGTCACGGTCGGGCGCGCCGGGGTGAGTTCATGGGCGGGCGCGCTGGGGTGGGGCGAGTGCCGCCGACCACTTCTCCTCGATACGGCCGAACCGCCAGACCAGCAGGGCGACGGCCCAGGTGGCGAAGAACAGGGCGACGACGACGTAGCCGATGATGTTGAGGTCGAGGCCGGCGGCCCAGGTCCAGAACGGGCCGTGCGGATGCGCCTGTTCGGCGACGAGGCCGAGGAGTTCGACGGTGCCGATGATGAGGGCGACGGCCACGGAGAGGCCCGTGATGGTGAGGTTGTAGTAGACCTTGCGGACCGGTTCGGAGAAGGCCCAGCCGTAGGCGAAGTTCATGAATGAGCCGTCGATGGTGTCGAGCAGCGACATTCCGGCCGCGAACAGGACGGGAAGGCAGAGGATCGCGTACCAGGGCAGCCCGGAGGCCGCGCCCGAGCCGGCGAGCACCAGCAGCGCCACCTCGGTCGCCGTGTCGAAGCCGAGGCCGAAGAGCAGGCCGAGCGGGTACATCTGCCAGGGCTTGGTGATGGACCTCATCAGCCGTCCGAGGAGGCGGTTCATGAAGCCCCGCTTGTTCAACTGCTCTTCGAGGGCGGCCTCGTCGTAGGAGCCGGAGCGCATCGCGCGGAAGACCTTCCAGATCCCGGCCAGGATCACGAGGTTGATGATCGCGATGAGGTAGAGGAAGGTCCCGGAGACGGTCGTGCCGATCCAGCCGGTGACCTCGTGCAGCCCGGAGTCGTCGTTCCGGACCGGGCCCGCGAGGGCCTTGACGCCGAGGGTGAGGAGGAAGGTGAGGGCGAAGACGATGCTGGAGTGGCCGAGGGAGAACCAGAAGCCCACCGACAGCGGGCGCCGGCCCTCGCCCATCAGCTTGCGGGTGGTGTTGTCGATGGCGGCGATGTGGTCGGCGTCGAAGGCGTGCCGCATACCGAGGGTGTAGGCCGTGACGCCCATGCCGATCCCGAAGGTCTTGTTCCCGACGCTGTAGTGCTCGGGGGCCACGAGCACCACCAGCGTGAACCAGCCGATGACATGCAGCGCCAGGATGAACGCGGCCATCCCGCCGAGGTTCGTCCACTCCTTCCGCGTCATGGCCGGGGTCCTTTCTCTGGGTTTCTCTCGCTCTGGGTGTCTCGTGCCTCTCCGTCCCGCCGAAGGGCACCTTCACCCTTGTGCGGTGACGTGGTAGCTGCAAGTAGCTCGCAGTAAAGCCGATGCCATGATTCGGTCAGGTCGGGCAGGGGCTACCTGGGGTGGTCGGTCGCTGACTTGAGTACACGTACTCAGGTCGGGCGCCGCGCTTCCGCCGATGATGAAGATCACTTCACTGAAAGCGGGGGATCATCCATGCTCAGCCGACTCGCCGATGTCCTGGTGCCCGTCTTCGGGCGTCTGACGGTGACCGCCGACGCCGACGCCGAGTTGGCGCCGGGCAGCATCATCGCCGCGAACCACACCTCGCTCGCCGACCCCGCGATCGTGCTGGCCGCACTGCGCCGGTTCGGGGTGCGGCCGGTGGTGATGGCGGCGGCCGGGCTGTGGCGTGTCCCGGGGCTCGGGCAGGCGCTCGGGCGTGAGGGCCACATACCGGTGTACCGCCACGACGCGCGGGCCTCGCGGGCGCTCGACCTCGCGGCGGCCGCCCTGGAGGAAGGCCGGCTGGTCCTCATCTACGCCGAGGGCGGCATTCCGCCGCGCAAGGACGCCGCCGAGGCCATGCCCGCAGCCTTCCGCAGCGGTCTGTCCCGGCTGGCCGAGCACACCGGGGCGCCCGTCGTACCGGTCGGTCAGGCGGGCGCGCGCCGGGTGACATCGGGGAGCGTGGCCAAGCAACTGGCCGGGCTGGCGACCGCGCCGGTGCGGCGGCCGGGGCTGCATGTGCATGTGGGGTCGCCGATCAGGTTGACCGGCGACCGGGGGGCCAGTACGGCGCAGGCGCATGGGGCGGTGACGGCCGCGTGGAGGACCGCAGCCTCGGCGCTCCGCTAGGGGGGCCGTGATAAGCGGTTGTGCCGCGATGGGTTGTCGGTCGTCTGACGCGCCGTCGTGGCTGGTCGCGCAGTTCCCCGCGCCCCTTTATTTCGGGCCTCCGGCCCTGAATGACGGCCCTGCGGGCCGATGAAAAAGCGGGGCGCAGCCCCCGCTTTTTCAGGGGCGC